>DAIOSZ010000177.1:0-8015 GCA_036752305.1 Burkholderiaceae bacterium
CGGTGCGTCACACAGCGCGTTCAGAGGCGCGGATCGTGGTGCTCGCGGCCCGACTCCATCGAGGCGAGGATGGAGAGGACGACCATCACGATGGCGGCGATGATGAGGAAGAGCATGGGGTGCTCCGGTCGTCGAAGGCGAGGCGGGGCAGCCCGAGGTCGAGCACCACCGCGTCCACTGGCTCCACGCCACCGTGTACCCAGGCGGCCTGGCCGTCCGACAACAGGTCCACCGCGTAGCCCGCCTCCCGCAAGGCTTCGCCCAATTGCGCGGCCAGGCGCGCGTCGTCCTCGACCACCAGAACGCGCATCAGCGGACCGCGCGCGTGCGCATCACCTGCCCGCTTTTGGCGTCTACCCACAGTTTGGTGAGCGAGCCGTCACCGGCCAACAGCTTGATCTCGTAGATGAGGCGGCCTTGCTTTTCCTCCAGCTCCACATCGAGCAGGCGTCCGGGGTATTCCTTGCCGATGCGCTCCATCAGCTGGGGCAGCGGCAGCGCCTCGCCCGCGCGCAGGGCGGCGCGCGCGCGGTCATGGTCCTCGTGTGCGTGCGCCGCAAGCGAAACGGCGCACGCGAGCAGGCCCGAGGCAAGCCATGAAGCGGAATGAGGGCGCGTGAAATGCACCCGACCATTGTCTGCGGCGCACCTGAACGCAGTCTGAACGCGGCGTTCAGATTGCGTTGGCGCAGGCGCCGGAACAATCCCTCTCATCGTTTTATTGCGCTGTTGCGCCCCCGTCATGAAATCACCGTTTCTTGTTCCCCTGGTTGTCCTGGGTCTGATGACCACCGCAGTCCAGGTGTCCGCCGCACAGACCGACACCACCCCCGCCGCGCAGGCGGAGCGCTTTGCCGCGCAGGCCGGGCGTCCCGGCGACGCGACGCGCGGCCAGCGCCTGTTTACGCAGAAAGCCGGTGGCGAATGGTCGTGCGCGAGCTGCCATGGCGCTCCGCCGACTGCCACGGGCGAACACCCCGATACCGGCAAGCGCATCGCTCCGCTGGCACCTGCGTTCAATCCGCGCTCGTTCACCCGCGAAGCCAAGGTGGACAAACAGTTCAGCCGGAATTGTCGCGACGTGTTCGCGCGCGAATGCAGCGCCGCCGAGAAAGCCGACTTGACCGCCTACCTGTTGAGCCTCAAATGATGCCTGCGTCCACATCGAATCTTCCCGTGTCCACTCCCGTCGACGTGCCCGCACCCAGCCGGCGCGTGAATGACGCCGCCAGCCGGCTGTTCCACGCGCTGTTTGCGCTGTGCTTCGCGCTGGCCTACATCACGGGCGATTCCGATCGCTGGCAACAGGTTCACGTGACGCTGGGCTACACGCTCGCGGGCCTGTTGACCTGGCGCGTGGCCTGGGGCTTGTGGGGCCCTCGTCATGCCCGCTGGGGGTTGTTGATGCGAAGGCTGCGCGCACTCGGCCCCTTGGCGAGCGGCTTGCTGAAGGCGCGCGCGCCCCAGTGGAGCGCCCTGCCCGCGCAATTGCTGGGCGGCACCGTGGCGCTGCTTTTGCTGTTGATCGCGCCGGTGCTGCTGTCTGGCTACGCAGGCTTTGCCGAATGGGGAGGTGAACGCATCGCCGATGCGCTCGGCGAGCTTCATGAAGCACTGGCCAGCGGCATGCTGGGCCTGGTGTTTGCCCATGTGGCGCTGGTGGTGGTTGGGCTGCTGCGGCGCGGCCGCGTGGCGCTGGCGCCGGTACTTGGCGGCCGGGTGCCGGGGCGAGGGCCCGATCTGGCGCCGTCCAATCACGGCGTGATGGCTGCGCTGATGTTGATGGCCGTACTGGGGTTCTGGCTGTGGCGCGCGCTGATGTGAGGCAGGGTTGCAGGGGAGGTGGTCACGCTGAAAGCTATCGTTTTCATAGCTGTTCGTGGTTGATTTTCGGTCAGGTGCGGCCAAATTGGCCCATGACCCATGCCGTCAAGCCGCTGGCCGGATCACCTTTTCCGGGGCTTCTCCATACGGCGGGCTGTAGATCACCAGCAGCTTGACGGGCTGCTCGCTGGTCACGGAGAAGACGTGCATCACGTCTGCAGGGAAAAAACACATCTCGCCGGGCGCCAGGTCGAACGTCTCGTCACCGACCGTTACGCGCGCCGTGCCTTCCAGCAGATAGCAGGCCTGCTCGATGCCGGGGTGTGCGTGTGGCAGTGCGCCGCCGCCTTTTTCCAGACGGCCAAGCACGACCTCCATCTGCCGGGCGCCTACGTTCCCCGGCCCGATCAGCCGGCGGTTGGCGGTGCCATGGTGGTTGGCGGGGTGGTAGGGCGCAATGGTCTCGGGGCGGATGAGGTAGCGCGAAGGCGTGTACTCATGGCTCATGGCGGCGGGGCTCCTGGACGACGGCTGGATGGTGGGCGCCGAGGCTGGCCAGGACTTCGGCGGTGTGTTCTCCCAAGGTGGGGGCGGGCGCCAGATCACGCGCGGGCGGCGTGGCCGACCAGCGCGTGGGCGTGGCCGGGGTACGCAGCCCGCCCAACACGGGGTGTTGCACCTGGCGGATGAAGCCGGTCGCCGCGTGGTGCGGATCGTCCAGCAGGTCGGCGGGGCTGTTCATTGGCTGGTTGGGTATGTCGGCGGCGTCGAGCAACTGGCGCCATTCGGCGGTGCTGCGCGTCTTCATGCAGCGCGCGACCTCGGCGTATACCGCGTCGATGTTCGCCGCGCGCCCGCCCTGCGTGACAAAACGCGGGTCATGGGCCAGATCGCCGCGTCCGGTGGCAGCAAAGAAGGCTTGCCACTGCTTGTCGTTGTAGATCAGCACGCACAGGTGGCCATCGGCCGTCGCATAGGGCTTGCGGTGCGGCGTGAGCAGGCGTGCGTAGCCGGGCTCGCCGACGGGCGGCTCGTAGGCCAGCCCGGCCAGATGGTCACCCAGCACGAACTGGGTCAGCGCCTCGAACATGGGGACCACCACGGCCTGGCCCATGCCGCTTTTCTCGCGGGCATACAGCGCCGCCGTGACGGCATAGACGGTGTGCAGGCCCGTCACGCGGTCGGCGAGGGTGATGGGGGCATAGGTTGGCTGCGGGCTGCCGTGGCGCTGCATCAACCAGGGAATGCCGGTGGCGCCCTGGATCAGATCGTCATAGGCCGGCTTGTCCGCGTAGGGCCCCTCGGGGTCAAAGCCCACGCAGCTCACGTGGATGAGACGCGGCGCCAGTGGGCGCAGGCTCGCTTCGTCCAACCCAAGCCGCAGGAGCGCCTGCGGGCGCAGGTTGCTGACCAACACATCCACCTCTTGAGCCAGGCGAACGGCGGCCGCGCGGCCTTCGGGAGCCTTGAGATCAAGCGCGATGCTTTTCTTGCCCATGTTGGTCTGCACGAAGAGCGGGCCCAGGCCATCGTGTTCGTGGCCGGGCTTCATGGGGCCGATCTGGCGCACCACGTCGCCTTCGGGCGACTCCAGCTTGATGACCTCGGCGCCCAGTTGCGCGAGAATCAGCGTGGCGAACGGCCCCATCAATACGCTGGTGAGGTCGAGCACCCGCACGCCAGCCAGGGGACCCGGGCCGCCGGACGGCGTCACGGTGCTTCCGGCTTGATGCCCGCCTGCCGGATGAGCGTGCCCCAATGCGCCAGCTGGTCCTTCACGTATTGGGCGAACTCGTCGGGCGTCTTGCTCGGCCAGATCTCAAACCCGAGCGCCGCAAGCTTTTCTTGCACGTCCTTGTCGGCCAGCACGGCCTGCAACTCGGCGTTGAGCTTGTCGACCACCGGCCTGGGCGTTGCGGCGGGCGCGAAGATGCCGTTCCAGGAGGTCAGGTCAAAGCCCGGCAGGGTCCGCGCCACGGGCGGTACGCCCGGCAGCAGCTTGGAAGGCTGCGCGGTGGTGATGGCGAGCGGCCGCACCTTGTCGCTGCGCAGCATCGCGCCGCCCGACCCGAGATCGGCGACATAGACCTGTATCTGGCCGCCGATGAGGTCCGTCATGGCCTGTGGGCTGGATTTGTAGGGAACACCAAGCATGTCCACACCGGCGATGTGCTTGATGGTCTCGCTGGCCACCAGCGAAGTGCTGTTGGGCGTGGCGTAGGACAGCTTGCCTGGATTCGCCTTGGCATAGGCAATCAATTCAGCCAGATTGGTGACCGGCAGCTTGGGATTGACCGCCAGGGCAAAGGGCAGCTCGCCCACTCTTGCCACGGGTGTGAAGTCCCTGACCGGATCGTAGGAGAGTTTGGTGAACAGGTGCGGGTTGGCCGAATGCGAGGTGTTGGTCGTCATGAACAGCGTGTAGCCGTCCGGTTTGGCTTTGGCCACCAGAGATGCCGCAATCTGCGCGCTGGCACCGGGCTTGTTGTCCACCAAGACCGGCTGCTTGAGCCGCTCGGCCCATTTCTGCGCCACGGTGCGGGCCACGCCGTCGGTTCCACTACCAGCGGCAAAGGGCACGACGAGCGTGATGGGCTGGCTGGGATACGGCGCCTGCTGAGCCCAGGCGCCCGAACCCAGGAACGTCAGGCCCAGCCCGAACGCGAGCGGGCCAAGGCGCCTGCGCGCTAATATTTTCATAGCTGCTCCTGGTGGACTTATCTGGTATTTTTAGAGATTCTCTCGCTAATTTGCGAACGCGGCGATGCCGGTTTGCGCTCGTCCGAGGATGAGCGCATGGATGTCGTGCGTGCCCTCGTAGGTGTTGACGACTTCCAGGTTGACGAGATGGCGCGCGACACCAAATTCGTCGCTGATGCCGTTGCCGCCCATCATGTCGCGCGCAACGCGGGCGATGTCGAGCGCCTTGCCGCAGGAGTTGCGCTTGAGGAGAGAGGTGATTTCCACCGCCGCCGTGCCTTCGTCCTTCATGCGCCCCAGGCGCAAGCAGCCTTGCAGACCCAGCGCGATCTCGGTTTGCATGTCGGCCAGCTTTTTCTGGATGAGCTGGTTGGCCGCCAAGGGCCTGCCAAACTGCACGCGGTCCAGTGTGTACTGGCGCGCGCGCACCCAGCAATCTTCCGCCGCGCCCAACGCGCCCCAGGCGATGCCGTAGCGCGCGCTGTTGAGGCAGGTAAACGGGCCCTTGAGGCCGCGCACCTCGGGGAAGGCGTTTTCTTCCGGGCAGAACACGCCGTCCATCACGATCTCGCCGGTGATGCTGGCGCGCAAGCCCACCTTGCCGTGAATGGCGGGCGCCGAGAGGCCTTGCCAGCCCTTCTCGAGCACAAAGCCGCGGATCTGGCCCACGGTTCCATCTGGTTGCACTTCCTTGGCCCAGACGACGAACACGTCGGCGATGGGGCTGTTGGATATCCACATCTTGTTGCCGGTCAGCTTGTAGCCGCCATCGACCTTGTAGGCCCGCGTCTGCATGCTGCCGGGATCAGAGCCATGGTTGGGTTCGGTCAGGCCAAAACAGCCGATCCACTCCCCCGTGGCGAGCCTGGGCAGGTATTTGCGCTTGGTCGTCTCGTTGCCGAAAGCGTTGATCGGCACCATGACGAGTGAGCTTTGCACACTCATCATGGAGCGGTATCCGGAATCGACGCGCTCTACCTCGCGGGCGATGAGCCCGTAGCAGACGTAGTTCAGTTCCGGGCCCCCATAGGCGGCCGGGATCGTGGGGCCGAGCAAGCCCAGTTCACCCATCTCACGAAAAATCGCCGGATCGGTGGTTTCTTCGCGAAAGGCGCGTTGCACCCGAGGCAGCAGCTTGTCCTGGCAATACGCCTGGGCGGCATCCTTGACCATGCGCTCGTCGTCGCTGAGTTGTTGTTCCAGGAGGAATGGGTCTTGCCAATTGAAAGCTGCAGCGGCGGCCATGGGAACTCCAGTAAAAAAGTGAGGATCAGGACGTTTTGTAGTCGGTGTCTGACATTAACACGGCGCAAGCCCTTGTATTCTGATCGGCAGCCGCTACTTACACGGGGCAAGCGTTGTCAACGCCTGTGGCTTTTTTTCGTTGCAGCTTGACAACATTTCGATACATATTTTGCAGGCAAGCACTGCTCCAAGGGAACTTTTGCGAGGCGGACGCTGTCTTACGCCTCACAACACCGGAAGAAAGGGATATTCCATGCGCCTGACCACCAAAAGCCGTTTTGCCGTAACCGCCATGCTTGACCTCGCGCTGCGCCAGCAGTCCGGCCCGGTGGCGCTGTCGGCCATCGGCAAGCGCCACCAGATTTCGGTGTCGTACCTTGAGCAGCTTTTCGCGCGCCTGCGCCGGGCTGGCCTGGTTACCGCCGTGCGTGGCCCCGGCGGGGGTTACGTGCTGGATCGCGAAGCCACCGACATCACCGTCGCCGACATCGTCGCCAGCGTGGATGATGGTCCCGCTCCCGGTGAACCGGCCGAGGACATGCTCACCCGCGACCTGTGGGCGAACGTGGGCGATCGCCTTGCCAGCTACCTGTCGTCGATTACCCTTGCGCAACTGACCGCTGAGCAGGTTGCCAAGGGCGTGAAGGTCGAACCGGTACAGCCCGCCAAATCGGGTGTCTCGCCGCGCTCGCCGATCAAGCCGATGAAGATTACGGCACCCAACTCGGTATTTGCGCTTGCGGCGGCATTTGCCAAGTAGTCAGCAGAGACTCGTCCGCAACGGCCGGATCACCGTCAGCGCGAGTGCGTCGGCGCTTTGGTCTGTGGTGTCGAACACCCAATCGGGGCTGGCCGGTGGCTCATAAGGTGCGTCGAAACCGGTCAGCCCAGAGTGGGTTGCGGTGCGTGCCCGTGCATACAAGCCCTTAGGGTCGCGGCGCGCGCATTCGGCCACCGGAGTGCTCAGATAAATTTCCACGAAGCGCTCGGCGCCAATGCGCTCGCGGACAGCCTCGCGCGCGCCCCGAAACGGTGAAACCAGGGAACAGATCGCGGAAATCCCAGATTGCAAGGCCAGGTGGGCAATCTCTCCGGCGCGGCGAATGTTTTCGATGCGCGCCGCATCCGACAAATCGAGATCGCGGCACAGCCCCTGTCTCAGCTCGTCGCCATCGACGATCAGCGCAGGCGCGCCGATCTGGCGCAGCGCATCTGACAACGCGTGTGCCAAGGTGGTTTTTCCCGCAGCCGGAATTCCGGTGATCCAGTAGCAGCGGGCCGGCGGGCGCAACTCAGCACCCACCCGAGGGAGCCTGAACAGCCGAGGGGAATTTGAGCACGTGAGGGCTCTTGCAACCCGCGAACTGCACCCGCATCGTGTCCGGCGCCACCAGCGTATAGCGTGCCTGGTTGAGCCAGAGGTTGGACAAGATCCAATGCCCCGGAGGCAGCGTGGACTCGACCAGCTTGCGGAAAGCCACGTCGTCAGCGGGGTAGCTGCCCTTTTGCACTTGGCTGGGCGCCAGCAGCGGCGCCAGCTCCTCCAGCAGGCGGGTGCCGGCCTCGCCCATCAGTTGGGATTGCAAAACGGGCACAAAACCGTCGTTGACCTTGGTAACCGCCGACCGGGTGGCAAAGTCCAGATCGGTGTCGGCGTTTGGCCCTTCCAGATAGTCCGACACGTTGTTGCCCGGCGTGCGCGTGCCGGTGGGGCGGCCTTCCTGACCCGTCAATCCATCACCCGGCGCAATGATGAGCGCGGCAATCCCGCCTTGACCGTCCAGCGTGACGGTGCTGGGGGTGGTCATGTTGATCGGCTGGGCGGTTGGATCGTCGCGCAGGCTGGGCGATATGGCGTACCACAGGGTTTCGGAGTCCCGGTCGCGCAGCGCGCGCTCGAAGCCCAGCGTTTTCCAGGGAAACCGGCCAAGCGTGTTGGGGCATTGGCCCATCGACGTGGGTTCGGCGAGGCCATCGCTGTTGAGATCGGGGCAGGGTAGGCTGCCCGGGCGCTGGTTGTGCGAGCGACTCCAGGCGATCAGGGCATCCCGCGCCCGGGTCATGGCCAGCGGGTCCTCGTTGGCTTGCGCCATGGATTTGAACGGCAGGGGCAGCCGCCATTGCGGCATGAGAAAGGCCAGCGCCGCGTAGATCACGGCAAGCGCCACCAGCATGGCCAGCACCAGGGGCCAGCGTCTGGGGGCCGGTTCGCTCGCGAAGGAGTCTTCCGGTGGGTCGCTGCCGGG
>DAIOSZ010000178.1:0-7888 GCA_036752305.1 Burkholderiaceae bacterium
CGCGGTCTGATCATGGGCCTCGCCAATGAAAAGTCACTGGCCTGGGGGATTGCGCAAAGGCTTCACGAACACGGCGCACAACTGGCGTTCTCATACCAGGGCGAGGCGCTGGAAAAGCGCGTGCGGCCGCTGGCCGAAAGCCTTGGCAGCCAGATTCTGATCGATTGCGACGTTTCGGACATGGCGGCGCTCGACCGCGCCTTTGATCAGTTGGCCGAACAATGGCCCAACATAGATTTCGTCGTTCATGCCATCGGTTTTTCCGACAAGAACGAGCTGCGCGGCAGGTTTGTCGATACCAGCCTCGACAACTTCCAGCTGACGATGAATGTGTCCGCCTACAGCCTGGTAGCCGTGGCCAAGCGCGCCGCGGCGATGATGCCGCTTGCGTGGCAGGACTCTCCCACCCCCCTCTTTTTCCTTCATTCGTCATCACGGCCGCGCGGCGGCTCCGTCATCCGTCATTCGTCACACTCCGCCATGTCAGACACCAAGACCGACTACCGCAGCACCCTCAACCTGCCCGACACCCCGTTCCCCATGCGCGGGGACTTGCCCAAGCGCGAGCCGGGTTGGGTGCAGGAATGGGACGAAACAGGCTTGTACCGGCGCTTGCGCGTGGCCCGCGCGGGCCGCCCGAAGTTCATCCTGCACGATGGCCCGCCCTACGCCAACGGCCAGTTGCACGCTGGCCACGCGGTCAACAAGATTCTCAAGGACATGATCGTCAAGACGCGCCAGCTCAAAGGCATGGACGCGCACTACGTGCCAGGTTGGGACTGCCACGGCCTGCCGATCGAGAACGCCATCGAGAAGCTCTATGGCCGCCACCTGAGCCGCGACGAAATGCAGGCCAAGAGCCGCGCCTTTGCCACCGAGCAGATCGCGCAGCAGATGATCGACTTCAAGCGCCTGGGCGTGCTCGGCGAGTGGGACGACCCGTACAAAACGATGCGCTATGAGAACGAGGCCGGGGAGATCCGCGCCTTCAAGCGCGTGATCGAGCGAGGCTTCGTGTACCGAGGCCTCAAGCCGGTGTACTGGTGCTTTGACTGCGGCTCCTCGCTGGCCGAATTCGAGATCGAGTACCACGACAAGCACAGCACCACGGTGGACGTGGCCTTCGAGTGCGCCGACCCGCAAAAGCTGGCCACCGCGTTTGACGCGCTGCCGCTCGACGCCCCGGCGTTCGCGGTGATCTGGACGACCACCGCCTGGACGATCCCGGCCAACCAGGCGCTCAACCTCAACCCGCATCTGAGCTACGCGCTGGTCAAGACGCCGCGCGGCTATCTGATCCTGGCCGAAAGCCTGGTCGAAAAATGCCTGGCGCGCTTCGGGCTGTCGGGTGAAGTGGTCGCCACGACCAAGGGCGAGCGGCTGGCTCACATGCCGTTCAAGCACCCGCTGTACGACGTGCACGAGGGCTACCGGCGCCTCTCGCCGGTGTACCTGGCCGACTATGCGACCGACGCGGACGGCACCGGCGTCGTCCACTCGGCGCCGGCCTACGGCCTGGACGACTTCCATTCGTGCATCACGCACGGCCTGAAAACCAGCGACATCCTCAATCCGGTGCAGCCGCACGGCAGCTACGCAGCGGACTTCCCGCTCTTTGGCGGGCTGAACATCTGGAAAGCCGTGCCGGTCATCATCGACACGCTGCGCAACGCCGGACGCCTGCTCGACAGCGCCGACCTCCAGCACAGCTACCCATACTGCTGGCGCCACAAGTCGCCGGTGATCTATCGCGCCGCCTCGCAGTGGTTCGTGCGCATGGACGAAGGCGAAGGCGTGTTCACCAAGGACAAGGCACCCCAGACGCTGCGCGAAATCGCGCTGGCCGCCATCGAGCGGACGACCTTTTTCCCGCCAAACGGCCAGGTGCGTCTGCGCGACATGATCGCCGGGCGGCCCGACTGGGTGATCTCGCGCCAGCGCGCCTGGGGCGTGCCCATTCCCTTCTTCCTGCACAAGGAAACCGACGAGCTGCATCCGCGTACGATGGAAATCCTCGACCAGGCGGCCGAAATCGTGCAGCAAGGCGGCATCGAGGCCTGGAGCCGGATCACCGCCGAGGAAATCCTCGGCGCCGAGGATGCGGCCCACTACGTCAAGAGCACCGACATCCTGGAAGTCTGGTTCGACTCCGGTTCCACGTTCTGGCACGTGCTGCGCGGCACGCACCCGCAGGAGCGGCACGAACTCGGCCCCGAGGCCGACATGTACCTCGAAGGCCATGACCAGCACCGCGGCTGGTTCCATTCTTCGCTGCTGCTGGCCAGCGCCATCGAGGGCCGCGCGCCCTACCGCCAACTGCTCACGCATGGCTTCACGGTGGACAGCCAGGGCCGCAAGATGAGCAAGTCGCTGGGCAACGGCATCAACCTGCAGGACGCCTACAAGAAGATGGGCGCGGAAATCCTGCGCCTGTGGGTGGCCGCCAGCGACTATTCGGGCGACATCGCCGGCGACGACGAAATCGTCGCCCGCGTGGTGGACGCCTACCGCCGCATCCGCAACACGCTGCGCTTCCTCTTGGCCAACGTGTCGGATTTCGACCCCGCGCGGGACGCGGTGCCCGCCAGCGACCTGTTCGAGATCGACCGCTGGGCGCTGGCACGCGCGGCGCGGCTGCAGGCCGACATCCTCGCGCACTACGAGGTCTACGAATTCCATCCGGTGGTGGCCAAGCTGCAGCTCTTTTGCTCGGAGGACCTGGGCGGCTTCTACCTCGACGTGCTCAAGGACCGGCTCTACACCACCGCGCCCAAGTCACTGGCCCGGCGCAGCGCGCAAACCGCGCTGTGGCAACTCACCCACGCCATGTTGCGCTGGATGGCGCCGTTCCTCTCGTTCACTTCCGAGGAGGCGTGGCGCAGCTTTGGCGGTACCAAGGCCTCGATCTTCTTCGAGGAATTCTGGACTTTCGACACGCCCGACGAGGCGCTGCTGGCCAAATGGGCCCGCATTCGCGAGATCCGCGACGCGGTGAACAAGGACATCGAGGTGCTGCGTGCCGAGGGCCGGGTGGGATCGTCGCTGCAGGCCGAGCTGCGGCTTGCGACGGACCCGGCGGATCATGCGCTGCTGGCCAGCCTGGGAGACGATTTGAAGTTCGTGTTCATCACATCTGCTACAAAACTGGAAGCTGGTGATGGACTTTCCATCGAGGTTTCCAGCTCAGAGCATGCCAAATGCGATCGCTGCTGGCACTACCGCGCTGACGTCGGCCACGACGCCGCGCACCCGACGCTGTGCGGCCGCTGCACGATCAACCTGTTTGGCGCGGGCGAAACGCGCACCTGCGCCTGATGGCGGCGGCGCGCAAGCCCGCCGCGCGGGTCAAGCTCGTCAGCAGCGCCGGCGGCCAGGGCGCGCGCTGGGCGCTGTGGCTGGCGGTATCGGCGCTGGTGCTGGTGCTCGACCAGTTCACCAAGGTGCTGATCCTGGGCTACTACCAGTTGGGCGACGCCACGCGCGTCAGCAGCTTCTTCAACGTCGTGCGCGCCCACAACACCGGAGCGGCGTTCTCGTTCCTCGCGCAGGCCGGCGGCTGGCAGCGCTGGCTGTTCACCGGCATCGGCGTGCTGGCGGTGGTGGTCATCGTCTGGCTGTTGCGCTCGCACGCGGGGCAGCGGCTGTTCTCATTCGCCTTGGCGCTGATCCTCGGTGGCGCGGTGGGCAACGTGATCGACCGCGTGATGTACGGCTACGTGGTCGATTTCCTGGACTTCCACTGGGCCGGCATGCACTTTCCAGCCTTCAACGTGGCCGACAGCGCGATCACCGTCGGCGCGGCCTTGCTGATCCTGGACGAGTTGCGGCGCGTCCGTCAGGGCGGCTGATAGGAGTCCAGCACGAACAGGCCCGACGGCTGCAACACCAGCACCAGGCTGCGCGCGACCACGCGCGCCGGGTTTCCAGCGGACAGCGCATCGATGCGCAGGCGTCCATCGGCGGGTGTGTAGATGGCCGATGGCGTGGCCGCCGCCCCCGCGATGTCGATGCGCGCGGCGGTCTTGAGGCCATAGCTGGCGTTGTAGGCGATTTGCCACGCGAAACTGTTGGCCGCGGGCTGGGCGGGCGGCAGCGTCAGGCCGTCGGGCGTGATGTTCATGTCGGCGCAACTGCCGTCCTGGTACCAGGCCCAGGCCAGCGTGCCCACGCCGCGCAACTGCGCCTGCTGCATCACGTCGCCCCAGAGCACGCGATCGGTGTCGCAGGGTGACCCGTTGGCGTTGGTGCCCACCTCGCCCAGCGTCACCGGTAGGCCGAGCACCGACAACAGCCGGAGCAATTCGGCGATCTGCTGTGCATTGGTGCCGTAGTTTTCGGGCCAGTAGGCATGCACCGAAAACATCAGGTTGGCGGCCGGATCGGCGGCGTACAAGCGGCTGGCGTTGACTTTCGCGCTGCCGGGCGTGTCGGCTCGCGACAGAAAGCCCAGGTTGGTGCCGTTGTCCGGCATGTCGATCACCAGCGGCACCGGGCCGATGCCGGCGCGTGCCCAGGCGGCCCGCAGTTCGGCCAGCGCCTGTTCGTAGTTGCCCAGGTAAGCCAGCGCATTGGCCCCCATGCTCGCGGCGTCCCAGCCCACGTAGCCCCATTCGTTGGCGAGGTTGACCACCAGGTGGTGCTGATGGCGTCGGATCCCGTCCATCACGTCGGCCCGGGTCCAGAAAGCGGTGATGCGCCGACGAAACTCCGCCGCGTCGTTCCACAGCGCCGCCTTGTCCGCGCCCATGCCCACGGCCAGGTAGCGGGTGGCGTCGTGCAGCTCCAACATGGGCAGCACACCGCGCGAGGCGTAGGCCTGGATGGCGCGCTCCAGGTTTGCCACCGTGTACAGCGTAGGCGCACCCTGCGTCCAGCCGTTGGCGGTGTTGCCCCACCACACCAGGCGCGCCATGTTGGCGCCGCTGGCGGCCACGGCCTGGGCCACGGCGTCGAGGTCTTCGGTGTAGCCCGAGCCAAACACCGGCACGTTCACGCCGCGCGGCAGCAGTGTCTGACCCGCCGCGTTGCGAAACCCATTGCCGACGATGGTCAGCGGCGTCGCCTGGGCAGGGGCAGGCCCGGAGCTGGCGAAATCCACCAGCCGCAACGCCGTGCCGCCACCGGCGACACTCAGGCGCACGTCGTAGTACCAGGTGTCCAGCAATTGCCCGACCGGCACCGTAACGGTGGTGCCGGCGGCATTCATGGTGGCCGGATCGCCGGCCAACGCCGTGGTGCCCATGCCGGCCAGCGCCAGCATCAGCGCAGGAATGCCACACAACCTGGTCCAAAGTGCTCTCATATCCTCTCCTGTTCTCGTCCTTTTCGCGCGGCCGTTTTGCGGGCATGCTCTGGGCATCGCCCACCGTCACAGCCCACGCCATGCGTTCATTGTCTCGCCTTTTGCACACTGGCCCCTTGGTCGCGGCACTGGTTAGCGCCAGCGGCGCGGCAGCGCAAGCGCCTTACGCCGGACCGATTTTCGACGCGCATCTGCACTACAACGTCGAGGCCTTCGAGCCGCATCCCCTGGCAGACGCGCTGGGGCGCATGCAGCGTTCGGGCGTGCGCGCGATCCTGGCCAACAGCCGCCCCAATGAGGGCACGCACCGGCTGGCGGGCGCCAAGGACGCCCTCGTCCGCAGCGGCGTGACCGTGGTGCCACTGGTGCGCCTGTACCGCGACCGGGCCGACTATGAAGGCTGGCCGCGCGATGCCAGCATCGTCACGATGGTCGAGGCCGAACTCGCGCGCGGCACCGCCGCAGGGCCGTTTCGCGGGCTGGGCGAGTTTCACCTATACGACAGCGCCAACGCCGACGCCCCGGTCGCGCGCCAATTGATGCAACTGGCGCGCGAGCGCAAACTGGCCGTTCTGGCGCATGTGGACGATGCGGCGGTGGACAAGCTGATGCGTCACGCACCCGGCGTCACGCTGATCTGGGCGCACACCGGCATCAGCGGCGTGCCCATCGCACGGGTGCGCGAGTTGCTGGCCGCCTACCCCACGTTGATGGGTGAGTTGTCGTACCGGCCCGGACTCACACAAGGTGGCGGCGGCCTTACGGCGGAGTGGAAGGCGCTGCTGTCGGAGCGCAGCGAGCGCTTTCTGGTCGGCTCCGACACCTGGACCAACAGCCGCTGGCAGCAGTACGAGGCGCTGATGCGCGATGCCCGGCGCTGGCTGGGCGATCTGCCCGAGCCGCAGGCGCGGCGCATCGCCTGGGAGAATGCGGCGCGGATGTTTGGCTTGCCGGAGCGGCCATGAACAGGTGAGGCACCAAAATATGACATTTCAAAATTCATAGCTGCCCCTGGTCGTTTTTATTGAAGTTCAGGCACAAATGACTTCTAAAATTGGCCCTGCGGCAGCACTTCAGCCCGCTTTTTCGGTAGATTTTGTAGATATATCTACATATTTTGAATTACCGAGGCCAGAGGGCAGGCTCCTAGAATCCGCCGATGCGCTGCCCTTTCTGCACCGACTCGGAAACCCAGGTCGTCGATACCCGCCTATCCGATGAAGGCGACGTCGTGCGGCGGCGGCGCCAGTGCGGGAGCTGCGGCAAGCGCTTCACCACCGATGAACGGCCCGACCTGAGCTTCCCCGCCGTGGTGAAGAAAGACGGCCGGCGGGTGCCGTATCTGCGCGCCAAGCTGCAGGCCTCGCTCGATCTGGCGTTGCGCAAGCGCCCGGTGAGCACCGAGCAGATCGACGCGGCCATCGAGCGCATCGAAGACAAGCTGCTCGGCAGCGCCGCGCGCGAAGTGCCCTCGTCGCGCATCGGCGAGCATGTGATGCGCGAACTGCGCAAGCTCGACAAGGTGGCCTACGTGCGCTTTGCCAGCGTCTACCGCAGCTTCGAGGACATCGACGACTTTCGGGTTCTGGTGGAGGAAGTGCGGCGCTGAAGCGCGGGCGCACCGTTCGTCAGACAGCGCCAACCGTTGGTCGCGCAGCGCTGGCGGGCGCGACTGGGGCCCTACACAATGCCCGCATGGCTAAAAAGGGGTTGCGCGGCGTCACGCTGATCGAATTGCTCACGGTGGTGGCGATCATCGCGCTGCTGTCGTCGCTGGCCGGTCCGGCGTTCATCGGCATTCTGAAATCCTCGCGCATTTCCAACGCGGTCAATACCTTTTTGGCGGACTTGAGTTTCACCCGCAGCGAGGCGGTACGCCGCAGCAGTTCCGTGGTGATGTGCCGCAGCGATGCACCCGAAGCCGCCAGCCCCGTGTGCAACACCGGCGCAGGTGCAAGCGGCAACGGCTGGGTGAGCGGCTGGCTGATTTTCGAGGATCGGGACAACAGCGGCGCCTACAACACGGGTGATCAGTTGTTGCGCGTGCAATCGCCCATCACCACGGTGAATTCCATCGTGGAAAATGGCACTGCGTCCTACAAGTTCCGCTACTACGCCACGGGCCGCTTCCGCTCGGTGAGCAACGCCACCACCATTCAGGTGGGCGCCGCGGATGACTTCGACAGTTCCCAGCAGCGCGTTCTTTGCGTGGCCTCTTCCGGCCGCGGGCGCGTGGCGGGCAATGGAACCGCCAGTTGCGCGACGGACGGTTGAGCCATGACACGGAATCCTCATCTCCGCAGCAGAACCCAGGGCTCCACCCTCATTGAGGTGCTGGTAGCCATTCTCATCCTGTCGTTCGGCCTGCTGGCCATTGGCAGTTTTCTGGCCTACACGGTGCAACTGCCCAAGCTGTCGGGCAACCGCTCGGTAGCGGTGGTGGCGGGCAACGATCTGATCGAGCGCATGCGCTCCAATCCCACGGCTTCGGGTTCCTACGTCACCACGACCTACGCCACCGCGACCTTCTCCACCGGCGCCGCGCCCCCCACCAGCCTGCCCAGCGGCAGCACCTGCAGCTTCCCC
>DAIOSZ010000179.1:0-7870 GCA_036752305.1 Burkholderiaceae bacterium
GGACCGGGTGCTCGCCGCGCCACAAGCGCCGCATCCGCAGCGTCGCTTCGACCGATGTTTCTTGGAGATCGTCATATTTGTCGGGATGCAGCGGACGGACGAAGCCGCCCGGATCGCGGCCGTGCAGCAGCTTGAAGGCGACGGCTCCCACGATGCCCCCATACAGCCAGCCGGTACCGCCGATTACCAGCATCAGCAACAGATCGGCCGAGCGGTCGATGCCGAACACGTCGAGCGAGGCAAAGCCCGTCGTCTGCGCCTGCAGGGCACCCGCCGCCCCCGCCATTGCGGCCGCCATCGTGTAGGCAGCGGCCAGGCGGGCGTTGACCGGAATGCCCAGCCCGGCGGCGCGCAGCCGGTTGTCGCGGATCGCCATCAGGCTGTACCCGAACGGTGCGTGCACCAGCCGCCGAGCCAGGAAGAACAACAACGCCAACACGATGAGCGAATACCACGCGGCCACGCGGCCCGCCAGATCGAATGCAAAGGTTCCCAGCAGCGGACCCATGACGACCCCCTGCAGGCCATCGGCGCCACCGGTGAGCCCGTCCAGGCGGTTGGCCCCTTCGTAGGGCAGCAGGGGGGCGCCCAGCGTGACCATCAGGCGCGTCAGGTCGCTGCCGCGCAGCACGCTCACCGACAGCAGCGCGCCCAGCAACAGCGCCGAGAGAAGGCCCACGGCCAGTCCGAGCAGGGGGTCCGGATGGAGGTGCTTGGCGAACAGCGCCGCCGCATATGCGCCAAAGCCGAAGAAGGCGGCATGGCCGAGCGAGACGATGCCCGCGTAGCCCAGAATCAGATCCAGCGACACGGCGAACAGCGCCGTGATGGCGATCTCGTTGACCAGCAGCGCGTGCTCGGGCAGCACCAGCGGCGCGGCCAGGGCGGCGGCCCACAGCAGCCACTCCCAGCCGCGTACCCGCGCCGCGCCGAGCAGGGGGCCGGCCGAATGACTCATCCCCGTCCCCGCGAGAACAGGCCCTGCGGGCGCCACGCGAGGATGGCGACCATGAGCAGGTAGACGATGAACGCACCCAGCTTGGGCAGGTAGTACTTGCCCGCCACGTCGGCCACGCCCAGCAGCAGCGCGGCCAGCAGCGGCCCGGTGATGGAACTGGTGCCGCCCACGGCGACCACGATCAGGAAATACACCATGAACTTCAGCGGAAACTGCGGGTCCAGCCCCAGCACTTCCGCGCCCAGCGCGCCGCCCAGGCCCGCCAAGCCGGAGCCCACCGCAAAAGTCAGGGCAAAGATGCGGTTGACCGGAATACCCAGCCCGGCGGCCACGCGCGCATCGTCCACCGCCGCGCGCAAGCGTGCGCCGAAGCGCGTAAACGACAGCACGCCTTGCAGCGCCAGCGCCAGCACCGCGCAGACCGCGATGATGAACAGGCGGTAGTGGCCCATGCCCAGCGCACCGTCGAACCACTCCGTGCGCCCGCGCAGCCAATCGGGCAACTGGATGATCTGCGTGTTGGCGCCCATCAGGTAGTCGGTGGCCGCCACCGTCATGAACACCAGGCCAATCGAAAACAGCACCTGATCCAGATGCGGCTTGGCGTACAGACGCCGGTACAGCAGGCGCTCCAACACCAGCCCCACCAGCGCGACGCACACGAACGACAGGCCCACACACAGCAGAAACGGCAGCCCGGCGCGCTGCATCAGCACCACCGTGAGGTAGCCGCCCAGGCTGGCGAACGCGCCGTGCGCCAGGTTGATGAAGTTCATCAGGCCCATGGTCACCGACAGGCCCACCGCCAGCACGAACAGCAGCATGCCGTAGGCGATGCCGTCGAACAGGATGGTGAGCATGCGGGGGCGGGGCGGCGGGCGCGCGGCTTACTTGGCCTTGCCGGGGTCCTTCACGTCCTTGATGACGTCGAATTCCTGGTTGAACAGCTCGCCGCCCACGCGCTCGACGCGGCGGATGTAGATGTTGTGCACCGCGTCGCGCGTCTGCGCGTCAATGAACATCGGCCCGCGCGGGCTCTCGAAAATCTGGCCCTTCATGGCCGCCAGCAGCGCATCGCCATCGCCCGCGCCCTTGGTGGCCTTGAGCGCCTCGACGATCACGCGCATGCCGTCGTAGCCGCCCACGGCCATGAAATTGGGACGCTGGCCGCCATTGGCCTTCTTGAACGCCTCGACGAACTTCTGGTTCAGCGCCGATGGGTGCGAGGCGGAGTAATGGTGCGCGGTCACCACGCCCAGCGCCACGTCGCCCATGCCGTTGAGGATGTCGTCGTCGGTCACGTCGCCGGTGCCAATGAGCTTGATGCCGGCCTTGTCCAGCCCGCGCTCGGCAAACTGCTTCATCAGCGCCGCGCCCGCGCCCGAGGGCACGAACACGTACACGGCATCGGGCTTGGCATCGCGCACCTTTTGCAGGAAGGGAGCGAAATCGGGGTTGCGCAGCGGCACGCGCAGCGTCTCGGTCACGGTGCCGCCATTGAAGGACAGGCGATCCTTGAAGAACTTCTCGGCATCGATGCCCGGCCCGTAGTCGGTGACCAGGCTGACCGCCTTCTTGATGCCATTCCTGGCGGCCCAATCGGCCATGCTCACCGCCGCCTGCGGCAAGGTGAAGCTGGTGCGCACGATGTAGGGCGAGGCCTGCGTGATGCTGGAGGTGGCCGCCGCCATGACCACCAGAGGCGTCTTGGACTGCGTGGCTATCGGTGCCGTGGCCAGCGCCAGCGGCGTCAGGCCGAAACCGGCGAGCACGTTCACTTTGTCGTTGACCACCAGCTCCTGCGCGATGCGCTTGGTGGTATCGGGCGTGCCCGCGTCGTCCTTGACGATGAGCTGCACCTTCTTGCCTGCGTGCGTGTCGCCGTTTTGCGCCAGATACAGGCGCGCGGCCGCCTCGATCTGCTTGCCGGTGGAGGCGAATGGCCCCGTCATGGGCAGTATCAGCCCGACCTTGAACGCCTGCTGCTGAGCCCAGGCGGGGGCAGTCACCAGCCCCAGCAGGGCGGAAAAAAGTGCGGCGCGGCGTGCAAGCATGGGAGTCTCCAGGAGATTGAATCGGTTGGCGCCGACTGTACCCCGGGTGGCCGGCCCTGTTCATAATGGGATTCCTTAAGGAGACCCCACCGATGCACGAATTCAAGCTTCCCGCCCGCTACGACCATGTCGGCAGCTTCCTGCGGCCCCAGGCGCTGCTGCACGCGCGAGAGCGCAAAGCCAAGGGTGAAATCAGCGCTGCAGAGCTGCGCGCGGTCGAAGATGTGGCGATCACGGAGATCGTCCGCTTCCAGCAGGACGTGGGGCTCAAAAGCATCACCGACGGCGAGTTCCGCCGCACCTATTTCCACATCGATTTCCTGGAGCAGCTCGGCGGCGTGAAGACCGACATTCCGGTCACCGTGAAAAAGCCCGATGGCACCGAGGAGCTGGCGCCGCCGGTGATCCGCGTGATCGACAAGGTGCGCCACGCCAAGAACATCCAACTGGCGGATTTCCAGTACCTGAAATCACAGGTGGCGCCCGGCTGCACGCCCAAGGTGACGATTCCCTCGCCGACCATGCTGCACTTTCGCGGCGGGCGCGCGGGCATCAGCCGCGAGGCCTATCCGGAACTCGACCCGGTGTTCTACGACGACGTGGCCAAGGCCTACGGCGACGAGCTGCGGTCGCTGGCCGACGCCGGCTGCACCTATGTGCAGATGGACGACACCAACCTCGCGTACCTGTGCGACGAGAAAATGCGCGAGGCCGCCCGCCAGCGCGGCGACGATCCCAACGAACTGCCGTACCGCTACGCCGCCTTCATCAACAAGGTGGTGGCCTACAAGCCCAAGGGCATGGTGCTGGCCATGCACCTGTGCCGGGGCAACTTCAAGAGCACGCACGCGGCGGCCGGTAACTACGAGCCGGTGGCCGAGGCCCTGCTGTCCAAGATGAACCTGGACGCGTTTTTCCTGGAATACGACGACGACCGCAGCGGCGACTTTCGTCCACTGCGCTACCTGCCCAAGGGCAAGACCGTCGTGCTGGGCCTGGTGACCACCAAGTTCGGGCAGCTCGAAAGCAAGGACACGCTCAAGCGCCGCATTGCCGAGGCCGCGCAGTACGCTCCGCTGGAGCAACTGGCGCTGTCGCCGCAGTGCGGCTTTTCCAGCACGGTGCACGGCAACAACATCGCCGTGGAAGATCAGCGCAACAAGCTGCGCCTAGTGATCGAAACGGCGCGGGAGGTCTGGGGCGACGCCTAAGCCCTGCGCGGCGGAGCAGGCGCTCCGCCGCACCGACGGCCGAACGATTCAAAAAAGATAGCTGCCCGTGGGCAGTTTTAATTGAAAAAACGCCGTTTTGATGGTCGAAAACCGGGCCTGACAGTGATGATTTTGTAGAAATATCTACAAGATTGTCACAACATCTACAAAAACATGGCGGAATGCCGCTGTAACAGCGCTCTGTAGGCAATTTTCAGGTGGTTTTTTGGCACGAATGCCAATAAAAACGACCACGGGAAGCTATCGTTATCGTAGCGTTTGCGTGGAGCTCTGAGCGGCACCCAGGTGCCGCACCGCACGCCGCACCGCGCGCTACTGAGCGCGGATCGCCTCGATCTGGAATACCACCTTGACGTCTTTGGACGACACCAGCGTTCCGTAGTTCATGCCCCACTGCGTGCGGTCGATGGTCGCCTCGAACGTGCCGCCACAGGCCTCCCGCTTGAGCTGAGGGTGGGTGGGAATGCAGTGGAAATGCGTGGCGACAAAGCGCACCGGTTGCGTCTGGCCGAGCAACGTAAGCTTGCCATCCACACTGCCCACGCGCTCGCCATCGGCAAAGTTCACGCGCTCGCTCTCGAACGCGATGGCCGGAAATTTTTCGGCGTTGAACAGATCGGCGCTTTGCAGGTGCTTGTCGAACGCCGGCACGCCGGTGTTGATGGAGTTCACCGGAATCGACAGGCTCACCTTGCCGGTGCTGGCGGCCTTGTCGAGTGTGATGCTGCCTTCTTCCTTGTCGAAGCGCCCGCGGATGGTGGACATGCCCAGGTGGCGGATCTCAAAGTTGGCCGAGGTGTGCGTGGGCTCGATCAGGTAGTTGACCGGCTCGGCCAGCGCGGCGGTGGCGGCCAAGGCTGAGAGGGCCGCGAAGGGGGACAGCTGGATTTTGGGCATGGGGTTTTCCTTCAGGGTGGGGGGGGGGGGTAGCGCTTGGCGGCGGCTTCTGTCAGCACGAGCTTGAAGCGGACCTGCACCTCGTCGGCGACCATCGAGGTGTCGGCCCATTCGCCTTCACCAATCTTGAAGGTCAGTCGCTTGAGCGCGAAGGCGCCGGTCGCCGTGCTGAGGGCGCCGCTCTGTGCCAGCGTGAACGGCACCGTCACGTCCTGCGTGGCGCCCTTGATCGTCAGCTTGCCCGCTGCCTCGAACTTGCCACCGCCCAGGGCTTTCACGGCGCTGGACTGGAACGTGGCCTGCGGAAACTTGGCGGCGTTGAACCACGCGGCCTTGGGAACTTCCGCATCGGTATCGGGCGATCCGAAGCTGGCGCTGGCGGTGTCGATCTTGAATGCGATTTGCGCCGCCTGCGGTTTGGCCGGGTCGAACGCGACGTTGGCGTCGAACTTCTTGAAGCGCCCCTCCACGGGCACGCCCATCTGTTTGCTCACGAAGACGATTTCGCTGCGCGCGGCGTCGAGTTTCTGCTGAGCGAGCGCGGGCGCAGCCAGCGAGGAGAGCGCGGCGAGCGCGAGGCAGGAGGAGAGGAGTCGATTCATGGGCGTCTGGGTAGGGGCTAAAAAGAATCAGCGGCCGGGCATCATGCGGGCGAGCAGGCCGTCGCGGTCGATGAACTGGTGTTTGAGCGCCGCCGCCGCGTGGCCGATCACCAGCGCCGCCATCGTGAAGGCCGCCACGGCGTGAAACGGCTTGATGGCTTCGGCCAGGACCTTGTCTTTGGGCACGAAATCCGGCAGGGGCAGCACGCCGAACCAGACCACCGGAAAGCCCGCCGCCGACGAATAGGCCCAACCCAGCAGCGGCGTGACGAACAACAGAAGGTACAGCCCATCGTGCACCGCGCGGTGCGCCACGCGCTGCCAGCCAGGCATGGCGGCCAGCACGGCGGCGCGCAGCGGGGGCGCGGGGGGCGCGGCGCGCCACAGCACGCGCACCAGCGCCCGCCGCAGCACCAGGATGCCGGCCCACTTGTGCCAGTTGTAGAGTTTGAGCCGCTGTGGCGACATGGGCAACTCATGCATGTAGATGCCGACGGCGAACAGGCCCACCAGCATGACGGCCATGAGCCAGTGCAGTGCGATGGCGGTGCCGGTGTACCGGTCTGAATTCGTGTCGTTCATGGGTCGCGGATGGTACGCGGTACACCGTGAGCGCCCGTGCAATTTTCGCAAACGTTTCGTTAAAAAATTTTGCATCAGGCGGCGCCAGATGCCTGCGACCGATTGGCGCAGGCTGGCGAACCCGCGGGCAAAAGGGCGCCCCGGGGCCGGCGGTCCGCTCAGGCCGGCGGCGGTGCGGCAGGCCCGAGCGGCCAGCGCAGGCGCACGCACAGTCCGCGACCTTGCGGCCCGGGGATAAAGCTCAGATCGGCTCCCAGCGCCTGAGCACGTTCGCGCATGCTGCGCAAGCCGTGGCCCGGTGGTGGCTGGGCGGGCAGCCCTTGTCCATCGTCGCAGACGCGCAGCTCCAGCAGGTGCGCGCCGGCGGCCTCGAAAACCACTTCCACCCGCTTGGCCCGGGCATGCTTGATGACGTTGGACAGGGCTTCCAGCACGACGCGCTGGAGCTGCAACATCGCTTGGGAAGAGGGGCGCCAATCGACGGGCAGTTCGGTCACCGGCCAATCCACCTCCAACCCGGCGGCCAGCAGACGGGGCTGGAGGCGCCAGCGCAAGGTTGCCAGCGCGGTGTCGAGGTTGGCGTCGCTCAATTGCATGGAGTCGATCGCCAGACGCATTTCGTCGAGCGCGGCGTTGACGTGGTCTTCCAGCAGGTCCTGGCGGGAGCCTCGCCTGACCAGGGCCAGCAAACCCACCAGGTGCGCGCCCACGCCGTCGTGCAGGTCGCGCATGATGCGCTGGCGTTCCTGGGCGGTCGCGGTGGCCGTTCTTTCGAGATCCAGGCGTTCAAAGGCCTGGGCCAGTTCGCGCTCCTTGAGTTTGACGCGATCCTCCAGAGAATCGTTGAGGGTGCGCACCGCCGCCACGGTGGAGGTGTAGCGCTCCACGATGAGGGCGGCCATGAAGACCACGAACAGGAACATGGCGTGCGGCGTGACCGAGAAGCGCGAGGTTCCGCCCAGCCGCAGCCGGACCCAGCCCAGATCGTGCAGGCCGGCCACCACGGCGACAAGCCCCACCACCGCCAGCAGCGCGACCCGCGTGCGCGGACCATTGCGCCGGCCCAGAGCGCTGCGCACCAGAACTGCCACCGCGTACAAGGCAAACGGCACCAGCAGAATCAGGGCCAGGCTCCACAACCACGGCACGCCCCAGCCGAACGACACCGTGATCAGCACCAGGGACAGCGCCGCATACGCCCACATCACCCGGCGCAGACGGCCCAGCGGGATGCCCACCGCCAGCAGCGCAAACAGGCACATGAGCGCCAGGTGCCAGGCGTAGGCGGTCGAGCTGATGATGCCCACCAGCGGCCACGGCAGGGGAACGTCCGCCCACACCCGTTCCAGATTCCGCACGAACCCCAGGAAGGCCGTGGCCGCAAAACAGCCGAACAAGGGGTCGCGCAGGCGCCGCCAGATGGCCAGCGCCACCAGGCTCATCATCAGCAGCACCGCCGCGAAGATCGCGGGCAAGGTTTGACGCCACAGGCGCAGGCGCTCGTACTCGTCGCGGACGGCGCCCTCGGGGCCGGTGAGCACGGCG
>DAIOSZ010000180.1:0-7836 GCA_036752305.1 Burkholderiaceae bacterium
TATGGGATTTTCTGGTCGCTGGTAGCGGTCAACTGCGGTTTCTAGGTTCAATCGCATCATCGATCCCCGCCCGCGCCTCGCGTCGTGCCAGCGACAGCAGACCGCGCCCGACGCGCCGGGCCTGCAGGGCCAGCGTCAAGTTCTCGGGATGGTGGCCCCACAGGCTGATGCCCCGGTAGGCGCCGGTCCGCCAATTCTGCTCGTCCGCCGCTTCGATGGTGATCGGGTTGCAGCCCAGTTCGATCTCGAAGTCCGAGGGCGTCTGCACGTAAAACGACAGCTCCTTGTCGTTGGGATGCTGGCCGATGGCGCTGGCGATCGGGTAGCCCAGCGCGCGGCACTGCCGGTAGCCCTGCACCACATCGTCCAGCGTGGCGGTCTGCAGGTTCAGGTGGTGGATGCGGGTGCGCAGCGGGTCCAGCCGCGGCCGGCGCGTGCTGGCAATGGCCACCGTGTGGTGCCGCCGGTTCAGGCGCAGGAAGGTGAAATCCATTGCCATGCCGCTCAGACGGTCCTCGATGCGGTCCGACACGCGGGCGTCGAACAGGCGGACCCAAAAGCGCTCCATGGCTTGTGGCTCGCGCGTGGTGATGGCCAGGTGGCCCAGGCCCAGCGCCCCGGTGACAAACGCGCTCACGCGCATGCACAGCGGCGCGGTGGCGGCCTTCGCATCGGCCGCGGTGAACAGCTCCAGCGGTGTGTCTTTCGGCCCCCGGCACTGCCAGCCGGCGCGAATGCCGCGCAGCTCGGCGTCGGCGCCGCCGATGGGCGCCAAGCCGACGCCCACGCCACGCAAACGCGCCAGCGCCGCCTCCAACGCCGCGGCGTCGTCAAACTCCCAGCCCAGCGCCACCACGTCCTCGGCCGGACCGGGGCGGATGATCAGGCGCCGCTCGCGCTCATCCACCCGCAGTGCCAGCGCGCCGCTGGCCACCGGCTCGGCGTGCAGACCCAGACCCTCGGTGGCAAAACGCTGCCAGGCGTCCCGCCGGCGCGATTCGACCAGCACATAGCCCAGTCGGACGCGGCCAAACAGGGAATCGGTCCCGGTCATGGCCGGGCCCTTGCGCACAGCCGCGCCACCAAGTGCTCGGGCGCCTCTGGCACCCGGTGACCGCGCCAGGCGACATGCTGGTCCTGCCGCACCACCATGAGCGGGTGGCGGAAGGCCGCGTCGCCGGGCCACGGCGCCAAGTCCAGCAGTTTCAGCGGCATGCCCGCCGCCTGCGCGGCTTCAGCCAACGCATCCACCGCGATGGCCGGGTCCAGGCGCAGCAGCGTGTAGACCGGCCCGAGGTGGTCGTACACCGAGTCGCCCTCGCCGAGCCAGAAATGCGGCAGGCGGCAGCCCGGCACCGTGGACGGCGTGGCGCTGCCCATGGTGTAGCCCGGCGCGGCCTCGCCGTCGTATGCAATCAGCGGCGAAGCGTCGTAGTAGTAGCCAAAGTTCAGGCCCTCGGGCGCGAACTGCGGCACATTGAGCGCGTGCAGCTTTGCGCCGATGCGCTTGCGCGCCGCGATGCCCACCGGGTTCCAGCGCGAGGCCAGCACGGCCGGCGCCGTTCCTCGGCCCATCGCCTCCACCGAATCGAGCATGCTCTGCATCGCCAGGCGAGAGACCTGTTCGGTGATCGGCTGGCGCTCGGCCTCGTAGGCGTCGAGCATGGCCGGATCGGCCCAGCCCTGCAGCACGTTGGCGATCAGCCAGGCGATGCTCACCCCGTCGGCGATGCCCGCGTTCATGCCGTAACCGGCAAACGGCACCCACAGGTGCGCCGCATCGCCCGCAAGGAACACCCGCCCGTCGCGAAAGCGCCGGGCCACCAGGCGCCGGCCAACCCAATCCTCGTGGTGCAGCACCTCGTAGGCAAACGTCGCGTCCACGCCCAGCAGGTCGCGTATCGATCCGTGCAGATCCAGCGCGTTGAAATCCTTTGCGCCCTCAGGCACCTGGCGGTGCAGCAGCCAGGTGTCGGTGCCGTCGATGGCCACCACCACGCCGCGTACCTTGTGGTTGACCACCCAGCTCATCCAGGCGGCGCGGCGCTCGCCGAACAAGGCCTTCATGCCCGGTGCGCGCACCCGCGTGGACCGCATGCGGGCCAGTTCGGCGTCGCCTTCCAGCCGCACGCCCATGGTATGGCGCACCACGCTGCGGCCACCGTCGGCGCCCAGCAGATAGCGCGCGTGCAGCTCGCGCGTGGTGCCGTCCGGGCCGCGCACCGGCACCCGCACCCCGTCGGCGTCCTGGGTGTAGCCCAGCACCTCGGTGTCGTGGATCACGCTCACACCAGACGTGGCATGCAGGCAGCGCGCCAGGATCGGGTTCAGGTAGAGCTGGCTGACGCGCACGAACGGCTCCGACGTGCGCCAGGCGGCGTCGGGGAAGCCCGGTGGAAAGCGCCGCTGCCGCCGCTCGGCACGCGAGGGCAGCGCGATGCGCGTGAACTCCGGGCCGGTCAGGCTGGAGGCGTAGAGCACATCGGTGGGGTAGTCGTCGGGCAGGCCGGCCGCGCGCACTTCCTCGGCAATGCCAAAGCGTCGCAGCGTCTCCAGCGTGCGCGATGCCACCGTGTTGCACTTGGCATCGGCTGGCCGGTCGGCAGCACCCGCCTCGACCACCAGCACGCGCACGCCCCGGCGCGCGGCCTCGATGGCGGCGCACATGCCCACCGGCCCGGCGCCGGCGACGATGAGATCGGCGTCCATGCTCAAGCCTCCAGGTGGGGCCGCGCAAAGGCCGCCACCACCGCGTTGAACTCATCGGCGCGCTCCCACTGCACCCAGTGGCCGGTGCGGCTGAACAGATACACGTCGCAGTTGGGCAAGCGCCGCTGCAGCGAGCGCGCGCCGGTGGCGCGGTTGACCTTGTCCTCGGTGCCCCACAGCACCAATGTCGGCGTTTGCAAGCTGCCCAGCCGGGCGTCGCGCGTGAAGTCGATCAGGCCGAACTTCGGCAAGCCCCTGGGGCGCGTCAGCGGCGGCTGTGCCACCACCTCGGGGTCGATGCTGGCCTGGTAGCGCCGCTCGATCAGGCTGTCGGGGATGCGGCTGCCGTCGTACACCAGGTATTCGCGGATGAAGGTTTGCAGCTTCTCGCGGCTGGGGCCCTCACCGGCGTAGTAGTCCAGCAGATGGCTCAGGCCGCGCGTGGGCAGGCTGCGCGTGGTGTCCACGCCGCCGGGCCCCATCAGCACCAGCGCGCCCACGCGCGCGGGTTGCTCCAGCGCCATGCGCAGACCGCAGGCGCCGCCCAGCGAGTTGCCCACCACGCCCACGCGGGCGAGTTTGAGGTGATCGACCAGCGCCAGCATTGAGGCGGCGCAGTCGCCAAACGGATCGTCACGGCTGAGGCCCTTGCTGGAACGCCCGTAACCCGGCAGGTCGGGCACGATGACCCGGAACTGCCGCGCCAGCGCACCGATGTTGCGCTCGTAGTTCGGCGCGCCCGAGGCGCCCGGTCCGCCGCCGTGCAGCATCAGCAGCGGTGCGCCACTGCCGGCCTCGGCGAAATGGATGTCGCGCTGGCCCAGCCGCAGGGTGTATGCCTGCATGTCAGGAAGAGAAGGCGTGTTGGCATGGGTCATGGATCAGGTAAAAAAGCGGTGTCGGATTTTATTTTGAGTTTTTTCTCATGTTGACAACATACTCGTTTTTACTTAGACACCGGGCGACGCCGGGACCTCATTGCGCCGCACAATCACTTCCGCGCAGCCGTGCGCCCCGCCCTTGCACCGACCCATTTGCCCAGCCCGCTCCCGAATGCCCAGCCTACCCAAGCCCGACCACCGCAGCCGCGTCGGCGCCGAACGGCGTGAACGCATGCGCGCCCGCCTCGTCGAATGCGCGCTGACCGTATTTGCCGAACGCGGCGGCGGCGCCAGCGGGGTCCAGGAGGGCATCGCCGGTGTTTCGCAAGGCAGCTTCTACAACCACTTCCGCACCAACGAGGAACTGTTGATCGCCGTGGCGGAGGAACTGAACAATGAACTGATCGCTCACATCGAAGGCGTGGTCCACCGGCACGAGGACCCGGCCATGCGCCTGGCCGCCGGCGTGCGCCTGTACCTGCACCGGGCGGGGCGCTACCCGCTGTTCGCGCGCTTCATCGTCGCCGCCGGCTTTCACCTGGTGAGCCCCAACAACCTGCTATACGAGTACGTGCCGCCGCACCTGGAGGCGGGCATGCAGACCGGGCGGCTGCGCCCCATGCCGATGGAATTGGGCATAGACCTGGTCGGCGGCCTGGCGTTAGCGGCCATCGCCCGGCTGTCCAGCGGCGAAGCGCCCGCGGACTACCCGGAGCAAGTGGCGCAGGCGCTGCTGACCGCCCTTGGCCTGTCACCCCAGGAGGCCGGGCCGATCGCCCATGCCCCGCTGGAGCGGCTGGCCGACTCCGGGGATTCGCTGATCGCACGGGCCACGGCGCGGGCACGGGCCTCGACTCAAACGGCACCGGCCTCGCAGGGGTAATTGGCCGCCGTGGTATATGCTGCGGTCAGTAAACGGGAAAATTCCAAAATACAAAACCCCGTTTGACAAATCCCATTGCCGTTGGGCGCGGAAACAAAAGAAGCGGGAGCGTGGCCTTGAAACCTATATTTAATTTTGATGAATTCACCATCTACGAAAACCACCTGTCGGCTCGAGGATGGATTTTCTCTGACGATCACGAGAAGATTTTCGGATTCAGAATTCTAGACCCCCTCACCGGCCAATGCCTGCGCATCGATGGCGGGCTGACCAGCCCCGATGTGGCGCAAATCCACGGCGAACGCGCGGCCCATTGCCGGTTTTCCTATCGAGGGATATCGCCGTTTGAATTCAGCAGCACGGCGCGGCTGGTGCTTGAAATAGAGGATGCGGCCACGGGCCTGCACGTGGAGGAGAATTTCATCCGAAAATGCCTGACCAACGAACCGGTGCACCGCGTGTTCGGGCAGTTTCTGAATACCGTCCACCAACTGGATGACGGCGCCACGGTGGTGGAAATCGGCTCACGCGCCCGGTCAGCCATTTCGCGGCGGGCGCTGATTCCCGAGCGGCTGAACTATATCGGCGTGGACATACTCCCGGGGGAAAATGTCGATCAGATCATGGACGCCCATGAATTGTCGCGTCTGCCGGTAGCGTCGCGCGTCGATGCCGTGTTTTCATTTTCCGTATTTGAGCATCTGCTGATGCCCTGGAAGGTGGCGCTGGAAATGAATCAGCTGCTGCGCCTTGGCGGCACGGGGTTCATCATGACCCATCAATCATGGCCAACCCACGACAGGCCTTGTGACTATCGGCGATTTTCCGACTCGGCCTGGAAGGCTTTGTTCAACCCCTACACGGGTTTTGAATTGCTGGAAGCCACCATGAGCGACCGCGCCTATGTGCTGCCTTTGCTGTCGTTCAGTGACAGGCTCATTCAGGATCAGCCCAATGGATTTTTGCAATCCTGCTGCCTGTTCAAAAAAATTGGTCAAACGGCCTTGAGCTGGAACGTGCCCCTGCAGCGGATCGTCAACGACGACGCCTATCCTGTGTAGAACCCGGTGGTACGATGGGATAAGGTGGCGGTGCCGTAGGCAGTCGCGGGCGAGAGGCCGGTCACCAGCGACCCGGGCACCCGAAGGCAACCGTCCACGGAAACTACAATAATCATAGCTGCCCATGGTGGTATTTATTGACTTTTTCGCCAAAACCGTTTATCAAATCCATCCGACAGCATGCCCTCCATAGGCATCGCATTGATTTTTTTGTTGATGTTTCGACATTTTGTAGGTACATCTACAATTTCATCAAGAATTGGCACTCGTTTTTTTACTAACTTTTGGCTTGAAGATCAATAAAAACGACCACGGACAGCTATCATTTTTTAAGTTCTCGGCGGGTACCTGAAAGCCGCTTTGACCGGTCAAAAGTGAGCGTTGGTCCCAGGCTGCGCGAGGCAGTCGAGGAATCGGTCGTGAGGCATGGAGCAAGGGAGAAACAGGCATGACAAGAAATTTTGGGCTGGACGCCATGCGGGCGCTCGCCATCCTGCTGGTCTTGGTGGCCCATGGCACGGGCGAGTTCCTGAGCAAATGGATTCCTCGGTTCTGGAGCGATTTTTCAGGCTTGCTGGGATTCTGGGGTGTTGAGATATTCTTTGCGCTGAGCGGATTCCTGGTCGGCGGAATTCTCATCAAGATTTCGACCGATGGATTGACACCGGCAAAGATCGGCCGGTTCTGGTTCATGCGCTGGATGCGCACGCTCCCCAACTACTATGTCTACTTGCTCGGCCAGGCCTGGCTGATTGTTCCTCTGTCCGATTTGCCTCGCATCATCTGGGACAACAAGGCTTTCTTGGTGTTCTTTCAGTCGTTTGCCTGGCCGCACCCCGGTTTTTTTGACTCGGGCTGGAGTCTGGCCGTCGAAGAATGGTTCTACTTCATCACACCACTTATTTTGTATGTCTTTGTGCTGCTGCGCGGAAAACCCAGAACATCGCAGCTGCTGACCATTCTGCTGGTATTCGCGTTCAGCGTCATCCTGCGCGCCTACGTGTCGCTGCAATATCCGCAATTTGGGTTTGACGCACCCAGGAAAATTGTCATTTTCCGATTTGACGGCATCATGTACGGCATGGCGATGGCCTATTATTTCCACTGGTACAAGGAATCATTCAACCGGTACCGGGCGCAATTTGCGGCGGTGGGAATGCTGATATTCATCGGCATGTTCCTGTATCAATTCTACGGCTATGTGGATATTGATACGAGCGCGACGTTCAAGATTTACGTGATAGCGGCGGCACCCTTTGCCAGCGCCCTGCTGATTCCCTGGGTCACCTCCATTCCCCGCATGGATTCAGCGGTGGGCCGATGGATCGACCTGACCGCCAAGCTGTCGTACTCGCTGTATTTGTGCAACCACATGGTGATGGTCTATGTGGCGGCCAGCCTCAGGCTTTCCATCGACCAGACGCGGTCCGGCGGCGTGATGGGCTTGTTCGTGTTCATTTCTTTCAGCTACATCGTCGCTTTTGTGTCTTATTCGCTGGTGGAGCGGCCATTCCTGACGCTCAGGGACCGGATCGTTGCGCGGCAAAAGACGTGATCCAGGGGCGACGTCAGCAATCCGCTTCAAGTGCCTCCTTCGCCCAACCGCCCTGATAGCCGCCCGAGGCGGGTGGTGACTGCTCATCAGTTTTGGGGATGCGCTTGAGCGCCAATCCTTCAACAATGCCCTCACGCTCGCCGATCGGCTGATCGCACCGAGCGCCGTTGCGTGGGCTGTCTGCCCACGTCCCATCCAGGGTATCCAGGGAGGAAATCAATGAACCGCCATCCGCTGAAAGGGCTGGCCTGCCTTGTGCTGACGGTCGCGGCCAGTCACGCTCATGCGCAGCCAGCGACCGTCGTCAAGCTCAAAAACGGAGAGTCGCTCGATTGGCCTGCGGTCACGTTCAAGCCCGCCATGTGCGATGAACTGGGCTGCGGCACGCCATCGCCCAAGCCAAAAATCCGACCGAAGGACTTTTGTATTTATGCGATTTGCCTGCCGCTGGACGCCAAGGCCGTCAAGACCGTGATTCCGCCCGACGCGACGCATTGGCGCATTTACCCCAACAACACCATGCAACTCTTCAAGGGGGATACGCCGCTCCTGGCGCAAGCCGTGGCCGCGACGTCGCCGCTGGTGGATGCCGACAGATCCCAGGTGGGCCACACGCCCGTGCTGGTGCAGGCCGACAAGAACGGGACTCCCATCACGTACTGGGTCAGGGTGACAAAATGAACCATCACATCGTATTGGCCACCACGCTTAACGTGCGGGCCCTTCCCCGCGCCACCGCCGACAGCA
>DAIOSZ010000181.1:0-7766 GCA_036752305.1 Burkholderiaceae bacterium
CCGGCCTTTACGCTGCCCAGGCCGATTTCACCCAGCAGTTTGACGCCGGCCTGCGCCATCTCGGCGAAGTCGGACTCGACCATGCCCCGCTCGATGACCGGCGCGCCCGCCAGCACCTTGACGCCGCCGGGACGGAAGTTGTCGAACGCGCGCTGCGCGGTGATGGCCAGGGCCTTGACGCCGACGATGTCCTTCGGCCGCCCCGGCAGATGCACCTCGCCGGCCGAGACCATGGTGGTCACGCCGCCGTTCATGCAGGAGTCGATCCAGCCGAGCTGGCTCTGGCGCGGCGTCCAATCGCCGAACACCGGGTGCACATGGCTGTCGATCAGCCCCGGTGCCACGCAGGTGCCGCGCGCGTCGATGACGGTACGGGCGCCTTCGGCGTCGCAGTCCCTGGCCTTGCCAATCTGCGTGATCAGGCCGTCATCGACGACCAGGGTGTCGGCGTCCAGGATGGGGTGATCGATGTCGCCCGACAGCAGCAGCCCGATGTTGCGGATGACGACTTTTCCCGATTTTTCTTCCAACGCCGCGGTGGCCATGGCCGGTCTCCTTGTTGCGGATGGTCAAACCGACACCGCGCGCGTCACGGCGTCGATCACGAAATGTTCCCAATGCGCCTGAGCCTCGGGCGCCTGCAAAGGCTCGCCCAGGAAGGCCGACAGCGTATAGCGGTTGCTCATGATGAAGTAGCCGCTGGCGGCAATCAGCAGGTACAGGTCGCGCGCGGCCAGGCCCTGGCGAAACAAGCCCTGCGCCTGGCCGGCGCCGAGGATGCGATCGATCACCGCAATGGCGGGTGACGAGTATTCACGGGCCCGGTGCAGCTTGGCGATGTGCCGCCCCTGGTGCAGGTTCTCGGTGTTCAGCAGCGTGACGAATTCGGGGTGCTTGCGGTAGTACCCGATGACGAAGCGGATCACCGCGTGCAGCGCCTGCACGGGCTGCTCCACGTCCAGCGCGAGGCGCTGCTCGGCCTCGTTCATGCGCCGATAGATCTCCTCCAGCACCGCGATGAACAGGCCTTCCTTGCTGCCGAAGTAGTAGTAGATCATCCGGTCGACCGAATGGGCCGCCTGGGAGATCTTCTCCACGCTGCCGCCAGCGTAGCCGTGCTTGGCGAACACCTTGATCGCCGCCCGCAGGATCGCCTCGCGGGTGTTTTCGCGGGACGTGGCGGCGCGGGGCATGGACGCGGCTTACTGCTCGACGAAGGCGCGTTCGATGACGAAATCGCCCGGCTTGGTGGTGTTGCCTTCCTTGAAGCCGCGTACCTCCATCATGGTTTTGAGGTCGCGCAGCATCTCGGGGCTGCCGCAGATCATCACGCGGTCTTCTTGCGGGTTCAGCTGGGGCAGGCCCAGGTCGCGCGCCAATTGGCCGTTTTCAATGACCGTGGTCACGCGGCCCTGGTGGATGTACGGCTCGCGGGTGACGGTGGCGTAGTACTTGAGCTGGCGGCTGACCATCTCGCCCAGGAATTCATGCTTGGGCAAGTCATTCAGGATGTAGTCGTGATAGGCCAGTTCCTTGACTTCGCGCGTGCCGTGCACCAGCACCACGTCCTCGAAACGCTCGTAGGTCTCGGGGTCGCGGATGATGCTCATGAACGGGGCGAGCCCGGTGCCGGTGGAGAGCATGTACAGGCGCTTGGCTGGCAACAGGTAGTCGATGAGCAAGGTACCGGTCGGCTTCTTGCCGACGACGATCCTGTCGCCGACCTGAATGTGCTGCAGGCGCGAGGTCAGCGGACCGTCGGGCACCTTGATCGACAGGAATTCCAGGTGCGACTCGTAGTTGGCGCTCACGATGGAATAGGCCCGCAGCAGCGGCTTGCCATTGACGCGCAGGCCGATCATCGTGAAATGGCCGTTGGAAAAGCGCAGATGCTCGTCGCGCGTGGTGGTGAAGGAAAACTGGCGCTCGGTCCAGTGGTGAACGGAAAGGACTTCTTCTTCGAGAAAGGCACTCATGATGGTGTCGGGCAGGCGTGGCGTAAAACGGACGATTGTCCCATCCCGCTCCCGGAGCATCCGGGTAAATCTGGAGGGCAAATCCACAGCCTTGCGCTACATTGGGCCGTAGATGTAGTGAATCCTACATTTTTTGTTCAGTGATTGCTACATTTTTTTAGCTACCTGGCACCAATGACCGAACACACCAAGACCGATGGCCTGCCGCTCGACGGTGGGCCTCCCGCGGCCGGCCTGGGCCTGGGCCGCGCGCCCTTGCGCAACGAGCGCATGGCCGTGGTCAAGGTCGAGTGCAACGCGTGCCCTGTGCTGTGCCAGATCTCCGAGGGCCGCGCCGGCGCCTGTGACCGCTACGCCAATGAAGACGGGCGTCTGGTGCGGCTGGACCCGGTGGTGGTGCTGCGCAAGACGCTGGAAGAGGGCGCCGCCGAACTCGTGCCCTTTGCCAAACCCGGCGAGGCCGCCGCCGCCTGGGGCGGCGATCTGCTGCTGGCAGACCAGGTCTTCGTGACCGGCGTGGGTTCGTCCACCACGTACCCGGACTACAAGCCCGCGCCGTTCATCGTCGGCTCGCGCAGCGAGGGCGTGGACATGGTCACCGTCGTCACCGAAGGCATCTTCAGCTACTGCAGCTTCAAGCTCAAGATCGACACCGATCGCTTCCTCGGCGCCGAGCAGGCCAACGTGCGCTGCCGTGGCGAGGTGGTCGGTCATGTCACCACGGCGGAATATGGCTCGCAAATGCTGTCGCTGGGCGGCGTCCATCACCTGACGGGTGGCAGCAAGAAGGAGGGTCGCGTGACCATGGAAATGATGGCCGCGCTGGGCAACAAGCAGGCGGTGGAGCTGGCGATCGACGGAGGCTCGCAGCTCGTGGTGCAGGCCGGACGCGCGCCCATCGTCGGTGGCGTCGAGGAGCAGCGCATGCGCGTGGGCTGCGGCTCGGCGGCGGTGGGCATCTTCGCGCGGCAGTTTCAGGAATTGGCCGACGAGGTGGTGGTGGTGGACGACCACATCACCGGCGTGCTCAGCGAGCATCAGGCCGGGCGCTGCCTGTCGATGCGGCCCACCGGCATCCAGATGCGTGGGCGCAAATCCACGCCGGGGCGCTACTTCCAGGTCGCCAACCCGGGCACCGGCTGGGGCGGCACCGACGTGGCCGATCCGCTGTCGATCATCGAGGGTTGGGACGCCGGGGTTGCCTGGCCAGGCTTGCGCCTCTTGATGACATCGACCACGGGCGAGCATGCGTCGTGGTACGTGCTTGGCGAGGACTTGCGGCCCGTCGAGCAGGAGATGCCCGCCGCGGCGCGCGCCATCGTCGAGCGCCTGGGCGAAAACTGCGAACCCTCGCTCACCTCGGTGCTGTTCCTCGGCGGCGCGGGCGGCAGTCTGCGGGCGGGGGTGACGGAGAACCCCATCCTGCTCACCCGCTCGATCAAACAGGCGCTGGTCAACGTCACCTGCGGCGGGGCGCCCGCTTATGTGTGGCCGGGGGGTGGCATCACCGTCATGGCCGACGTGACGCGCATGCCGGACAACAGCTTTGGCACCGTGCCCACGCCGGCCATCATCGCGCCGATCGAGTTCTCGATGCGTCGCGTGGACTACGCGGCGCTGGGCGGCCACGTGGCCAGCGTGCGCGATCTGGGCGAGGTGCTGGCGCGCGGCGCCTGGCACGACGACGGCGCGCCCCGCTCGCTGCGCGGGGCGCGCCCGCTCCCCGCCAACGCCTGGCCGCTGGGACAGCCACCGATGCTGGGATGAGCGTGGAAGCCGTTCGTACCCGCTTTCCCGATGGCCGCTGGCATTTCCAGCATGGCCCCATCGACCTGATCATCCTCGCCGAGGGGGAACATGAGACGGTCGAGCATTCTCACGAACTCGCCTGGCGGCGCTTTCGCAACCTGCTGCATGAACTCGTGCAGGAGTTGCCGCTGCTGCGCGCGCCGGTGTCCGACGGACCCTGCCCCGTGCAGGGCCCCGTCGCGCGGCGCATGTGGTGGGCCTGCGCGCCGCTGCGCGAGGAGTTCATCACGCCGATGGCGGCGGTGGCGGGCGCGGTGGCCGATACGGTGGCCGATTTCTACCGCCGTCACGGCGTGCGCCGCGCGGCCATCAACAACGGCGGCGACATCGCGCTGGTGCTGGCACCCGGCGAGGCGATGCGCGTCGGCATCGTGGCCGACGCCTACCGTGGCAAGAACGCCCCGGCGGGTGAGGTTTTCATTCAGCGCGGCGCGCCGGGCACGGGTCTCGTCGGCGGTGTCGCGACCAGCGGCTGGCGCGGACGCAGTCAGTCGTTGGGCATTGCCGACGCGGTCACGGTGCTTGCCGCGTCAGCCGCCGAGGCCGACGCGGCCGCCACGCTGATCGCCAATGCGGTCAACGTGACGCATCGCCTCATCGAGCGGCGGCCGGCCACCCAGATCAAGGACGACACCGATCTGGGCGAGCGCCTGGTCACCGTCAAGGTTCCGCCCTTGCCGCGCGGCGCCGTTGCGCAGGCCCTGCGTGGCGGCGCGCGGCGCGCGCGCCATTGGCTGGCGCAAGAGCGCATTGCCGGCGCGGCGCTGCTGTGCCAGGGCCAGGCCCGCATCGTCGGCGCGGGTATCCGCGCGATTCCTCCAATAATGGCTTCACCATGATCGACATCCGCCGCATTTTCACAAGCGTCGAAACGCTCTACCACGAGGGTGGCCCGCGCGCGGCCGAACCCTTGCTGCGGGGCGCCATCGGCGCCGTGCTGACCAATCCGTTCGCCGGACGCTACGAGCCCGACATTCTGCCGATGATGGACGCGCTGCAACCGGTGGGCATCGAGATGGCGCAACGCCTGCTCGCGGCCATGGGCGTGCCCAAGGAGCGCATCGAAACCTATGGCAAGGGCGCCATCATCGGCGCGGCGGGCGAGTTGGAGCACGGCGCGCTGTGGCATGTGCCCGGCGGTTACGCCATGCGTCACCTGCTGGGCTGGACGGGCACGGCCGACAGCTATCGCAATCAAGCCGCCAACATGGGCTGCGGCCAACCCGGCAATGCCTTGGCCATCGTGCCGTCGACCAAGAAGGTTGGTGCGCCAGGCTGCACGATCGACATTCCGCTCACGCACATCAACGCCAGCTACGTGCGCAGCCATTTCGACGCTTTCGAGATGCGCGTGCCCGGCGCGCCGCGCGCCGACGAGATGGTTGTCATCCTGGCCATGAGCACCGGCCCCAGGGTGCACGCGCGCGTGGGTGGCCTCAAGGCCGGTGACATCAGCAAATGGGACGGTCAACGATGAGCGCCGACATTCGAAAAATCGTCGTCCAGGTGGACGAGACCCATGTGGAAATGGGCCAGCGGATTGATCCGCCGACGCGGCGCGCGCTGGCGATGGCGGTGATCGCCAACCCGCTGGCGGGCAAATTCGAGCGCAACCTCGATGCGCTGGTCGCCATCGGCGAGGAGCTCGGTGGTCTGCTCGGCCAGCGTTGCGTCCAGGCGCTCGGTATCGAGCCGGGCCAGGCGCACAGCTACGGCAAGGCCGCGGTGGTGGGTGAGGCGGGCGAGTTGGAGCATGCCGCCGCCATTCTTCACCCCAAGCTTGGCGCGCCGTTGCGGCTGGCGGTGGAAAAGGGCGCGGCCCTGGTGCCCTCGGCCAAGAAGCAAGGCGGGCTGGGCACCGCGATTGATGTGCCGCTGGGCCACAAGGACGCGGCTTACGTGCGCAGCCATTTCGACGCCATCGAGGCGCGCGTGGGAGACGCACCGCGCGCGGGCGAAATCCTCGTCGCCGTCGCCGTCACCGCCAGTGGTCGTCCGTTGGCGCGCATCGGTGGCCTGCAAGCGCATGAAATCAAGGGTGAGGATGGTCTGCGTTGAGACCGTCTCGCACGTTGTAGCCTCGGGGCTTTTCCCCACAAGGAGTAATTCCATGACCATCCGTCGCCTGCTGATTCTGACCCCCGTGGCCCTGGCCACCGGCCTGCTGGGCGCCCCCGCGCATGCGCAGGCGGTCTACAAGATCGGTGAACTCAACAGCTACAAGGCCCAGCCGGCCTTTCTGGAGCCCTACAAGAAGGGCATGGAACTGGCCGTGGAGGAGGTCAACGCGGCCGGCGGCGTCAACGGCCGCAAGCTCGAGCTCGTCACGCGCGACGACAACGCCAACCCCGGCGACGCGGTGCGCGTGGCCGAGGAACTGCTCTCGCGTGAGAAGGTGGATGTGCTCACCGGCACCTTCCTGTCCAACACCGGGTTGGCGGTGGCCGATTTCGCCAAACAGAAGAAGGTGTTCTTCCTCGCCGGCGAGCCGCTGACCGACAAGCTCACCTGGCAGGGCGGCAACGAATACACCTTCCGCCTGCGTCCGGGCACCTACATGCAAGCCGCCATGCTGGTGCCCGAGGCGGTCAAGCAGAAGAAAAAGCGCTGGGCCGTGGTCTATCCCAACTACGAGTACGGGCAATCCGCGGTGGCGGCGTTCAAGAACCTGCTCAAGGCCGCGCAGCCCGACGTGGAATTTGTCGCCGAGCAGGCCACGCCGCTGGGGCGGGTGGATGCTGGCAGCGTGGTGCAGGCGCTGTCGGATGCCAAGCCCGATGCGATTCTCAACGTGCTCTTTGGAGCCGATCTGTCCAAGTTCGTGCGCGAAGGCAACACGCGCGGCCTGTTCAAGGACCGCTTCGTGGTGAGCATGCTCACCGGGGAGCCCGAGTATCTGGATCCGTTGCGCGATGAAGCGCCCAACGACTGGGTGGTGACTGGCTATCCGTGGTATGGCATCCAGACGCCCGAGCACAAGGCCTTTTTCCTGGCCTATCACAATAAGTACAGGGACTATCCGCGCCTGGGGTCGGTGGTGGGCTATAGCCTGATCAAGTCGGCCGCGGCGGGCCTGAAGAAGGCTGGCGGCAGCGAGACCGCGAAGATGATCGCGGCCTTCAAGGGCCTGCAGGTCGATACGCCATTTGGCCGCATCACCTATCGCCCGGAAGACCACCAGTCCACCATGGGTGCCTTCGTCGGAAAAACCAAGAACGACAAGGGCAAGGGCGTGATGGTCGATTACCAGTACTTCGACGGCGCCAAGTTCCAGCCGCCCGCCGCCGAGGTCAAGAAGGCGCGCAGCGCGCCCTGAACGGCCTGCCCTGCCGATCGATCGCGCATGAGCTTTTCCGGCCTTATCGTCCAGTTGCTCAATGGGCTGGCGAGTGCCTCGTCGCTGTTTCTGGTGGCGGCGGGGCTCTCGCTGATTTTCGGCGTCACGCGCATCGTGAACTTTGCGCATGGCTCGTTTTACATGCTCGGCACCTACATTGCCTACTCGCTGGTCGAGCGCATGGGCGCGAGCCTGGGCTTCTGGCCCGCGGTGCTGCTCGCCGCGCTGGCGGTGGGCGTGCTGGGCGCGCTGATCGAAATCCTGCTGCTGCGGCGCATCTACAAGGCACCCGAGCTGTTCCAGTTGCTGGCCACCTTTGCGCTGGTGCTGGTCATCAAGGACGCCGTGCTGTATCTGTGGGGGCCAGACGAGCTGCTCGGTCCGCGCGCGCCGGGCCTGTCGGGCTCGGTGGAAATCCTGGGCCGCCAGTTTCCCAGCTACGACCTGTTCCTGATCGCCGTTGGCCCGCTGGTGCTCGGCGGCGTATGGCTGCTGCTCACGCGCACGCGCTTTGGCACGCTGGTGCGCGCCGCCACGCAGGACCGCGAAATGGTGAGCGCCCTGGGCGTCAACCAGGCTTGGCTGTTCACGGCGGTGTTCGCACTGGGAGCCTGGCTGGCGGGGCTGGGCGGGGCGCTGCAGCT
>DAIOSZ010000182.1:0-4196 GCA_036752305.1 Burkholderiaceae bacterium
GTGCGCTGGCTCCAGGTGGGCCCTGCGCCGCCGTAGAACAGGCCGCCCGGGTCCTGGTACTGGCCGCCGGAGATGGCGGCGCGCCAGGCCGGTTCGCCATGTTCGGCCACATAGGCGGCCACGGCGGCCTGGTTGGCCGCGTCGGGCGGCCAGACCTCGGGCAGCAGCAGCGGCTGGACACGCGCATAGGCAGGGCTGAACGGCAGCGGGCGGGAGAAGTCCTGAAAGTTTCGGTTCAGATCGACGTTCTCGTTCGTGACGCGGCGCAGATGCGAAAAGCCATACGGGTTGAGCGCATGGATGTAGAGCACCGCCACCGCGTGCTCGCGGGCGTGCGCACGCCAGGCGTTGTCGCGCAGCGCCGCCACCTGCACGCCCGAGCCGCAAAAGCCTTCGGCGCCGTGGCAGCCGCTGGAGACGATGAGCAGGCGCCGCGCGCCGGGCTCGCCGTCGAGCGCCACGTCCATGGCGAGCGCCTCGCCCTCGCGCCCGGGCAGCGGGTGGGGGTGCGAGCGCACACCCAGGCCGGCGGCGCGCGCGGCGTCGAGAAATTTGTCGCGCGCCTCGCGGTAGCTGGCGGAAAAAGCCGGCACCGGATCGGGCTGCGCCGTCATGCCGGCTGGCCGCCGCGCTGGAACCAGGCTTCGGCCAGGCGCACCCAGTAGGTGGCGCCCAGGGCGATCAGGTCGTCGTTGAAGTCGTAGCTGGTGTTGTGCAACTGGCAGGGACCGGCGCCATGGCCCATTTCGCGGTGCGCGCCGTCGCCGTTGGCGATGAAGCAGTAGGCGCCGGGCTTGGCCTGGAGCATGAAGGAGAAATCCTCCGCGCCCATGGTGGGCTCCTGGTTGAGCACCTGCTCGGCGCCGACGATGGAGGCCATCACCTCGGCGCAGAAATCGGCCTCGGCAGGGCTGTTGACGGTGGGCGGGTAGTTGCGCTTGAAGTGGAACTGGGCGTGCAGGCCGTGCGCGGCGCTGGTGAGTTCGGCCACCTCGCGCATGCGCCGCTCGATCATGTCGAGCACCGGCGCGGTAAAGGCGCGCACCGTGCCCACGAGCACGCATTCGTCGGCGATCACGTTGGTGGCGCTGCCGGCGTGGATTTGCGTCACCGAGATCACGCCGGTGTCCACCGGCTTGAGGTTGCGCGAGATGATGGTCTGCAAGCCCTGCACGACCTGGCAGGCCACGGGAATCGGGTCGAGCCCGGCGTGCGGCAGGCCGGCGTGCGTGCCCTTGCCGATGATGCGGATCTCGAACTCGTTGCTCGACACCATGACCGGCCCCGCCGCCACGGCGAAGGTTCCCACGGGCGAGCCGGGCCAGTTGTGCATGCCGAACACGGCGTCCATGGGAAAGCGCTCGAACAGGCCGTCTTCCATCATGGCCCGGGCACCGCCGCCGCCCTCCTCCGCCGGCTGGAAGATGAGGTAGACCGTGCCGTCAAAGTGACGGTGCCGGGCCAGGTGCTGGGCGGCGGCCAGCAGCATGGCGGTGTGGCCATCGTGGCCGCAGGCATGCATCTTGCCCGCGTGGCGGCTGGCGTGCGCGAAAGTGTTGGCTTCCTGCATGGGCAGTGCGTCCATGTCGGCGCGCAGGCCGATGGCGCGCGACGAGTCACCACCCTTGACGATGCCGACCACGCCGGTCTGGCCCAGGCCGCGGTGGATGGGAATGCCCCAGGCCTGCAGGCGCTCGGCCACCAGGTCGGCGGTGCGCCGCTCCTCGTAGCACAGCTCGGGGTGGGCGTGGATGTCACGGCGGATTTTGGCGATTTCGGCGGCTTGCGCGCCAATGGCGTCGATCAGGTTCATGCGGGTCTCCTCTCTGAGTCAGCCGAGCATCGTAGCGCCGCGTGCGGGGAGATGCCAGCGCGCGCTACAGTGCACCCATGACCCATCAGCCCGATTTGGTGCGCGGCGCCTGTCCGCACGATTGTCCGGACACCTGCGCGCTGCTGACCACGGTGGAAGACGGCCGCGCCACCGCCGTGCACGGCAACCCCGCGCACGGCCCCACCGGCGGCGTGCTGTGCACCAAGGTGTCGCGCTACACCGAGCGGACCTATCATCCCGAGCGCCTGTTGACGCCGCTCAAGCGCGTGGGCCGCAAGGGCGAGGGACGCTTCGAGCCGGTGAGCTGGGACGAGGCGCTGGAGGACATCGCCTCGCGGCTGGCGGAGATCGCCGCGCGCGACGCCCAGGCCATCGTGCCCTACAGCTACGCCGGCACCATGGGCCTGGTGCAAGGCGAGGCCATGGCGCAGCGCTTTTTCAACCGGCTGGGCGCCTCGCAGCTGGACCGGACGATTTGCGCCTCGGCGGGCGGCGAGGCCCTGGTCCATACGCTGGGCGGCAAGCTGGGCATGCACACGCGGTTTTTTGCCGAAAGCCGGCTGATCCTGATCTGGGGCAGCAATTCCATTGCCTCCAACCTGCATTTCTGGACGCAGGCGCAGGAGGCCAAGCGCCTGGGCGCGCGCCTGTGGTGCATCGACCCGCGCCGCACCGACACCGCCGCCAAGTGCCATGAACATGTCCCATTGCTGCCCGGCACCGACGCCGCGCTGGCGCTGGCGCTGATGCACGAGCTGGTGCGCCACGACTGGCTGGACCATGACTATCTGGCCCGACACACGCTGGGCTGGGACGCGCTGCGCGCGCGGGCGCTGCAATGGCCGCCGGCGCGGGCCGCCGCGGTTTGTGGCGTGCCCGAGGCGCGGATACAGGCACTGGCGCGCGAGTACGGCGAGACCGCGATGCGCGGCGAGCCGGTGGCCATACGCCTGAACTACGGCATGCAGCGCGCACGCGGCGGCGGCAATGCCGTGCGCGCCATCGCCTGTCTGCCGGCGCTGGTGGGTGCGTGGCGCCACCGCGCCGGGGGGTTGCTGCTGTCGAGTTCCGGCGCGTACCCGACCCGCCTGGCCGCGTTGCAGCGACCCGATCTGCTGGGCGCGCGGCGGCCGCGCACGGTCAACATGAGCACCATTGGCGATGCGCTCGCGCACCCGGGCGGAGGCGACTTCGGCCCGCGCATCGAGGCGCTGGTGGTCTACAACAGCAACCCGGTGGCGGTGGCGCCCGAGTCGGCCGTGGTGGTGCGGGGTTTTGAGCGCGAAGACCTGTTCACCGTCGTGCTCGAACATTTTCAGACCGACACCGCCGATTACGCCGACTACCTGCTGCCGGCGACCACGCAGCTCGAACACTGGGACATCCACACCAGCTACGGCCATACCGACGTGCTGCTCAACCGCCCGGCCATCGCGCCGCTGGGACAGGCCTTGCCGAATGCGGAAATCTTCCGGCGCCTGGCCGCGCGCATGGGTTTTGATGAACCCTGCTTCCAGGACGGCGACGAGCAGTTGTGCCGCGTGGCGTTCGGCACCAGCGTCGATTGGCGGGCGCTGACCGAGCGCGGCTTTGCCAGCCTGCCGATGCCGGATGCCCCGTTTGCCGAGGGCGGTTTTCCCACGCCCAGCGGGCGCTGCGAATTTCACAGCGAGCGGCTCGCCGCGCTGACCGGCGACGGCCTGCCCGACCATCTGCCCAACCATGAATCCGCGGGCGCGGACGCGCGCCATCCGCTGGCGATGATCTCGCCGCCCGCGCGGCATTTCCTCAATTCGACCTTCGTCAATGTGCAAAGCCTGCGCGCCGTCGAAGGCGAACCGCTGCTGGAGATGCACGCCGACGACGCGGCGCCGCGCGGCGTGAGCGACGGCGACTGGGTGCGCGTGTTCAATGCGCGCGGCTCGCTGACCTGCCGCGCCCGCGTGGCCGGCGGCGAGAAGGCGCGGGCGCGGCCCGGCGTGGTCAACGGGCTGTCGATCTGGTGGCGCAAGCTCTCGCCGGACGGGCGCAACGTCAACGAATTGACCAGCCAGCGGCTCACCGACCTGGGCCGCGCCCCCACGTTCTACGACTGCGCGGTAGAGGTCGAGCGCGCGGCGCGCGCGCCGTGAAGCGCTGGCGGTCCGCCCTGGCGGCCGGGCTGGGCGCGCTCGGCGCCACGGGTTGCGCCCAGTGGGGCAGCGTGGACGGCGCGGGGTACTACTGGCAGTCGATCAGCGGCCACGTCGACCTGCTGCAGCGGGCGCGCCCGGTGGACGATTGGCTGGCCGCCGCCGACACCGGCGAGCCGCTCAGGCGCCGCCTGCAGGCCGCGCGTGGCCTGCGTGCCTACGCCAGCGAG
>DAIOSZ010000182.1:4220-7748 GCA_036752305.1 Burkholderiaceae bacterium
CGCCGCGTGGCTCGCGACGCAGGATCTGTCGGGCAGCTACCGCCGCTACGCCGAACTGGGCCGCCCCTCGGTGGTGTGGAACGTGGTGGCGGCGCCGGCGGATTCGCTGCAACTGAAGACCTGGTGCTTCCCGGTGATGGGCTGCGTGAGCTATCGGGGGTATTTCTCCGAGGCCACCGCCCGTCGCCTGGGCGAGCGGCTGGCGCATGAGGGCTGGGAAGTGGACGTGTACGGCGTGCCGGCGTATTCGACGCTGGGTTGGACCAACTGGCTGGGCGGCGATCCGCTGCTGTCGACCTTCATTCGCGGATCCGACACGGAACTGGCGCGCCTGATGTTTCATGAACTGGCGCATCAGGTGGTCTACATCGCCGACGACACGGCATTCAACGAGTCGTTCGCCACCGCGGTCGAGCGCCTGGGCGTGGCGCAGTGGCTGGCCGAGCGCGGCGACGCGGCACAGGCGCGGGCCTGGGCAGCGCAGGAAGCACGGCGAGGCCAGTGGCGGGCGCTGCTGGCCGCCACCCGGGCCCAATTGCGCGCCGTTTACGAGCCAAATGGCCGAGAACGTCAGGAAAAGCCACCACGGGCAGCTACAAAAATGGAAGCTTACGCCGAGTTCCGTGCCCGCTACGCAGACCTGCGCGCTCGCTGGGTGCGCGAAGCGCCGCCTGGCACCGACACGACGCGCGGTGGCTGGGCGCGGCTGGACGATTGGGTAGCGCGCGCCAACAACGCCTCGCTGGGCGCGCAGGGCGTGTACGACGACCATGTGGCGGCGTTTACGCGCCTGTTCGAGCGCCAGGACGCCCCGGCCGCGACGCCGGAGCGCTGGCGGCGGTTTTATGATGCCGTTCGCCAACTGGGCGCATTGCCCAAGGCCGAGCGCGCGGCGCGCCTGGCCGAACTTTCCGCGACTTCTTGAATCCATGGCCGACATTCACATTCACCGCGAACACCATCTGGGCCTGAAGGCCGCGCGCAAGATCGCCTTCGCCTGGGCCGAGGAGGTCGAGCGGGACTACGACCTGGAATGCGAGTACGCCGAGGGCGACGACGCTGACGGCGATGAGGTGCGCTTTTCCCGTACCGGCGTCAAGGGCACGCTCGCGGTGACGGGCGATGCCTTTGAGCTGCGCGCCCGACTGGGGCTGCTGGCAGGGGCCTTTCGGCACCACATCGAAGCGGAAATCGTCAAGCGTCTGGACGAGCGGCTGGCGCAAGCGCCGCGCGCCCGGCCCAAGCGGCGCGGCGCATGATGTCCGCCGACCCGCGCCCGCTGGCCGGCGTGAAGGTGGTGGAGTTCTGCCAGGTGGCCGCCGGGCCGTTTTGCGGCATGCTGCTGGCCGACTACGGCGCCGAGGTCATCAAGATCGAGCCGCCCGAGGGCGACACGCTGCGCCAATGGCCGCCGATCCACGACGGCGATTCGGAGAATTTCGCCTCGCTCAACCGCTCAAAGCGTTCGCTGGCGCTGGATCTGAAGAGCGCCGCCGATCTCGACTGGGCGCGCCGTCTGGTGCTGGAGGCCGATGTGCTGGTCGAGAACAACCGCGCGGGAGCGATGGAGCGGCTGGGCCTGGGCTGGGACTGGTTTCGCGCGCGCAAGCCGACGCTGATCTACTGTTCGATCTCGGCCTACGGCCAGGATGGCCCGCGCGCGAACGAGGGCGGGTTCGATCTGACGATGCAGGCCGCCGCGGGCGTGATGAGCGTGACGGGGGAGCCTGACGGCGCGCCGGTGAAGTGCGGGGTGCCGATCGCCGATTTCACGGCCGGGCTGTACGCGGCGTTTTCGATCAGCGCGGCGCTGGCGCGTCTGCGCGCGGGCGGCCCTGGCGCGCAGGGCTGCCACATCGATGTGCCAATGTTCGCCACCACGCTGGCGGTGGGAGCCCTGCAGACCAGCGAGTATTTCGGCACCGGGCGCAATCCTCGGCCGCTGGGGTCGGCGCATCCGCGCAACGCTCCCTATCAAGCCTTTCGCTGCGCGGACGGCTGGTTTGCCATCGCGGCGGGCAACCACAAACTCTGGCAGGCGGTGTGCGAGGTGGCCGGCACGCCCGAGCTGCTGGCCGATCCGCGCTTTGCCAGCACGGCCTTGCGGGCGGCCAATCAGCAGGCACTGAAGGAGCGGCTGGAGGCCATCTTCGCCCAGGACGGCGCCGCCGAATGGGTGGCGCGCTTTGCGGCGGCTGGCGTGCCCTCGGCGCCGATCAACGGCTATGCCCAGGCGCTGGCCGATCCGCAGTCCGAGCATCTGCACCTGGTCCGGCTCATGCAGCTTCCCGGCGGCCGACACACGCGCACGGTGGGCTGCCCGGTTCGCTGGGATGGCCAGGTGATCGAGGTCAACACCCGCCCACCGGCGCTGAACGAGCACGCGGGCGCCATCAAGGAGTCCGCATGACGACCCCCGATCCGGCCACCACAGCCGATCAGCTGGAGCCGCTGCGTGAGTTCATTGCCACGGCCACGCGCATCGTGGAGCGGGCTTTGAGCGAGGCGGACACGGTGGCTGAGGTTCGCCAGGCGTTGAAGCGGCTGATTGAGCGCGACGACTGGCTGCCGCATGCCTCGGCTCAGCCCCATCCGCAGCACTACCAGCAGCACTTGCTGCACTGCGACCCGCTGGAGCGCTTTTCGGTGGTGAGTTTCGTCTGGGGGCCCGGGCAACGGACACCGGTGCACGACCATGAAGTTTGGGGCCTGATCGGCATGCTGCGCGGCGCCGAGACGTCGCAGAGCTTCGCGCGCGATGCGTCAGGCGTCTTGCATGCGCAGGGTGCGCCCGAGCGCCTGGAGCCGGGCGACGTGGCGCTGGTTTCACCGGCCACGGGAGACATTCACCAAGTGGCCAATGCGCATGGCGACCGCTGCTCGATCAGCATCCACGTCTACGGCGGCAACATCGGAGCGGTGGCCCGGCATGTGTACGACCTCGGTACTTCGGCGGTAAAGCCCTTCGTCTCGGGCTATTCGTCGGCGCCAGTACCGAACATGTGGGATCGGTCGGCCATCGTGCGCGCGCGGCTGAGCACATGAGTTTTGCCTGGGCCGCCGAGCATGTTTCACGTCGTTCTCGTTGAGCCGGAGATTCCTCCGAACACGGGCAACGTGATTCGGCTGGCAGCCAACACGGGCTGCACGCTGCATCTGGTCGAGCCGCTGGGGTTTTCGATGGACGACCGGCTGCTGCGCCGCGCCGGGCTGGACTACCACGAGTGGGCCACGGTGCGGCGCCACGCCGATTGGCCGGGTTTTCTGGCGCAATGCACGACGCCGCGCGAGCGCATGTTCGCGCTGACGACACGCGGCCAGGCCAGCGTTCACGTCGTGCGCTGGCAGGCCGGCGATGTGATGGTGTTTGGCGCCGAGACACGCGGGCTGCCCGAGGCGGTGCGCGATGCGTTTGCCGCCGACCGGCGCCTGCGGCTGCCGATGCGCGCCGGTCAGCGCAGCCTGAATCTATCGAACGCGGTGGCGGTCACGGTGTTCGAGGCCTGGCGCCAGTTCGACTTCGAGGGC
>DAIOSZ010000183.1:0-7646 GCA_036752305.1 Burkholderiaceae bacterium
TGATCGGCGTCTCGATGATCGAGCCGTCGGGCTTGGCCATCAGGCCGCGCATGCCCGCCAGCTGGCGAATCTGCGCCGCGCTGCCGCGCGCGCCCGAGTCGGCCATCATGTAGATCGAGTTGAACGACTCCTGATCGACGGTCTTGCCGTGCCGGTCGATGACCCGCTCCTTGCGGAGCTGGTCCATCATCACCTTGGAGACGGCATCACCCGCCTTGCCCCAGATGTCGACGACCTTGTTGTAGCGCTCGCCGGAGGTGACCAGGCCCGAGACATATTGCTGCTCGATGTCCTTGACCTCTTTTTCGGCGTTTTCGATGATGCCGTGCTTCTCCTCGGGCACCAGCATGTCGTCGATCGCGATCGAAATGCCGGCGCGCGTGGCGAGGCGGAAGCCGTTTTGCAACAGCTTGTCGGCGAACACCACCGTTTCCTTCAAGCCGCACTTGCGGAAACTCACGTTGATAAGACGCGAGATTTCCTTCTTCTTGAGCGCTTTGTTGATGTGCGCGAAGGGCAGGCCCTTGGGCAGGATTTCGGACAGCAGCGCGCGGCCAGCGGTGGTCTCGACGACCGAGCTGCTGGGTACGAACTCGCCCGTGTTCTTGTCGCGACTCCATTCGGTCAGGCGCACGTTGATCTTGGCGGTGAGTTCGACCTCGCCCGCATCAAGCGCGCGCAGGACTTCGCCGATGTCGGCGAACACCATGCCCTCGCCCTTGCCGTTGATGCGCTCGCGCGTGGTGTAGTACAGGCCCAGCACCACGTCCTGCGACGGCACGATGGATGGCTCGCCCGATGCCGGGAACAGCACGTTGTTGGAGGCGAGCATCAGCGTGCGCGCTTCCATCTGCGCTTCCACCGACAGCGGCACGTGCACGGCCATCTGGTCGCCGTCGAAGTCGGCGTTGAAGGCAGAGCACACAAGCGGGTGCAGCTGGATGGCCTTGCCTTCGATGAGGATGGGCTCGAAGGCCTGGATGCCCAGGCGGTGCAGCGTCGGCGCGCGGTTGAGCAGCACCGGGTGTTCCTTGATGACCTCTTCCAGGATGTCCCACACGACCGGCGTGCCGGATTCGACTTCCTTCTTTGCGGCCTTGATCGTGGTGGCGATGCCCATCGACTCCAGGCGGGCAAAGATGAAGGGCTTGAAGAGTTCCAGCGCCATGAGCTTGGGCAGGCCGCACTGGTGCAGCTTGAGCGTCGGGCCCACGGTGATGACGGAACGGCCGGAGTAGTCCACCCGCTTGCCCAACAGGTTCTGGCGGAAACGCCCGCTCTTGCCCTTGATCATGTCGGCCAGCGACTTGAGCGCGCGCTTGTTGGCGCCCGTCATGGCCTTGCCGCGGCGGCCGTTGTCCAGCAGGCTGTCCACGGCTTCCTGCAGCATGCGCTTTTCGTTGCGCGCGATGATTTCCGGAGCCTTCAGCTCCAGCAGGCGGCGCAAGCGGCTGTTGCGGTTGATGACGCGGCGGTACAGGTCATTGAGGTCCGACGTGGCGAATCGCCCGCCGTCCAGCGGCACGAGCGGACGCAGGTCGGGCGGCAGCACCGGCAGCACGTCCAGCACCATCCACTCCGGCTTGATGCCGGATTTCTTGAAAGCCTCCAGCACCTTGAGCCGCTTGGAGTTCTTCTTGACCTTGACTTCGGAGCCGGTCAGATCGCCGCGCAGACGTTCGATCTCGGTATCGAGATCGATGCTCTGCAGCAGGTCCTTGATGCCCTCGGCGCCCATCTTGGCCACGAACTCGTCGCCGTACTCCTTGCGCTTGGCGTCGTAGTCGTCCTCGCTCATGATGCTGAAGCGCTTGAGCGGCGTCATGCCCGGATCGACGACCACATAGGCTTCGAAATACAGCACGCGCTCGATGTCGCGCAGCGTCATGTCAAGCACCAGGCCCAGGCGAGAAGGCAGGCTCTTGAGGAACCAGATGTGCGCACAGGGCGCGGCCAGGTCGATGTGGCCCATGCGCTCGCGGCGCACCTTGGTCTGGGTGACTTCAACGCCGCACTTCTCGCAGATCACGCCGCGGTGCTTGAGGCGCTTGTACTTGCCGCACAGGCACTCGTAGTCCTTGATCGGGCCAAAAATCTTGGCGCAGAACAGACCGTCGCGTTCGGGCTTGAAGGTGCGGTAGTTGATGGTTTCGGGCTTTTTGACTTCACCGAAAGACCACGAGCGGATCTTCTCCGGCGACGCCATGCCGATCTTGATGGCGTCGAAATGCTCGTCGGGCGTGAACTGTTTGAACAGGTCGAGTAGAGAACGCATGAATGCTTTCCTTTTCGTAAATCAGTGACCCAGGACTCAGGAGCGCTCGAGTTCGATGTCGATACCCAGCGAGCGGATTTCCTTGACGAGCACGTTGAACGACTCGGGCATGCCGGCGTCGATCGAGTGTTCGCCCTTGACGATGTTTTCGTAGACCTTGGTGCGGCCCTGCACGTCGTCGGACTTGACGGTGAGCATCTCCTGCAAGGTATAGGCGGCGCCGTAGGCTTCAAGCGCCCACATTTCCATTTCGCCGAAGCGCTGGCCGCCAAACTGTGCCTTGCCGCCCAGCGGCTGCTGCGTGACCAGCGAGTACGGGCCGGTGGAGCGCGCGTGCATCTTGTCGTCCACCAGGTGGTGGAGTTTCAGGAAGTGCATGTAGCCGACGGTCGTCGGGCGGTCGAAGCGTTCGCCGGTACGGCCATCGCTGAGATAGGCCTGCGTGCGCGTCGCGGTCAGCCCCTTGATCTCGGCAATGTCGTCCGGATAGGCGAGCTTGAGCATGGCGCGGATCTCGGCTTCGGATGCTCCGTCGAATACCGGGGTCGCAAAAGTCACGCCATTGGTCAGATTGCGCGCCATTTCCAGCAACTGTTCCTCGCTGAACTGGGACAGGTCTTCGGTGCGGCCCGCGGCGTTGTAGAAGCTCTCCAGGAATTTGCGCAGTTCGGCCACCTTGGCTTCGGCCTGCAGCATGCGCTCGATGCGGTGACCGATGCCCTTGCCGGCCCATCCCAGGTGAACCTCAAGCACCTGCCCGACGTTCATCCGCGAGGGCACGCCCAGAGGGTTGAGCACGATGTCGCAGGGAGTGCCGTCGGCCATGTAGGGCATGTCCTCGACCGGAACGATCTTGGAGACCACACCCTTGTTGCCGTGGCGGCCAGCCATTTTGTCGCCAGGTTGCAGGCGGCGCTTGACGGCCAGGTAGACCTTGACCATCTTGAGCACGCCAGCGGGCAACTCGTCGCCCTGGGTGAGCTTCTTGCGCTTTTCCTCGAACGACAGGTCGAAGCTGTGACGCGTCTGATCCATGGCGTTCTTGATGCTCTCCAGCTGCGAGGCAACTTCTTCCTCGGCCGGGCGGATGTCGAACCAGTGATACTTGTCCACCGACGAGAGGTAGGCCTTGTCGATCTTCGTGCCTTTGGGCAGCTTGTTGGGGCCGCCGTTGGCGACCTTGCCCAGCAGCAGCTTTTCCATGCGGTCGAAGGCGTCGAGCTCGACGATGCGCAGTTGGTCGTTCAGGTCGAGGCGGTAGCGCTTGAGTTCGTCGTCGATGATCTGCTGGGCGCGCTTGTCGCGCGGGATGCCCTCGCGCGTGAACACCTGCACGTCAATGACCGTGCCTTGCGAGCCCTGGTCAACGCGCAGCGAGGTGTCCTTCACGTCGGAGGCCTTCTCGCCAAAGATGGCGCGCAGCAGTTTTTCCTCGGGGGTCAGCGTGGTTTCGCCCTTCGGCGTGACCTTGCCAACCAGCACGTCGCCCGGTTGCACCTCGGCGCCCACGTAAATGATGCCCGAGTCGTCGAGCCGGTTGAGCTGCTGCTCTGACAGGTTGGGAATGTCCCGCGTGATTTCCTCGGCGCCGAGTTTGGTGTCGCGCGCCATCACCACGAGTTCCTCGATATGAATCGAGGTGTAGCGGTCGTCGGCGACCACCCGCTCGGAGATCAGGATCGAGTCCTCGAAGTTGTAGCCGTTCCAGGGCATGAAGGCGATCAGCATGTTCTGGCCAATGGCCAGTTCACCCAGGTCGGTCGAGGCGCCATCGGCGATCACGTCTCCCTTTGCGATCTTGTCACCCCGCTTGACGATGGGACGCTGGTGAATGTTGGTGTTCTGGTTGGACCGCTGGTACTTGATGAGGTTGTAGATGTCCACGCCCACCTCGCCCGCCTGGGTTTCGGCGTCGTTCACGCGAATCACGATGCGCGTGGCGTCGATGTAGTCGACCACGCCGCCACGGTTGGCGGTTACCACGGTGCCCGAATCGGTTGCGGCCACGCGTTCGATGCCCGTCCCCACGATGGGCTTCTCGGGCCGCAGCACCGGCACGGCCTGACGCGACATGTTGGCGCCCATCAGCGCGCGGTTCGCGTCGTCATGCTCAAGGAAGGGCACGAGCGAGGCGGCGACCGAGACGATCTGCGCGGGCGACACGTCCATGTATTGCACGCGCTCGGCACCCACGAGCACCGATTCGCCCTTTTCGCGTGCCGACACCAGATCCCCGGTGAGCTTGCCCTCTTTGTCGAGCGTGGCGTTGGCCTGCGCGATGACGTACTTGCCTTCCTCAATGGCCGAGAGGTAGTCGATGTCGTTGGTGACTTTTCCATCGGCCACGCGACGGTACGGCGTCTCGATGAAACCGTATTCGTTCAGGCGCGCATACAAGGCCAGCGAGTTGATCAGGCCGATGTTCGGGCCTTCCGGCGTTTCGATCGGGCACACGCGGCCGTAGTGCGTGACGTGCACGTCACGCACCTCGAAGCCGGCGCGCTCGCGCGTCAAGCCGCCCGGGCCGAGAGCGGACACGCGGCGCTTGTGCGTGATCTCCGACAGAGGGTTGGTCTGATCCATGAATTGGGAGAGCTGGCTGGCGCCAAAGAACTCCTTCAAGGCAGCTGAGATCGGCTTGCTGTTGATGAGATCGTGTGGCATCAACGGTTCTTGCTCGGCCTGGCCCAGTCGCTCCTTGACGGCTTTCTCGATGTGCGCCCAACCGGTCCGATATTGGTTCTCGGCGAGCTCACCGACGCAATGCACGCGGCGGTTGCCCAGGTGATCGATGTCGTCCACTTCGCCCTTGCCGTTGCGCAGGTCCACGAGGATCTTGACGACGGATAGGATGTCGTCGTTGGTCAGCACCATCGGCCCGGTTGACTCATCGCGGCCGACCTTGGCGTTGAATTTCATGCGACCCACGCGCGAGAGGTCGTAGGTGTCGGGGTTGTAGAACAGCCGCTGGAACAGGGCTTGCACCGCATCCTCGGTGGGCGGTTCCCCTGGGCGCATCATGCGGTAGATGGCCACGCGCGCGGCCGTTTCGTCCACCGTTTCGTCCACTCTCAGGGTCTGCGAGATATAGGCGCCCTGGTTCAGTTCGTTGGTGTAGATGACCTGCAGGTCCTGGATGCCCGCGGTGCGCAGCTTCTTGAGCAGCGTCTCCGTGAGTTCCTCATTGGCCTTGGCGAGGATTTCTCCGCTGTCCTTGTCCACGATGTTGCGCGCGACCACGCGGCCGATGAGGAAATCCTCGGGCACGCTGATGTGCGTGGTCTGTGATTGCTCCAGCTCGCGCGTATGACGGGCGGTGATGCGCTTGTCCTTGGCGACGATCACCTTGCCGGATTTGTCGGTGATGTCGAAGCGCGCGATCTCGCCTTTGAGGCGATCGGCCACGAACTCCATCTGAGCACCCGAATCCATCAGGCGGAAGTTGTCGTTGACGAAGAAGTTCGCCAGGATGCTCTCGGGGTTCAGCCCGATTGCCTTGAGCAGAATCGTGACCGGCATCTTGCGGCGACGGTCCACGCGGAAGTAGAGGATGTCCTTGGGGTCAAATTCGAAATCGAGCCAGGAGCCACGATAGGGGATGATCCGCGCGGAAAACAACAGCTTGCCCGAGCTGTGCGTCTTGCCCTTGTCGTGTTCGAAAAACACGCCCGGAGAACGGTGCAACTGGGAGACGATGACGCGCTCGGTGCCGTTGATGATGAACGAGCCTTTGTCGGTCATGAGCGGCACTTCGCCCATGTAGACCTCTTGCTCCTTGACCTCCTTGACGACCTTGGATTGAGACGTCGAGGCCTCACGGTCATAGATGATCAACTGGACGCGCGCGCGCACGGCCGAGGCATAGGTCAACCCCCGCGTCTGGCATTCGCGCACGTCGAACCCCGGCTTGGCGAGGTTGTACTCGATGAACTTCATCTCGACGAAGCCGTTGTGCGAGACGATGGGAAACGCGGCCTCGAACGCGGCTTGCAAGCCTTCGGGTGTGCGCCTTTTCGGGGGCGTATCGGCCTGCAGGAAGGCCGTGTAGGCGTCCTTCTGCATCTGCAGAAGGTAGGGGACTTTGAGCACGCTGTCGCGGCTGCCGAAGCTTTTGCGGATGCGCTTGCGTTCGGTAAACGAATAGGCCATGAGATCTCCGGGCTAAGGTCTCGCAACTGTCGCGCCCCAGGCGGATGAGCCTGGGCGCGGTCTTGGCGGGTTGGCCACTACCAACCTTGGCGGACGGCCCCGCGTTGCACGGGGCCCGAACCAAGCCGTCTTCCGCAGTCGGGTCAGAAGACATTCAAAACCACCGCCGAAGTCGGGGGTTTTGAATGCGCTCTGAAAGCGGCAAAAGGCTGGAGGCCCTTGCGGGACGCTCCAGCCTTGGCGCGCTGGGCGAATTACTTCAGTTCCACCTTGGCGCCAGCTTCTTCCAGCTTCTTCTTGGCAGCCTCGGCGTCTGCCTTGGGCAGCGCTTCCTTGACGGGCTTCGGCGCGCCGTCCACCAGATCCTTGGCTTCCTTGAGGCCCAGGCCGGTGATTTCGCGCACGGCCTTGATGACGGACACCTTGTTGGCGCCGGCTTCCAGCAGTTGCACGGTGAATTCGGTCTTCTCTTCAGCGGCCGGAGCGGCAGCACCACCGCCACCGGCGGCCGGGGCGGCCATTGCGGCGGCGCTCACGCCAAACTTCTCCTCAATGGCCTTGACCAGGTCATTGAGTTCCATGACCGTCATGCTGTCGAGCGCGGTCAGAAATGCGTCTTTATCGAATGCCATGATGATTTCCTAATAAACAGTTGGATGTGTGAATGGGTCACGAAACGGGCAAGTCGGGCATTACGCCGCGGCCGCCGGTTCGCCCTCGCCTTTCTTGGTCGCCAGGGCGCCCAGCACCACGGCGGTGCGGGAGATCGGCGACATGAGCAAGCCGCACAACTGTGCCAGCAGCACTTCCTTGGACGGGATGCTCGCCAGTTGCTTGACGCCGTTGACATCCAGAGCTTTGCCACCATACGCACCCGCGCGAATCACCAACTTGTCGTTGGTTTTCGCGAAGTCGGCCACCACTTTCGCGGCGGCCACGGCGTCTTCGGAAAAGCCATAGATCAGCGGACCGGACATCTGGTCGGACACAACGTCGAATGCGCTGCCCGCGACGGCACGGCGAGCCAGCGTGTTTTTCAACACGGACAGGCTCACACCCTTGCCGCGCGCTTCGTTGCGCAATTTGGTCATGTCGGCGACCGTGATGCCACGGTATTCCGCCATCACGAGCGTCTGAGCTTTGGCGGCGAGGCCGGTCACTTCAGAAATGACCGCTTCTTTCTCACTGCGATTCAGACTCAAGGTCTACTCCTTCAAAATGC
>DAIOSZ010000184.1:0-7550 GCA_036752305.1 Burkholderiaceae bacterium
TGGCGCTGATCCGCGCCAAGGTCGGCATGGTGTTCCAGAAGCCCACGCCGTTTCCGATGTCGATCCACGACAACATCGCCTTTGGCGTGAAGCTGTTCGAGCGGCTTTCCTCCAGCGACATGGACGACCGCGTCGAATGGGCGCTGCGCAAGGCGGCGCTGTGGAACGAGGTCAAGGACAAGCTGGGCCAAAGCGGCGCCGGCCTGTCGGGCGGACAGCAGCAGCGCCTGTGCATCGCGCGCGGCATCGCCATCAAACCCGAGGTGCTGCTGCTCGACGAGCCGTGCTCCGCGCTCGACCCGATTTCCACCGGCAAGATCGAAGAGCTGATCGGTGAGTTGAAGAACGACTACACCGTGGTCATCGTCACGCACAACATGCAGCAGGCGGCGCGCGTGTCCGACTACACGGCCTACATGTACCTGGGCAACCTGGTCGAGTTTGGCGAGACGGAGCAGATGTTCTTCAAGCCCGAGCGCAAGGAAACCGAGGACTACATCACGGGCCGCTTTGGCTGAACGGGGGCTTGCCACATGCCAGAAAAACATTTGTCCACGCAGTTCGATTCCGACCTGAATGCGCTGTCCTCGCGCGTGATGGAGCTGGGCGGGCTGGTTGAGTCGCAAATCCGCATGGCGCTGCACGCGCTGGCGCACTTCAACACCGAGACCGCCGACGAGGTGATGGGAATCGAGATTCGCGTGAACGCGCTGGAGGTCGAGATCGACCGCGAGATCATGTCCGTCATCGGGCGGCGCCAGCCCACGGCGCGCGACCTGCGGCTGCTGATGGCGATGTCCAAGGCGACCGCCAACCTCGAGCGCGCGGGTGACGAGACGGTGCGCATCGCGCGCATGATCAAGTCCATCGTCGCCAGCGGCTCGGCGCGGGCGCTGCCGTCGATGGACCTCCGCGTGGCGGCCGACCTGGCCTCGGCCCTGCTGCGCAAGGCGCTGGATGCGTTTGCCCGGCTGGACACGCACGCGGCGGTGGCGATCCTCAAGGAAGACGATCTGATCGGCCTGGAGTTCGACGGCTTCGTGCGCAAGCTCGTGACCTACATGATGGAAGACCCGCGCACCATCTCGGCGAGTCTGGATCTGGTGTTCCTGGCCAAGGCCATCGAGCGCATCGGCGACCACGCCAAGAACGTGGCCGAACTCATCATCTACATCGTCAAGGGCGCCGACGTGCGCCACATGCCGCTGGAGGCCATCGAGAGCGCCGCGCAATGAAGCATTTCCCCCGCGTCCTGATCGTCGAGGACGAAAGCGCCATCGCCGAACTCATCGCCGTGAACCTGCGGCACAACGGCTTCCAGCCGGTGTGGGCCGAAGGCGGCGAGGCCGCGCAGCGCGAGATCGACGCCGTGCTGCCCGACGTGATCCTGCTCGACTGGATGCTGCCCGGGCAAAGCGGCGTGCAACTGGCGCGCAAGTGGCGCAAGGATGAACGCACCCGCGCCGTGCCCATCATCATGCTCACCGCCCGCGGCGACGAGCCCGACAAGGTGCAGGGGCTGGACGCTGGCGCCGACGACTACGTGACCAAGCCGTTTTCCACGCAGGAATTGCTGGCGCGCATCCGCGCCGTGCTGCGCCGCCGCGCGCCCGAGCAGGTGCTCGACAGCGTGACGATCGGCGAACTCGTGCTGGACGCCGCCAGCATGCGCGTGAGTTTTCGCGGCCAGCCGCTCAAGCCCGGCCCCACCGAGTTCCGCCTGCTGCATTACCTGATGAAGCACCCGGAACGCGTGCACACCCGCAGCCAACTGCTCGACAAGGTCTGGGGCGACCATGTGTTCATCGAGGAGCGCACCGTGGACGTGCACATCAAGCGCCTGCGCGAGGTGCTCGGCGTGGCCGGCGCCATGGTCGAGACGGTGCGCGGCGCGGGCTACCGCCTCTCGCGCGATGCGGCCGTTCCGGCCGCGGGCTGAATGGGCGGGACGCCGCGGGCGCATGTTTCTTCGCTGGCTCATGCAACTGGGCTCCTGGGTCGTCGGCGCACTGGCCGGGTGGCTGCTTTTTGACTTGGGCGAGGGCCGCGCGGCGGGTGTTCCGCCAGACGCGCCGGGCGCGTGGATCGCCGCGCTCGTGGGTGCGATGGCGGGCGCGGGCTTGTGGAGCGTGCTGGACACGGTTCGCGCGCGGCAGGTGCTGCGTTGGCTGCGCGAAGGTCGTGACGCCCAGGCCGCGCCTGCATTCGGGTTGTGGGGCGAGGTCGTACGGCGCACCCAGCGCCTGCTGCGCCAACGTGAAGCGGCCGCCGAGGCGGGCGAGCGCCGGCTGCGCGAGTTCCTCGCCGCCATCCAGGCCTCGCCCAATGGCGTCACCCTGCTTGACGCAAAGGGAGGCATCGAATGGATGAACGCGGTCGCCGAGTTGCACCTGGGCCTGGACGCCCGGCGCGACGAGGCGCAGTGGATCGGCAACCTGTTGCGCGATCCGGCCTTCACGGCGCACTACCACGCGGGCCGCGCCGACCACGCCAACTGGGGGCACGAGGTGGTCGTCGATGGCCGGTCGAGCACGCCGACGCGTCCCGTGCGCCTGGCGCTGCAACTGCACCCGTACGGCGAGCGACAGTTGCTCATGCTGTCGCGCGACATCACCAGCCTGGAGCAGGCAGAGGCGATGCGGCGCGACTTCGTCGCCAACGTCTCGCATGAGATCCGCACGCCGCTCACGGTGGTGGCGGGCTTCGTGGAGACCTTGCAGACGCTGGATCTACCGCCTGAGCAGCGGCAGGAATACCTGGCGCTCATGGCGCGGCAGACCGGACGCATGCAAACGCTGGTGACCGATTTGCTCACCCTCTCGCGCCTGGAGGGAAGCCCGCCCCCTGGAACAGCCGACCGGGTGCCGCTGGATCTGCTGCTCTCGCGTTGCCGTGACGAGGCGCGGGCCCTATCGGCCGCGCTGGCGGGTGGGCAGGAGAGCGTGCACCGCTTGGCGTTTCCTGGCGCCGCCGCCACTGCGGGCGTTGAGCTGGCGGGCTCGTTCACCGAACTGCAAAGCCTGTTGTCCAATCTCGTCAACAACGCCGTGCGCTACACGCCGCCCGGCGGGCATGTGGCGGTCACCTGGGAGCCGCACGCCGGGGGCGGCGGCACGCTGGCCGTGGCCGACGATGGTCCGGGCATCCCGCGCGAGCACCTGCCCCGGCTGACCGAGCGCTTCTACCGTGTTGACCAAAGCCGCTCGCGTGAAACCGGGGGCACCGGGCTGGGCCTGGCCATCGTCAAGCACGTGGCGCAGCGCCACGGCGCGACGCTGTCCATCGAGAGCTTGCCGGGCAAAGGCTCGACGTTTTCGGTGCACCTGCCGGCGTCACGGGTGAGTCAGGGGGTGGGCGAGCGCCCGGCGCAGGCGCAGCCCTAGGAGCGCGGCGGCCATCCAGAGCGCGATGGCGCTGGTCATCCAGAAGGCCGACGCATCACGCACCGCGGCCACCGGCCCCAGGCCATGGTAGGTGAGCCAGAACCCGCCGCCCAGCCCGCCGGCCCAGAGCAGCACGCTGTAGATCACCAGGGGCGCCACGGTCACGCCGAAGCTGCGCAGCACGAAAACCATCACCGCTTGCAGCGCGTCGGCCAGATGGTAGACGGCCACCCAGCCCAGCAGCAGCGCGCCCAGGGCCGCCACCTCGGGGGAGGGCGTGTACAGGCGCGCGATCGGGCCGCGCAGCAGCCACAACGCCATTGCCCCCGTAAGCGCAACCGCCAAGGTCAGGCGCAATCCCGATTGCACGGCTTGGCGCGCCCGCGTGGCGTCGCGCCGACCCAGCCAGAAGCTCGCCCGCGCGCTGGTGGCAATGGCCAGCGACAGCGGGGCCATGTAGAGCACGGCGGTGACGCTGGCGGCAATCTGGTGGCCGGCCACCGCGACGGTGCCCAGGCGCGCCATCAGCAGCGCCAGCAGCGTGAACGAACTGACCTCGACCATGATCGTCAGACCCGCCGGAATGCCAAGCCTGAGCAGGCGAGCCAGGGCCTCCATCTGGGGCCGCTCGATGCGTCGCCACAGGTTCAGCGGCGCATACACCGCGTCGGTCCGCAGCAGCCAGACGGCGGTACCCGCCATGCCCAGCGTGACGATGAGGGTGGCCCAGGCACAGCCCTGCACGCCCAGCGGGGCCAGGCCCAGCCCGCCGTGGACGAGCCAGGTGGACAGCAGCACCTTGGGCGCCAGCGCGCCGATCTGGATCCAGGTGACCAGCCGTGGCTTGCCCAGGCTCTGGCTGAGCGTGCTGAAGATGCGAAACAGCATCGACAGCGGCAGCACCAGGATCAGCACGCGCAGATACGCGCGCAGCTCGTCCTGCATTTCCGGCGGCACGTCGGTGAGCGCGAACAAAGGGCCGGGAAACGCCAGCAGCAGGCACCCCGCCACGGCGAGCACCAGCCACAGGTACAGCGACTGCCGGACCGAAGCGCCCAGCGTGTCGGGCTGGCCGGCGCCGTGCATCTCGGACCACAGCGGCAGCAGCGCCTGCAGCACGCCCATCAGGGAAATGAACACCGTGATGTAGGTGGACGAACCCAGTGCCAGCGCCGCCAGCGCCGCCTCGGAATGGCGGCCGGCAACGATGGAGTCGGTCACGGCAAAGGCCATGACCGCCAGCTGACCCGCGAGCACCGTACCCGCGTGCCCGGCGATCGCGCGTGCCTCGGTCACGGCGCCGCACGCCCCTTTTGCGTCGGCTCCACCTGTATGCCCGGCTCCACCGCCACCGGCGCGACGGCGGCTGTCGCATCGCGCCGGAACACCACCAGGTCTTCGTCGTTGTCCGACGGCCGGCGCACCGTTGCCACGCGCGCCCAGCCATGTCCCGGTGCGGCCAGGGGATGCCCTTGCAGCGTCGAGGCGTCCACCAGCAGCCAGGGACATGCGGCGCCGGTACCGGCGCGCAGATCGAGCCCGCCGTAGTAGCGCAGCGCGGCGATCTGCGCGCGCGACATGCCGTCCACCGCCGTGCAGCCGCCGGGAACCTCGATGATTTTCACGACTTGCCGCACCAGCGGGCCATAGGAGCGCGCAAAGTCCAGCAGCGGCAGCCACAGGCTCATGAACAGCGTCCAGCACAGCGTGGCTCCGGCGGCCGGCAGCACCAGGCTTTTCCACAACGCCTCGCGGTGGCGCCCCGTGCGCCAGCGCGCCAGCGCCAGCCAGGCTCCGGTGGCCGCCACGGCCACCACAAAGGCGGGTACCGACCATGACGGCACGAAGCCCGGCGCGAGCCGCGCCACGTTGGCCGCTGGCTGCGGCGGAAAGCCGGTCTGCATGGCGATCCACACCACCCAGATCACGATGCCCCAGCCGGTAAAGAACAGCAGGGTGAACCAGTCGATGAAGGCCGACACCCCGCGCTCCAGCGTGGGCAACGCGAAGGCCGCCAGCGTTGCCAGCGCGGGCAGCGCCAGCAGCAGGATGCGGTCGGAGGTGGCCGACAGCAGCGCCAGCGACGTGACCAGCACCGTCCAGTACAGCGGCAGCAGCACATGCCAGGCCCGCCATTGGCGGCGCCAACGCGCCACGGTGATCAGCGCGAGCGGCCAGGCCGGCCAGGTGAACCACAGCACCAGGCGTGCCTCGCGGCGCCAGGCGTCGAAATCCATGCCTCGACCCCACGCGAACACGTCGCCGACCGAGCCAACGCCCAGCGCCCAGCTGACGCCCGCAAGCCCCAGGACCGCCGCCGCCAACGCGAGTTTGACGCGCCCAGCGGTGGGCACGAGCGCCGCCAAGGGCAGCAGCACGACCGCGCGCCACTCCGCGCCCGACAGCGCAAGCCCCGCCAGCCCGAGCGCAGCCGCCGCCAGACCGCGCCAAGGCCGCAGCGGCAGGCTCGCCAGCCCCGCGTACAGCAGCGCGCCAAAGCCCAGCCGCGCCAGCGTTGGCGTGGCCTCGTGCCCCAGTTGCGCCAGCCCCAGGCTGGCCAGCAGGGCCAGCAGCGCGCCGTCGGCCAGCACCGTGGCATAGGCGGCGGGCTCGGCCTCGCCGCCAAAGGCAAAGGCTACCGGCTGCGCCGCGCGCAGCCGGGCGAGGCAGTAGGTGCCCCACCAGGTGGCGGCGAGCGCGAGCGCCAACAGGCCGATGAATGGCAGGCGCGCGGCCAATCCCGGCCCCAGCCATCCACCCAGCGCCTGGATCGACAGCGCGCCCAGCCAGTAGGGCAGCAGGCTCATGCGTTCCGGTGCCTGCCCCAGCAGGGTGGGCGCCCACCAGTCGCTCGTGCCCGCCACCAGCTCGGCCATATAGCCAAAGGCGGCCATGTCCGCGCTCTTCCAGGGGTCGCGGCCGACGAAGCCGGCGAGCACGTAGGTGACGCAAAGCCCCCACAGCCAGGGCCGCGGGATGGGCCGGGCGGCGCGCTCGCTGACGATGGCGGGAGTCGGGCGTGTCACGGGATGGAGGGAAGAGCTCGGAGCCGGTCCGGAAACAAAACAGGCAGCGCGGTTGCCCGGGCTGCCTGTGCGTGCTGAGAGAACCGGTCTGGCGCGATTATTTGCTCAGCACCGTTTTGCCGAAACGGTTGCGGAATTTCTCGACGCGGCCGCCCATGTTGTCCACCGACTTCTGCGTGCCGGTGTAGAACGGGTGGGATTCGCTGGAGGTATCGAGCTTGAACAGCGGCAGCTCGCGGCCGTCGTCCGTCTTGCCCATTTCCTTGGTGTTCACGCAGGAGCGCGTGACGAACTTGAAGCCGTTGGACAGGTCCACGAAGAGCACTTCGCGGTAGTTGGGGTGAATGCCTTCTTTCATGGCGTGATCCTTGTGTGCCTATGCAGCAGCCGCGCCCGCGTATCGGTTTGATTTCCTGGCGTACTTTCCGCTGAACCCGAAATTATAGCGTTATCCGCCGCGGCGCATCATGTCGAAGAACTCGACGTTCGACTTCGTCGCCTTCATGCTCTTGAGCACCATCTCCATCGCCTCGATCTCGTCCATGTTGTACATGAACTGGCGCAGGATGCGCGTCTTTTGCAGCACCTCGGGCGCCAGCAGCAGTTCTTCGCGGCGCGTGCCGCTGCGGTTGAGCTGGATCGAGGGGAACACGCGCTTTTCATACAGGCGCCGGTCGAGGTGGATCTCGCAGTTGCCGGTGCCCTTGAACTCCTCGAAGATCACCTCGTCCATGCGGCTGCCGGTGTCGATGAGCGCGGTGGCGATGATGGTCAGCGAACCGCCTTCCTCCACGTTGCGCGCCGCGCCCAGGAAGCGCTTGGGCCGCTGCAGCGCGTTGGCGTCCACGCCGCCGGTCAGCACCTTGCCGAGGACGGCACCACGTTGTTGTAGGCCCGCGCCAGGCGCGTGATGGAGTCCAGCAGAATCACCACGTCCTGCTTGAGCTCCACCAGCCGCTTGGCGCGCTCGATCACCATCTCGGCCACGTGCACGTGGCGCGCGGCGGGCTCGTCGAAGGTCGATGCGATCACCTCGGCGCGCACGCTGCGCTGCATGTCGGTCACTTCCTCGGGGCGCTCGTCCACCAGCAGCACCATCATGTGGATGTCGGGGTAGTTGGCGCTGATGGCGTGCGCGATG
>DAIOSZ010000185.1:0-4643 GCA_036752305.1 Burkholderiaceae bacterium
TCCTCGTAGCGCAGCGGCAGGTGCAGCGCCAGGTCGATGGGCCGCGTCAGGCCGAGCTTGCGCAGCGCCTGCTGCGGGCCGCTCAAGGCCTTGGCGGGGGCTGCCGGCGCATTCATGCGGCCAGACGCGCGTCCTGCAAGGCGCGCGCCACCAGATGGCGCGCCACGCGCGGGCGCGGCACCTTGAAGGGAAACCACTGGCGCACGTCGGCGTCAAGGCCGATGCCGTGCATGAAGTTGTAGGTGGCCTTGCGCAGCGGCGCGGCAAATGCGTCGTGGTCGATGCCGGTGGGGTCGATGAAACCCACGTCGTTGCGCGCAAAGCGGGCGGGCGGCAGCGGCAGCAGTTGCACGCCGTAGTCCTGCGGGCGCTGGCCGACCGGCGAATGCACGGTGCAGACGAAGCGGTGCCAGAAGGCGCTGGCGATGCAGCCTTCGGCGAACAACTGGCGCACCGTCTCCAGCGCGTCCACGGTGTCTTGCAGCGTCTGCGTGGGAAAGCCGTACATGAGGTAGGCGTGGACCATGATCCCGGCGTCGGAAAACGCCCGCGTGACCCGCGCCACCTGCGCCACCGAGACGCCTTTCTTCATAAGCGCGAGCAGCCGGTCGGAGGCCACCTCCAGCCCGCCGGTCACCGCGATGCAGCCGCTTTGCGCCATGCGCTCGGCCAGTTCGCGGGTGAACGACTTTTCAAAGCGGATGTTGCCCCACCAGGTGATGGTCTGGCGGCGGCGGATCAGCTCCTGCGAGAGCGCGCGCAGCACCTTCGGCGGCGCGGCCTCGTCCACGAAGTGGAAGCCGCTCTGCCCGGTCTCGGCCACGATGGTGGCAATGCGCTCGGCCAGGGTCTCGGCGGTGGCCGCCTCGTAGCGGCCGATGTAGTCCAGGCTGACGTCGCAGAAGCTGCACTTCTTCCAGTAGCAGCCCTGCGCCACGGTCAGCTTGTTCCAGCGCCCATCGCTCCAGAGCCGGTGCATGGGGTTGAGCATGTCCAGCAGCGACAGGTAGTCGCGGATGGGCAGGCCGTCCCAGGTGGGCGTGCCGCAGTCGGCAAATGCCACGTCGGGCTCGGGCCACTGGTGCAGGCGCACCTCGTCGCCCTCGCGCACGAAGGTGCGCACCAGGCGTTCGCGCGAGCGCAGGCCTTGCCAGTGCTCGATGAGCGCCAGCACCGGGCGCTCGCCGGCGTCCAGCGTCACGGCGTCGAAGTGGTCGAACACGCGCGGCTCGGACAGGCCGCGCAGCTCGGTGTTGACGAAGCCGCCGCCCAGCACCGTCATCACGCCCGGCCGCGCGGCCTTGATGCTTTGGGCGATGCGCAAGGCCGCATAGACCGACCCCGGAAAGGGCACCGAGATCAGCACGATGTCGGGCGCTTGCTGCTCCAGCACCTCAAGCGCGAGGCGGTGCAGCGTCTCGTCCACCAGGTTGCGCGGCGCGGCCAGCGCCTGCGCCAGCGGGTCGAAGCTGGGCTGACTGGCGGCGATGCGCTCGGCGTAGCGCACGAACTCGAAGCGCTCGTCGGCCACCTGGCGGATCACGTCGGCCAGGTCGTTGAGAAACAGCGTCGCCAGATGCCGCGCGCGGTCTTGCAGGCCCAGGCTGCCGAACGCCCAGCCGAGCGGGTCGCCGCTGCCGTCGTCGGCATAGGCTTCCAGCGCGGCAAAACGCGGCCCTTCGGGCACGAAGGCGCGCGAGACGATGCGGTGCGCCAGCGTCGGGTCGCGCCCCTGCAAGAAGGCCAGCACGCGCGGCGCGGCGGCGTGGATGTCGTCAAAGCGCTCCAGGAAATGGAGCACGCCAGGGTCATTCGACAAGGGATTCAGACGCCTGGCCTGGTCGCGCAGGCGCTCCAGCCCGGCGCCCGAGAGCAGCTCCAGCACCAAGGCCAGCGCCAGGTCGGCCTGCCGCGCGTCGATGCCGCGCGAGCGCAGAAACCCGGTCAGATAGGCCGTGCTCGGATAAGGCGTGTTCAGCTGCGTCATCGGCGCGATGAGCGCGAGCACGCGAGGGCTGGCCGGATGGCTCGGGGAAGGCATGGCGGGATTATCGAAAAACGGCAGGCCGGCGGATGGCTCCAAAACGGGAATCCGGTGCACCCGAACGCCTGAATTTGTACTACAAAATCAATAGCTGCCCGTGGTGATTTTCATTGGTTTTCAGGCCATTTTGGCATCAAAAGTCGGGTAAAAATCGCCTATTCTTGCCATCAAATGCGCTGTTTTTGTAGATGTTGTAACATTTTTGTTGAAAGATCTACAAAAATATGATCGAAAAAGGTCAAATTTGAACATCAAATCGGCCACATCATCAAGAAAATCAACCATGGGCAGCTATTGTTTTTAAAGTTTCCACTTACCCTGTGGCGCAGCATGTTTCGCATCAAGATGTGAAGACAAGGCGGATGGGCTTGCAACTGCTTACCTTGACCGGGCCTGCGGCGGCGCCCGATGCGCGAAACTGGATGCTGCGGGGCTCGCACAAGCGCCACGGCCCCTTGCATCACAACCGACCGGAGGAATGTCCATGAGCCACAGCGGCCCCACCCACTCCCGTCCGGCGCCGCGGTGGCGCCGCATCGCCTGGGCCGCGGCCTGGCTGGCGTCACTGGCCTCGCCGGCCCTGGCCATCGCGCCCAAGCTCTCGGTGGGCGCGAGCCACATGTTGATGCTCAAGAGCGATGGCAGCGTCACCGGCTGGGGCGGCAATCTGGCCGGGCAACTGGCCGGTGGCACCACGGGCGGGCGCTGGCTGGCGCCTACGCCGCTGCCCGGCCTGGGTTCGGGCGTGGTGGATGTGGTGGCGCGCGGCGGCTGGTCGATGGCGCTCAAGGCCGACGGCACCGTCTGGGTGTGGGGCAACGTCTCCGACGGACGGGACGGCATCGACCATGGCGGCGGCGGGCAGTTCGCCGCCACGCCCACGCAGGTGCCCGGCTTGCGTGGCATCGTCGCCATTGCCAGTTCGTTCAACGGCATGACGGGCTTTGCCATCGACACCTCCGGCCAGGCCTGGGCCTGGGGCGGCAACGGCTATGGCCTGCTGGGCACCGGCAGCAGCACGCCGCTGTCGCGCGCGGCGCCGCAGGCGGTGCCCGGTGCCACCGGCATCGTGCGGATCGAGGCGGTGGAAACCGGCGTGATCGCGCTGCGGCAGGACGGCGCGGTGCTCGGCTGGGGGGACAACGGCAACGGCACCGCGAACTTCTGGCTCAAGAGCACGCCGGGCACCGGCATCTTCGGCCCCACGCTGCTGCAGGTGCCCGCGATGAAGGCGCTGGCGATCAGCCCGGTCAACGGCGGCCTGGCGATCGGCGTGACCGGCGGCGGACAGGCGTTCCAGTGGGGCGAGACCAACAGCAACCTGGCCACCTGCGACCAGATCGCCCCGTCCACCGCCAACAGCCCCTACACCGTGCCGGGCCTGGCGTCCGTGGCCGATGCGGCGGGCGGCAGCGGCTGGGCGCTGTACCGCCTGGCCAGCGGCCAGATCAGCGCCTGCGGCTACAACGCCGACGGCCAGCTGGGCGACGGGACGCTGTTGTCCACCACGTACTTCGACAAGCGCGGGCCGGTCGCCGTGCAGGGCCTCCCGGCGGCTGGCGTGGCGGGCATCGCCGCCGGCCCCTATGCGGCGGCGGCCTGGGCGGCGGACGGGAGCGTGTACACCTGGGGCCGCGGCAGCGAGGGTCTGCTCGGCGACGGCACCGACAACGCCAGCCCCACCAAGACGGCCACAGCCCGGGCCAGCCTGAACCTGGGCGCGACGAGCAACACACTGGCCGTGGTGTCGGGGTCCCAGTCCGGCGCGGCCACGTCGGCCAACGTGGATGTCGGCATCCGCATCCCCGAGCCGCACCAGGGCCAGGCCGGCGCCCTGTTCCTGGCCGCGCTGCTGCCTTCGGGCGCGCTGTTCCTCTACAACGGCGCGACGCAGCAGTTCGAGCCGCTGGGCAGCGCCGCCAGCCTGCCCACCCTGGCGGCGGGAACGCTGCCCCGGGCGCTGCCCCTTGCCTTTGCCACTGGCCTGAACCTGGCGCCGCTGGCCGGCGTTCAGGTGTGGCTGGGCTATGGGCTGGGCGCAACGGCGGCGGCGGCGGCCGACGACATGCTGCGCAACAACCGCTACGGGCCGGCGCTGACCCTGCGGTGAGCGGCCGCCCCGCGCGGTGACGCCGGCCGCTCTGCGAGAATCGCGCGCCGCCTGTGGCCCGCCTTCCACATCGCCCGCGCATGTCCCCACCGTACACGCTGACCGACTTTGACTACGCGCTGCCGGCCGAGCTGATCGCCCAGCACCCGAGCGCCGAGCGCAGCGGCTCGCGCCTGCTCGACGGCCGCGGCGAGCCGCCGGTGGACCGCCGCTTCGTCGATCTGCCTGAGCTGCTGAACCCCGGTGACCTGCTGGTGTTCAACGACACGCGGGTGGTCAAGGCCAGGCTGTACGGCGAGAAAGCGACTGGCGGCAAGCTGGAACTGCTGATCGAGCGCGTGCTGGACGGCCACGAGGTGGCCGCGCATCTGCGGGTGAGCAAGAAGCCCGCCCCGGGCGCGCGGCTGCGCCTGGCGGCGGGCGTGAACATCGCCGCGCTGGGCCGCTGGCCCGCGCCGGGAGGCCCGCTCTACCACTTGCGGCTGTCGC
>DAIOSZ010000185.1:4763-7511 GCA_036752305.1 Burkholderiaceae bacterium
GCGCCCGTTCGGTCGGGGAGAGCCGGGTGGTGTGCGGCGTGCACACCGCCAGCGTCACGCTGCACGTGGGCGCGGGCACGTTCCAGCCGGTCAAGGCGGAGCGGATCGCCGACCACGTGATGCACGCCGAGCGCTACGCCGTGCCCGAGGCCACGCAAGCGGCCATCGCGCAGTGCCACGCGCGCGGCGCTCGCGTGGTCGCGGTGGGCACCACGGTCGTGCGCACGCTCGAATCCTGGGCGGCCAGCGGCGAGGCGAGCGGCGACACGCGCATCTTCATCACGCCGGGGTTCGGTTTTCGCGTGGTGGACCTGCTGGTGACCAATTTCCACCTGCCGCGCAGCACGCTGCTCATGCTGATCAGCGCCTTTGCCGGACACGAGCACTGGCGCCGCCTGTACGCGCACGCGGTGCGGGGGCGCTACCGCTTTTTCAGCTACGGAGACGCGATGCTGCTGGAACGGAAGCCTCCATGACCGACGATCTGTTTCCCGGATTCGACCGCCATCACGTGCCGGTGGACGAGGGCGTGACGCTGTTCGCCCGCACCGGCGGCCAGGGGCCGGCGCTGCTGTTGCTGCACGGCCACCCGCAGACGCATGCGATCTGGCACCGCGTGGCGCCCGTGCTGGCGCGGCATTTCCACCTGGTGCTGGCCGATCTGCGCGGCTATGGCGCCTCGGACAAGCCGCCCGGCGATGCGGACCACGGCAACTACAGCAAGCGCGTGATGGCGCGCGACCTGCTGCGCCTGATGCGGCGGCTGGGCCATGCCCGCTTTGCCGTGCTCGCGCATGACCGCGGCGCGCGCGTGGCGCACCGGCTGGGGATGGACCATCCCGGCGCCGTCGAACGCCTGGCGCTGCTGGACATTGCACCGACGCTGGCGATGTACGAACAGACCACGCGCGAGTTCGCCAGCGCCTACTGGCACTGGTTCTTCCTGATCCAGGGCGCGCCGCTGCCGGAGCGGCTGATCACCGCCGATCCCGGCGCCTACCTGCGCGACGTGATGGGCCGGCGCAGCGCGGGGCTGGCGCCGTTCGACCCGCGCGCGCTGGCGGCCTATCAGGCGGCGCTGGCGCAGCCCGGCGCCGCGCACGGTCTGTGCGAGGACTACCGCGCCTCGGCCGGCATCGACCTGGAACACGACCGTGAAGATCGCGCCGCCCAGCGCCGCCTGAGCGTGCCGCTGCTGGCGCTGTGGGGCGAGCAGGGCGTGGTGCACCGCTGCTTCAAGCCGCTGGCCGAATGGCAGCGCGTGGCCGACGACGTACGCGGCGGCCCGCTGCCTTGCGGCCACTACATCGCCGAGGAGGCGCCCGAGGCGCTGCTCGCCGCGCTGGCGCCGTTTCTGGGTTTCACCCCATGAAAGCTATATTTTTGGTAGCTGCCCGTGGCGAATCTACAATGAGCCATGGCTCGAAAACATCATGAAACCCACCGCAGCCAGCATGTCGGCTGGCTGCGCGCGGCCGTCCTGGGCGCCAACGACGGCCTGATTTCCACCGCCAGCCTGGTGGTCGGCATGGCGGCGGCGAACGCCGACGGCAAGACGCTGCTGCTGTCGGCGGTGGCCGCGCCGACCCGGGGCGCGCGACGTGTGCGACAACTGCGTGACGGCGGCGAACAGCTCGCAGGCCGACACGGAGAACGCCGACATCGCCCGCGAAAAGCGCGAACTGGCGGCGGCGCCCGAGATGGAACACGAGGAATTGCGGCAGATTTACGTCAGCCGCGGCCTCTCGCCCGAACTGGCCGGTCAGGTGGCCGAGGCCTTGACCGCCCACGACGCGCTGGGCGCGCATCTGCGCGACGAACTGGGCATCACCAGCGACAGCCGTGCCCGGCCCCTGCAGGCGGCGCTGGCCTCGGCGGCGGCGTTCGCGGTGGGCGCGCTGGCCCCGGTGCTGGCGGTGCTGCTGTGGCAGGGATCGGGGCTGGTCACGCTCATCATGGTCAGCACCCTCGCCCTGCTTGGCGTGCTCGGCGCGGTGGCGGCGCAACTGGGCGGCGCCAGCATGCTCAAAGGCTCGGCGCGCGTGCTGTTCTGGGGTCTGGTGGCGATGGGCGTGACGGCGTTGATCGGCAAGCTGCTGGGCACCGGGGTGGTGGCGTAGGCCACGCCAGCGGGACAGGCGCTCAGTTCAGCTCAATCAGCGGCGGGCTTTCGGCCCCGAGCTGTTGCGTGCCTTCGCGCAGCTGGCCGATCAACGCCGTCACGCACGCGCCTCGGCGGGCGCCTGCAAGCGCATCTCGGCCGCCCCCGCGTGCGCGGACAGCCCCTCGCCATGCGCCAGCACGCTGGCGATGCGGCCCAGCGCCCGGGCGCCCGCGGCGCTGACCTCGATCAGACTGCTGCGTTTTTGAAAGTCGTACACGCTCAAGGGCCCGGAGAAGCGCGCCGTGCCGCTGGTGGGCAGCACGTGGTTGGGGCCGGCGCAGTAGTCACCCAGGGATTCGCTGGTGTAGGCGCCCAGAAAGATCGCGCCGGCGTGCCGCAGCAGCGGCTCCCAGCGGTGCGGATCGGCGCTGCTGACCTCCAGGTGCTCGGGCGCGATGCGGTTGCTGATGGCGCAGGCCTCTTCCATGCCGCGGGTGTGGATCAGCGCGCCGCGGCCGTTCAGGCTCTTGGCGATGATCTCGGCGCGCGGCATGGTGGGCAGCAGGCGGTCGATGGCGGCCTGCACCGCGTCGATGTAAGCCACGTCGGGGCACAGCAGGATGGATTGGGCCAGCTCGTCGTGC
>DAIOSZ010000186.1:0-7453 GCA_036752305.1 Burkholderiaceae bacterium
CGAAGTCGGCGGAAAACGCCAATTGGGCCGCGCTGGGCTCGACCCGGCGCTCGCGCACCGACAGCGCAAAGCGCGTCGCCGACACCAGCAGCAACAGCCCGAACACGACCACGAACAGCGCCGCAACCTGCTGGCTGGAATCGAGGTTGCGCATGAACTGAAGGAACTTCATACGTCTCTCAGCGCGATCACGGCGGCGCGCGCCCGATCCAGGAAGGCGCGGCGCTCCTCGCCAGGCTCCACCTGCATGGGCGTGCCAAATGTCACGGAACACAGGACCGGCACCGGAATCACCTCCCCCTTGGGCATGACGCGCTGGATGTTGTGAATCCACGCTGGCACCAGCACCACCTCGGGAAACTGGATTGCCAGGTTGTACAGGCCGGCCTTGAAAGGCGCGGGCTCGTCGGCAAAGCCGCGCGTGCCCTCGGGAAAAAGAATCAGCGAATCTCCCGCCGCCAGGGCCGTGATCAGCGGCGCCAGCGGGTCCTCGCCCTCCTTGCGCTCGCGCTCGACATAGACGGCGTGGAACACCTCGGTGGTGATCCACTGGCGCAGCGGCGTCTTGGTCCAATAGTCCTTGGCCGCGATCGGCCGCGTGCGCGCGCGCAACTCCTGCGGCAGCGCGGCCCAGATCATCACCAGGTCGGCGTGGCTTTGATGGTTGGCGAAATAGATGCGCTGCTCCGCCTTGGGCGGGCAGCCGTGCCAGCGTGCCTGTGCGCCCGTGAGCAGGCGCACGAGACCGAGCAGGAAGCCACTCATCAGCTTGGCGAACATAGGGCCCGATTATGGAAGTTCGACGCGCCCCATGCGCCCGGCGATCAGCGCCGCGCGTCCCGCGAGGTAGGTCGAGCGTGGATACTTTTCGAAATGCCTGGGGCGCGGCAGCATGACGGCCAGACGCGCGGCCTGCAGGCGCTCCAGTGACGCGGCGCCGCGGCCAAAGTAGCGCCGTGCGGCGGCCTCTGCGCCGAACACGCCTTCACCCCATTCCACGCTGTTGAGGTAGATCTCCAGGATGCGCTCCTTGCTCAGCATCCGTTCGAGCATCTTGGTCAGGATCAGCTCCTGCCCCTTGCGCAGCATGGTGCGCTCGCCCGAGAGGAACAGATTCTTGGCCAATTGCTGCGTGATGGTGGAGCCGCCGATGATCTTGAAGCGCATCGGCGGCGGCGCCTCGGTCGTCTTGCCCAGGACCTGGCCCAGCTTCTCCTTGGCCTGCGCCTGGCGTTTGGCCAACTCCTCGGCGGCCGCATTGCGCGCCCAGGCGCGCTCGATGGCGTTCCAATCCACTCCGTCGTGGTTGACGAAACCGTCGTCCTCGGCGGCGATCACCGCGCGCTTGAGGTTGTCGGAGATGCGCGCATACGGCACCCATTGGTGCCGGTAGACCACGCCCAGGCCCTTGTCGCGCGCCAGTCGCACCAACTCGGAGCGCTGGAAGGTGGTGGACTCCGGGTTCACCCAGATCATCAGCGCGATCCGCGCCGCGAAGTAGGCCTGCAGCAGCAGCAGCGCCGCGCCAACCAGCAGCACCCAGCGCAACAGGTGGCGCATCACGTCAACGCGGCGCCGCGGACAACTGGGTCTCCAGCGTCTCGTCGCGCGTGAAACGGAAGCGCGAGACGACGACGATCTGGTCCGCCTTGCGCCGCATCTCGTCGGAGAAGGTGCCGAACGGTCCGCTGGCGCGCGCAATCGCATCGGCGCGCCGGTCCAGCGTGCGGTTGCCCGAGCCCTGCACGAGCGTGGTGTCGAGCACCCGGCCGTCGTGGTTGACCGTCAGCGCCAGGGTCAGTTCGCCATAGAGCTTCTTGCCGCGCGACTCGGGGAAGTTCTCGGTGCCGCGCGCCTCGATGCGCCGGCGCAACTGGTCGTAATAGACCGCGTACACCGCCTCGCGCGTGGCCGGGCTGATGTAGCGCTTGCGCGGGCGGGCGTTCTCTTCCTGGATGCGGCGTTCGATCTCAGCCAGCAGTTTGTCGAGCTGGCGGCGCCGATCCTCGCGCTGGCGCGCCTCAGGGTCGGTCTTGTTTTCCTCGGGGCTGGGTGGCGGCAGCGAGGCGATCGCGGTCTTCACGTCGGCCAGCAGTTGCGTCTGCTGCGCGATCAGCGCCTCCACCTGGCGCTGCGCGTCCTCGGCGGCATCGCCCTGCTGCTCCTGCGGCGTCGGCGGCAGCGGGCTGGTGGCGCGGCCACGGTCGGCGTCGCCGCCGCCGGCCAGGCTGGCCTGCGCGATGGCCTGCGCGTTGACGGGCTTGTCCTTGCTGCGGCTGTTGACCAGAATCACCTCCAGCGGCGTGTCCTGGAACACGCGGCCAAACCGCGCCGGATCGACGAAGCGCACCGTCAGCAGCACCGCGTGCACGGCGAGCGAAGCGCCGAGCGCGAGAGCGAGCGTGCCGGGGCGCTTCATGGCCATGGCCTCAGGCGGGATCGGCCTGCTGCGAGCCCGCTTCCGCGGCGTCGGGTTCGGCCGTCAGATCCAGCGCCAGGGCAATCGGCCCGGCCTCGGGCTCGTCGCTCTCGTCCTCGTCGCCCGCGGTGTCTTCGCCGCCGTCGCTGCGCTCGATGAACTGGCCCCAGGCGTCGAGCGACATTTCGTCGAGTTCGGCCACGCGCAGCCGCAGATGCTCGCCGCGTGCCAGGTCGGCCGGCGCCGACAGCAGGCCCAGCGTCAGCGGCAGGTCGTCCGCGCGCACCAGCGGTGGCTGTCCGGGCAGGGTGCGGATGACGCTGGCGCCCAGTTCGGTGATGCCTTGCTGGCGCAAATAGCGCAACGTCCAGTAGCGCTCCATCGCGGCCTGGAAGCCGTTGTAGGCGGTGTAGGCGGCGTCGAAGCCACCGATGATGGCAAACAGCTCGGTGTCCTTGGGCTTGAACGGCGCGGCCAGCGCGGCGGCGGCGCCATGGCGCGCGGCCGCAACGATCTGCCACTGGTTGACCAGGTCGGTGTAGCGGCGCAGCGGCGAGGTGCTCCAGGCATAGCAGGGCACGCCGATGCCCGCGTGCGGCAGCGCCTTGGTGCCCATGCGCACCTTCACGCCCGGCGCCAGACTGGCCTGGCTGCGGTAGATGCCCGGCACGCCGAGCTCAGCCAGCCAGCCGCCCCAACTGCTGTTGGCCAGGATCATCGCCTCCGCGACGATCAGGTCCAGCGGCTCGCCACGCGGGCGCGGCTCGATGACCACGGCCTCGTCGCCGTTCGGGCCATTTTCGCCCTCGACGGCAACGCGGAACTGGTAGTCCGGCCGGTTGAAGTTCTCCGGCTTGCCGCGCACCCGCTCGCGCGCGGCTTTCAGGTGCCGTGCGAGTCGGTATAAAAATGATAGCTGGTCGTGGTAGTGAATTAACGCTTGCGGCGCAGTTTCATCCTCGATTTGAGGGTTTTCGAGCCACTGCGGCGTGACCCATTCACCCAGGCGGTCGTGCCGCAGGTTGGCGGCGATGTGCACGCGCTCCAGCCGGGTGTGCCGCTCCAGGACTTCCAGCGTCGCCTCGTCCAGCGTCAGGTACAGCGACACCGCCGGACAGTCGCGGCCCTCTTGCAGCGTGTAGGCCTGGACCACGGCATCCGGCAGCATGGTCAGCTTGTTGCCGGGCATGTAGACCGTGGAATAGCGCGCCCGGGCGACCTGGTCGAGCGCACTGCCGGGCCCGAAGGCCAGGCCCGGCGCGGCGATGTGGATGCCCAGCACCACCCGGCCCGTACCCAGGCCCTGCACCGACAGCGCATCGTCGATCTCGGTGGTTTGCGAATCGTCGATCGACACCGCCCGCACGCCCTCGGCCAGCGGCAGCTCGTCGGCCGCCACCGGGGCCGCCTGCAGCGCCGCGGGAAAACCCGTGCCCTTGGGAAACTGCTCGAACAGGAAGCGCTGCCAATGGAACTGGTAGGCCGAGTCGATGGCCCCCGCGCGCTGCAGCAGCTGCAACGGCGCGGTCTGCGTCTGCCGGGAGGCCGCCACCACGGCCTTGTATTCGGGCGCGTTCTTGTCGGGCTTGAACAGGATCTTGAACAGTTGCTGCCGCACGGGCTCGGGACAGCGGCCCTCGGCCAGTTCCAGCGCCCAACCGTCGATCTGCGCCTGCTGCTGGGCCTTCTTCTCCAGCGCCGCCAGCGCCTGCTGCACCAGCTCGGCGCTCGCCTTGCGGTAGCGCCCCTTGGCCCCGGCGCGGCGAAAGTAGTGCGGCGCGCCCTGCAGGCGCAGCAGCATGGCCGCCTGCTCGGCCACGCCGGCCTGCGCGCTGAAATACTCGCGCGCCAGATCGGCGAAGCCGAACTCCTCCTCGGGCGCGAATTCCCAGGCCAGGTCAAGCTCGATCTCGGCCGCGCGCGCCTCGGCCTGGCGCAGCAGTTCCTCGGGCGCGGGCTGATCGAAGGACAGGTAGATGTTGGCGGCCTTGACCTTCACGCGCTTGCCGCTGGACAGCTCCACCTGCGCGCTGGAGTCGGCGCGCGCCATCACCCGTCCCGACAGCAGCTTGCCGCCCTCGTCGAATAACACAAAAGACATGGGCGCGGATTGTCCCACGCCCTCGGGCCTCAATCGGGCCTGAGCGCCAGGAAGCGGCCGATTGCTGGCAGATGCGCCTCGAAGCCGGTCAGCGCGTGGTCGCCGCCTTCCAGCACGATCTGCCGCGCCCCGGGGTAGCGCGCGGTCATCTCGCGCCAGTCCAGCACCTCGTCGCCCTTGGCGATGATGGCCAGGTAATGCCCCGGCCGCGCCAGCGGGCCGCGCGCCAGCGCGCGCAGCTCATCGACGTAGCCGGGCTCGAAGACGAAGCGCTCGGCCGGGTCGTGCCAGGCCGCGTGCTCGCCCACGTAGCGCCCCAGATCGCGCGCCGGATGGACGGCGGGATTGAGCAGCACCGCCCGGCAGCCCAGCCCCTCGGCCAGCCAGGTGGCGTAGAAGCCGCCGAGCGAGGAGCCCACCACGGCAGAATCCAGCGGCTGCCATTCGCGCGTGATCGCGGCGATCAGCGCCGCCGCCTCGCGCGGCGACGGTGGCAACTGCGGGCAGTGCCAGTGCACGCGCGGATGCCGCTCGGCCAGCCAGGCCTGCATCATCCGCGCCTTGGTGGAACGCGGCGAGGAGCGAAAACCGTGTAGGTACAACAGGCGTGAAACGGGCGTGGCGCGCATGCCGCCTATCCTATGCCAAGGGCCACCCGCGCGGAACTGTTCCAATACCGCGGTACCCCGTCCCAACCCTCACCGAGACTTCGCCCATGAGCGCCAGCATCACCGTCAATGGCCGCCACTACCGCCTGCCCGTCGAACCCGTCGTCGTCATCTGCGTGGATGGCTGCGAGTGTGACTACATCACGCAGGCGGTGGAGGCGGGCGTGGCGCCGTACCTGAAGGCGATGATGGCCACGGGCACCTCTTGGGTGGGCGACTGCGTGGTGCCCACCTTCACCAATCCCAACAACCTGTCCATCGTCACCGGTGTTCCGCCGGCGGTGCACGGCATCTGCGGCAATTACTTCCTCGACACCGCGCTGGGCAAGGAGGTGATGATGAACGACCCGGCCTACCTGCGCGCGCCCACGGTGCTGGCCGCAGTGGCCGACGCGGGCCGCGCCGTGGCCGTGGTGACCGCCAAGGACAAATTGCGCCGCATGCTCGGCCATGGCCTGCGCGGGGTGTGTTTTTCGTCGGAAAAGGCCGACCAAGCGACCTTGGCCGACGGCGGCATCGAACGCGTGCTGGAGTTGGTGGGCCTGCCAGTGCCTTCGGTCTACAGCGCGGATTTGTCGGAATTCGTCTTTGCCGCCGGGGTGCGTCTGCTGGAAACCCGGCGGCCCGACCTGATGTACCTCTCGACCACCGACTACGTGCAGCACAAATGCGCGCCCGGCACGCCCGGCGCGAACGCCTTCTACGCCATGATGGACGGCTACCTGGCGCGCATGGACGCGCTGGGCGCGGGGGTCGCGCTCACCGCGGACCACGGCATGGGCGCCAAGACGGACGCCGCCGGCCGGCCGCGCATCGTGTTCCTGCAGGAGCGGCTGGACGCGCTGCCCGGCGGCGCCGGCGCGCGCGTGATCCTCCCCATCACCGACCCTTACGTGGTGCACCACGGCGCGCTCGGCTCCTTTGCCACCGTGTATCTGGCGACCGGGGCCGATGCTGCGGCGCTGGCGCGCTCGCTGGAGGCGCTGGACGGCATTGAGTGGGTGCTCACGCGCGAGCAGGCGGCCCAGCGCTTTGAACTGCCGCCCGAGCGCATCGGCGATCTGGTGGTCATCTCCGACCACCTCACGGTACTCGGCACGCGCGCCGCCGAGCACGACCTGTCGGGCCTGGATGTGCCGCTGCGCTCGCACGGCGGGCTGTCGGAGCAGAAGATTCCGCTGCTGTTCAACCGCCCGCTGAACGTGGAGGCGGGCACGCGCCGCTGGCGCAATTTCGACATCCTGGACCTGGCGCTCAACCACTGCGCGGCGCCGACACCCGCGCGCTGAAGTGGATTTTGTAGAAATATCTACAAAAATGTAGATGCATCTACAAAAATTGACTGAATCAGAGGCCATGGAGCCGTCCAAGGTCCCATTTTCAATATGGTTTCTGCCATTTTGATAAGCAGAACAACCACGGGCAGCTACAAAAATAGTAGTATTGATTTGACCCGATTTTGGGGCATCCCGACCTGCTGGGCGGGATAATCCGCATCCGCATGTCCTCCTCGCTGAGTTTTGAATCCCCTTCGCTGTGGCAGCGCATCGTGCCGCTGTTTCGCGGCTTCGACGGGCCGCTGGCCTTCGCCGTGTTTCTGCTGGCCTGCGCCGGACTGACGGTGATGTATTCCTCGGGCTACGACCACGGCACGCGCTTTGCCGACCATGGGCGCAACATGCTGATCGCCGGCTTCATCATGTTCGCCGTAGCGCAATTGCCTCCGCAGCGGCTGATGATGCTCGCCGTGCCGCTGTACACGCTGGGCGTGGCGCTGCTGATCGCCGTGGCCATTTTTGGCATCACGAAGAAGGGCGCGCGCCGCTGGCTCAACGTCGGCATCACGATCCAGCCTTCGGAAATTCTCAAGATCGCCATGCCGCTGATGCTGGCCTGGTGGTTCCAAAAGCGCGAGGGGCAGTTGCGCGCACTGGATTTCGCGGTGGCCGGGCTCCTGCTGGCCGTTCCGGTGGCGCTGATCATGAAGCAGCCCGACCTGGGCACGGCGCTCCTGGTGCTGTCGGCGGGGCTGGCGGTGATCTTCTTCGCCGGCATTTCCTGGAAGCTGGTCGTGCCGCCCGTGCTGCTGGCCGTCGCCGGCGTGGGCCTGATCGTCGGCTACGAAAGCGAGCTGTGCGCGCAAGGCGTGCGTTGGCCCGTGCTGCACGACTACCAGCAGCAGCGCATCTGTACGCTGCTCAACCCCACGCGCGACCCGCTGGGCAAGGGCTTTCACATCATCCAGGGCATGATCGCCATCGGCTC
>DAIOSZ010000187.1:0-7394 GCA_036752305.1 Burkholderiaceae bacterium
GGCGGCGCTGCGCGGGGGGCGCGCCACTCGCCTGCAAACCAGCATGAGCCGGGCGCGGGGCCGGGCGTGGGCCTCCCTCGGCGTGACGTTTCCCGCCGTGGCGGTGCTGTCCATCGTCAACGGCTGGCCGCTGGGGCTGGGCATCGACGCCAAATCGATCGTGCTCCTCGTGCTCTCGCTCTTTGTCGCGCAGATCACGCTGGCCACCGGCCGCAGCACGGTGCTGCCTGGCGTGGTGCATCTGGTGATCTTTGCGGTCTACCTGTTCACGACCGTGGTGCCCTGAGTGCCGGGCGGCGCCCGGCCCGTGCAAGGGAAGGCGGGTTCGCGAACGTGCTACATAATATGTAGCTGCTGGTGGTTATCTTGTGGTACTTATCTGCCAAAATGATGCATGAAAATGGGCCTCGTGATACGCCTTCGAGGCCCAATATTCGAAAATTTGTAGAGGTTGCTACATTTTTGTAGATGCTTCTACAAAAGTTGTTTGAAAAACCTGGATTTCATCCACTGAAAATGAATTTTTTTCAATGGATATCACCACGGGCAGCTATGAATATTGAAGTTCGGGCGCGGTGTCGAATACAGCACCTGGCGTCAGCGCCGGTGCGCCTGCGCGAAGGCGTCAAAGCCGGTGAGCAATGTCACCAGCATGCCGCGCGCGCGGTCGTCGGTCAGCTCGCCTTGGGCATCGAACGCCGTGTGGGCGCGCGCGAGCGTCAGGCTGGCGCCGCTGTAGAGCTGCACACCCAGCATCTTGAGCGTGGGCAGCCACGCGGTTTGCGACGACAGGGTGCCGAAACCGCCTGTCGAAGCACCCAGCAGCGCGACCGGGAGGCCCAGAAACACTGCTTTCATGTCGGCGCGCGAGAGCCAGTCGATGCCGTTCTTGAACACGCCGGGTACTCCGCTGTTGTATTCGGGCGTGACCAGCAGGAGGCCATCGCTGGCGAGGATTTTCTCCTTCAGCGCCAACACGGCGGCGGGAATGCCGTCCTTGGCTTCAAGGTCGCCGTCGTACAGCGGAATGCCGTGCAGCGTGGCGACTTCGATCTGCACGCCCTGGGGTGCGTGCTGCCGCGCGGCGCGGGCCAGGGCGGTGTTGAACGAGGCGGCACGCAGGCTGCCTGAGAGAGCGAGCAATCGGGTCATAGGGGTGGGGCTGGTCGAGGAGGATCTGTTGCCCGGCCTGCTAGGCACCCGGTTTGAGGTGCACGCCTTCGAGCGAGGGGGCTTTGAGGGGGGTGGCCAGGCAGCCGGGCCTGACGGTGCCAAAGCAGCCGCCCGTGTTGGGGTGGGCGTTCCAGTCGGCGAGGGCTTGTTCCATGTCCTGGTGGGTGCGGCCGACAAAGTTCCACCACAGGATGATCGCTTCGCCAAAGGGCTCGCCGCCCAGCAGCAGGATTTCGGCCGGGCCGTCGGTCTGGAGGCTCAACTCGTGCCGCCCGGCCGGGAAAAACAGCAATTCGTCGGCCGACAGGCGTTCGCCGGCCAGCGTGGCCTCGCCTCGCAGCACCAGCGCGCCGTATTCAAACGTCGGGTCCAGGGGCAAGGTGGTGCGGGCAGGCCCGTCGCAACTCAGGTCCGCGCCGGACAGGGGGCTGTAGACCCGTGTCGGTGCGGTCTGGCCGAGAACGGTGCCCGCCAGCACGGTGATGCGAAAGCCATCCGCCTGCACCACGGGCAGGTCGGCTTAGTTGCAAAACGCCGGCTCGCGCTGGCGCTCGGCCTCGGGCAAGGCTATCCACAGCTGCGCGGCATGCAGGCTGGCGCCGTCGTGCACCGAATCTTCCGAGTGCGCCACGCCCCGCCCGGCGGTCATCAGGTTGACCTGCCCGGGCCGGACCACCTGCTCGTAGCCCAGCGAATCGCGGTGGAGGAATTCACCTTCGATCATCCAGGTGAAGGTTTGCAGGCCGATGTGCGGATGCGCGCCCACGTGCATGCCCTTGCCAGGCGCGAAGCGCAACGGGCCGGCGTGGTCGAGAAAGCACCAGGCGCCCACCATGCGCCGGTCCCGGTTGGGCAGCGCGCGGGCGATGGGCGTGTCTTCGCCGACGATGGAGCGGCGTGCGGCGTGCCGCTGCGGGGCGGGCGGGGTGGGTGAAGTCATGCGGCTTCGCGTGGCGCTCAGTCGCGCAGCGCCGTGTTGAGCTGATCGATCAGGATGTTCCAGGGAGGCTCATCGCCTTGCTTCTTCTCGCGAATGAACTGTGACTGGCCCCGGTTCCAGAACGGGGCATCGACCAGCAGCATGTCGCCGGGCAGCGGCCGATGGGTGTTGATGAATCCGGCGATGTCCGCCGGGCTGCTGGGCAGGCCGAGTTGGTCGAACAAATCGGTGAAATGCGCGCACTGTTCGGGCATCAGGCTGTGCATGTGGGATCTCCATGAAAAAAGACACCGGCAGGCGCCGCGCGACCTCTCGCGCGGCTACGGCGTCCGTCAAGATGGTAATGCGGGTGGCGGCGGCGAGGCGTAGGCCGCCGCCTCAAAATCCGCGAAAGATTCTGAGTTCGCGCACCAGGCGCTCGAAATCGGCCAGTTGCACGGGGCTGGCGGAATAGAACACGGTGAACTTGCCGGCCAGGGTGCGGGCGTACAGGCGCGGCGCGATGATGGAGTCCAGCCCGCGCACGCGGATGAGCTTGGCGTAGGCGAGCTCGCGCAATTCCATGCGCTTGTCCCAGACCCAGGTCTGCTCCAGCGCGTCCGGGGTGATCGTGGTGCGGCTGCGCAGGATGTGCCAGGTGCTGTAGGCCATCAGCAGCGTGGCGGCGGCAAACCACAGCACGCCGCTGGTGCCCTGCGCCTGGTTGCCCAACTGGCCCGATTGCCACATGCGCCACAACCAGGCCACTGCGGCCGATACGATCACGACCGCCAGAAGCTTGAAGGCGTTGGTGAACGCGCTGGCGCTGGCGGCTCCGGGCGAGGGCTCGAAGCGGAAAGGCGGTGGGCCAAGCGCGTCGGCCAGCGATTCACCGGCCGGGGCCGTCATGCGGGGCTACTTCTTGTCTTGCTTGAACAGGTCGTCCATGGCCTTTTGCTGATCGGCCTCGGAATTGGGCGTCTCGGCCGGAGCCTCTTCGACCGGCACCTCGATCTGGACTTTGTCCACGTCGATCTTTTCTTCCTTGTCGAGGAACATCGTCACCGACTGCGGAACGAAGATCACGATGGCCACCAGGAGCACCTGCATCAACACCCAGGGAATGGAGCCCAGGTAGATGTCGGACGACAGCACGGGCTTTTCAATGCGTTTTTCCTTGTACAGCGTGTCGGCGATGCCGCGCAGATAGAACAGCGCGAAGCCAAACGGCGGATGCATGAAGCTGGTCTGCATGTTCACGCACAGAAGCACGCCGAACCAGATCAGGTTGATGCCCATCTTCTCGGCCACGGGGCCCAGCATGGGCACGATGATGAAGGCGATTTCGAAGAAATCGAGGAAGAACGCCAGGAAAAACACGAACACGTTCACCGCGATCAGGAAGCCGATCTGCCCGCCTGGCAGGCTGGTGAGCATGTGCTCGACCCATTTGGCACCGTCCACGCCCTGGAACACCATGGAGAAGACGCGCGAGCCAATGAGGATGAAGACCACCATCGCCGTCAGGCGCATGGTCCCGTTCATCGCATCCCACAGCAGTTCCTTGTTCAGGCGCTTGTGCATGGCGGCCAGCAGGAGTGCGCCGACGCAGCCCATGGCTCCCGCCTCGGTTGGCGTGGCGATGGCCTTGTCCATGCCCGGCAGGCCGCCCATGGAGCCCAGCACGGCGAAGATCAGCACCGCCGACGGGATGATGCCCCGCAGGCACTTGGCCCACAGCGCCCAGCCATTGAGCGTGCGCGCCTCCTTGGGCACGCCGGGCACGTGGCTGGGCTTGACCAGCCCGAGCGCGAAGGTGTAGAGCGCGAAGATGAGCACCTGCAGGATGGATGGCCCCCAGGCACCTTTGTACATATCGCCCACCGAGCGGCCCAACTGGTCGGCCAGAACCACCAGAACCAGCGAAGGCGGCACCAGTTGCGTGATCGTGCCCGATGCGGCCAGAACCCCTGTGGCATAGCGCATGTTGTAGCCGTAGCGGATCATCACCGGCAGCGAAATCAAGGCCATGGCGATCACCTGGCCGGCCACCGTGCCCGTGATGGCACCCAGGATGAAGCCGACGATGATGACGGAGTAGCCCAGGCCTCCCCGCACCGGACCAAAGAGCTGGCCCATCGAGTCCAGCATGTCCTCGGCCAGGCCGCATTTTTCGAGGATCGCCCCCATGAAGGTGAAGAAGGGGATCGCCAGCAACAAGTCGTTGGACAGGATGCCGAACATGTTGAGCGGCAGATTGGCCATGAACGACGAGGGAAACCAACCCATCTCGATGGCGAAAAAACCGCAAAACAGTCCAAGAGCGGCCAGCGAGAACGCGACCGGAAAGCCGATCAGCATCACGATGACCAGCCCCGCGAACATCACGGGGGCGAAATTTTCCATCTGCATGGGGAAAGTCCTGTACTATATTTTTTGTAGCTGACCGTGGTCGTCGTGCGGCATCTGTCGACAGTTTTCTCTCTTACTGGACAGGCTTTTCGTAGTGTGTGTCCATGTTGTAGACACCCATCAGGAAACCTACCCGCTTGATGATTTCCGACAGGCCTTGCATCGCCATCCAGCCAAAACCCACCGGCAGCAGCAGCATGGCGGGCCAGCGGATCAGTCCACCGGCGTTTTGCGACATTTCGCCTGTCTCGTACATCTTGACGAACAGCGGCCAGGACAGATACGCCATCAGCACCATCACCGGCATGAGAAAGAAAATCAGCCCGAACAGGTCCACGACGACTGGCGCCTTGCCTTTGAGCTTGCCGTAGATGATGTCCACGCGCACATGCTCGTTGAGCTTGAGCACCAGCGGCGCGCCCAGCATCACGGTGGCGGCAAAGAGATACCACTGAATCTCCAGCCAGCCGTTGGAGCTGATGTCCAGCCCGTAGCGAACGAAGGCATTGCCCGCCGAGATGAGCGCCGCGGCAATGACGGCGAACGAGGCAATCACTCCGAGTTTGGTGCTGATCCAGTCGATCAAGGCGGCGAATTTGAGGAGAGCAGACACTGAATTTCTCCGCGATGAAATGAGCAGGGCGCGTAAACGCACGCGCCGCCCAGGATGGTACGCAAACGCGACCGGGGAAAGGCCGGACAAGCGACCCCGCTCGCCTGGGGTTTACCCTTGAATTTGGGGCGCCTTGGACTTCAAGTTCCACCAGGGCAGCGTGCGGTGAAGGGACAGCACCTGTCCGCTGGCGGACGGCGAGTAGCCCGGCAGTGCCGCCAAAGCCTGCTGCCAACCCGCGCTGGCCAGCCGCTGGCGCAGCGCCACCAGCGGCGGTTGGTCGAGATCGTGCTTCAGGCAGACCAGGAAATAGCGTTCCGTAACCAGCGGGACGAAGTCCAGCCCCAGTTCCCGCGCCGCGCCGGGAATGCCCAAGCCCGCTTCCGCCAGGCCCGCGGCGACCGCTTGCGCCACGGCGGCGTGCGAAGGCTCATCGGTACTTCTGGCCAGCAGGAGGGTGGCGTCCAGGCCTTCCGCCGCCAGCAGGTCCAGAAGCACGAGGCGCGTGCCTGAGCCCAGTGGCCGACTGGCAAAGCGCGCGCCCTGACGCGTCACGTCGGCCAGCGACCTGAGTCCCAGCGGATTGCCCGGGGGAACGATGAGGCCCTGCGTGCGCTCGGCGAAACCGATCAGCTTGTGCACGCCGGTTTTCAGCAAGGGGCGATAGCTGCGCTCGGCGTGAGAGCCGCGCGGCGCGTGCGAGGGCACGTGAAATCCCGCCAGGCGGCAGCGGCCCTGATTGAGCGCCGCGATCGCGTCCACGCTGCCCATGAAGTGGATGTCCAGATGCAAGGCCGGCGCGCCCCGCGTGGCCCGCGACGCGGCGAATTCGCGCAGAACCGGTAGCGCGAGGTCGTGGCTGGCATGCAACGCCAATACATGTGCGTTGGGATCGAAGGCAATGGCGAAGCTGCGTTCAAGATCGGCATGCAACTGCTCAATCTGCGGCGCCAGTCGCGCCTGTGCTTGGCGCTCGGCCCACAGCAGCTTAAGCGCGCAGTCCGTCAGGCGCGCGGCCTGACCCTTTTCCCAATGCAGCAACGCTGCGCCCAGATCGGACTCCCAGCGTTTCAATTCGCCCCACGCATGCCGATACGACACACCGAGGGCGCGCGCTGCGGCCGCGATGGAGCCCGATTCCTGCACTGCGGCCAGCAATGTGAACAGGGGGTTGCGGATGCGCCGGGAGAGCACGCCATCCGGCGCAGGCGGCGTGAGGGCGTAGTGCAGCGAGACGCGGCGCAAGGGCTTGGTCAAACGCCGCGGGTGACCCGCTCAATCTCGGCTTCGAGCGCGGCGAAAACGATGGGCTTGGACACGTAGCCATCCATTCCCGCCGCCAGGTAGTTTTCCCGGTCACCCTTGAGCGCATTGGCCGTGACGGCCACGATGGGAATGCGCGCCATGCCCTTGGCCATCTCGAAGTGGCGGATACGCTCGGTGGCCTCCACGCCGCCCATCTCGGGCATCTGGATGTCCATGAGCACGATATCGAAGCGTTGCTCCTGCACGAGGCTGACCGCCTCGACGCCGTTGCGCGCCACGGTCACTTCATGTCCCATGCGCCGCAGCACGGCTTCAGCCAATTTCTGATTGATCGGCGCATCCTCGGCCAGCAGGACGCGCAGCTCACGCCGGGCGGGCGCGGGGCTTTCCACCGGGGGCGGTGCCGCCTCAGTTTCAGGAGATGGGAGGGTGCTGGGCGTCAGCGGCGTGGCATCGGTGCCAGCATCTGCGGCGGGCACCACAGAGCCCGTGAGCGCCTGCTCAATGGCGGCTCGCAGCTCGCTCGCATCCACCGGCTTGAGCAGCATCGGCACGGGCGGGGCTGTCTCGGCGCGTATTTCGCGGGTGGCCGTCTCGTCGCCCAGCGTGCACAGCATCACGCAGGGCAACGGCGTCTGCAACCCGCTCGCGGCCGACAGATCCCGGGCCAGCGTCACGCCGCATCCATCGCTTTGCGTGCAATCGACGATGGCCAGGTCGTAGCAGGCGACCTGGCTGGCATCGAGCGCTTCCGCTTCGCGGCAGCCCGATACCTCGTCCACCGTCCAGCCGTCCCTGATCAGGATTCCGCGGACGGCCATGCGCTGGGACACGTTGCCCTCGACCAGCAAGGCCCGGCCCCGGGTACCGGGCGCAACCACCGAAGGCAGGGCAACGACCCCCGTTTCGGTGTCACGGCTCAGTCCGACGACGAAGCTGAATTCGCTGCCTTTGCCTTCTTCGCTCGTCACGCCGATGGAGCCTCCCATCAACTCGACCAGGCTCTTGCTG
>DAIOSZ010000188.1:0-7233 GCA_036752305.1 Burkholderiaceae bacterium
CATCGACATTCGCGTCAAGCCCCTGATGATCGAGCGGCGGGGCAAGCGGGGCCTGGCGCGCCCAAGCGCCCGGGCGGGGCACCTGCCGCTGCGCTACGAGGACGAAACCCGCCTGGTGACGCTGCGCGAGGGCCGCGACGGCGCGGTCATCCAGTTTGAAGGCGAGGTGACCGCCAGCGAGGTGCGCATCACCGGTCGGCGCCAGTGGCTGCTGACCGCCAGTGACGGGCGCGACCGTTGCGTGCTGCGCTTCTTCAACTTCTATCCCGCCCAGCAGAAGGCCTGGCCGGTGGGCGCGCTGGTGCGCGTGCGTGGCGAACTGCGCGGCGGCGGCCTGGCGGGCTACACGATGATGCATCCGCAGCTCAAGGCCCCCGGCGGGCCGCTGCCCGACGCGCTCACCCCCGTGTATCCGGCCTCGGCGGGCCTGCCCCAGGCCTATGTACGCAAGGCGGTGCTGGCCTCGCTCGACAGGGTCGATCTGAGCGAGGCGCTGCCTCCCGAAGCGCAGGCCTTTTTTGGCGCGAACGGAGGCCAGCCCCTGTGGAGCATCCGCCAGGCGCTGGGGTTTCTCCATCGCCCCGCGTCCGAGGTGAGCCTGGCCACGCTGGAAGACCGCAGCCATCCCGCGTGGCTGCGGCTGAAGGTCGAGGAACTGGTGGCGCAGCAGCTGTCGCAGCAGCGCGCGCGCCGCGAGCGGGAGCGTCAGCGCGCGCCGGTGCTGGCGGCGCGCGCGGATGGGCTGGCCGCGCAATTGCTCGCGGCGCTGCCCTTCGCGCTCACGGCGGCGCAGCGCCGCGTGGGCGAGGAAATCGCGCGCAACCTGGCCAGCCCCACGCCCATGCACCGCCTGCTGCAGGGCGACGTGGGCTCGGGCAAGACGGTGGTGGCCGCGCTGGCCGCCTGCATCGCCATCGACAACGGCTGGCAGGGCGCGCTGATGGCGCCCACCGAAATCCTCGCCCAGCAGCACTTCGCCAAGCTGGTGGAATGGCTGGAGCCGCTGCTCGCCCCGCGCGGCCAGTCGATCGCCTGGCTGATCGGCAGCCAGCGCAAGAAGGCCCGCGCCGAAATGCTGGCGCGCATCGAGAGCGGCCAGGCCGTGCTGGTGGTGGGCACGCACGCCGTGATCCAGGAGCAGGTGCGCTTTGCCCGCCTGGGCCTGGCGGTGATCGACGAGCAGCACCGCTTCGGCGTCGCCCAGCGGCTGGCGCTGCGGGCGCATTTGTCCTCGGCCGGCGCCGAGACCGGCGCGACTGTGGAGCCGCACCTGCTGATGATGTCGGCCACGCCGATTCCGCGCACGCTGGCGATGAGTTACTACGCCGATCTGGACGTGTCCACGCTGGACGAGCTGCCGCCCGGCCGCACGCCTGTCGTCACCCGGCTGCTGGCCGCGCACCGCCGCGCCGAGGTGATCGAGCGCATCAAGGCGCAGCTGCGCGAAGGCCGTCAGGTGTATTGGGTCTGCCCGCTGGTCGAGGAGAGCGAGGCGCTGGACCTGTCCAACGCCACGGCCACCCACGGCGAACTCGGCGAGGCGCTGCACGGCGTGCGCGGCGCCGACGGCCATCCGGTGATGGTCGGCCTGCTGCACGCGCGCATGCCGGCGGCCGAGAAGAGGGCGGTGATGGATCTGTTCTCGCACGGCACCATGGGGGTGCTGGTGAGCACCACCGTCATCGAGGTCGGCGTGGACGTGCCCAATGCCAGCCTGATGGTCATCGAGCATGCCGAGCGCTTCGGCCTGTCGCAGCTGCACCAGTTGCGCGGACGCGTGGGACGCGGGCAGGCGGCGTCGGCCTGCGTGTTGCTCTACGCCCAGCCCGAGGGCGCCCGCCTGTCGCAGGCCTCGCGCGAACGCCTGAAGGCCATGGTGGACACGCACGACGGCTTCGAGATCGCGCGCCGCGACCTCGACATCCGCGGCCCCGGCGAATTCATGGGCGAGCGCCAGTCCGGCGCGCCGCTGCTGCGCTTTGCCGACCTCAATGCCGACGCGCACCTGATCGAGCCGGCCCGCGCCGCCGCTGCGTGGATGCTGGACCATGCGCCCGAGCTGGCCGAGCGGCACGAGGCACGCTGGCTGGGGGGCAAGGCGGAGTTCCTGCGCGCCTGAACGACCCGTGCCGACCCGATCCTCGACAATCGCCCGCTGCCGTCCCGATCCCGCATGACCCTCACCGAACTCAAATACGTCATCGCCGTCGCGCGCGAGAAGCATTTCGGCCGCGCGGCCGATGCCTGCCATGTGTCGCAGCCGACGCTGTCGGTGGCGATCAAGAAGCTGGAAGAGGAGCTGGACGTGCGCCTGTTCGAGCGCAGCTCGGGCGAGATCGCCGTCACCCCGCTGGGCGAGGAGATCGTCCGCCAGGCGCAGAGCGTGCTGGAGCAGGCGGCGGAAATTCGCGAGATCGCCAAGCGCGGAAAGGATCCGCTGTCCGGCGCGCTGCGCCTGGGCGTGATCTACACCATCGGCCCCTATCTGCTGCCAGCACTGGTGCGGCAGGTAATCCGCGCGACGCCGCAGATGCCGCTGATGCTGCACGAGGACTTCACGGTGCGTCTGCTGGAGCGCCTGCGCACCGGCGAAATCGACTGCGCGATCCTCGCCGAGCCCTTTCCCGATGCCGGGCTGGCGCTGGCGCCGCTGTACGACGAGCCCTTCGTCGCGGTCGTGCCGGTCGGGCATCGCCTGGCTGCGCGCGCGGCGGTCAGCGCGCTGGAACTGAAGGCCGAGACCATGCTGCTGCTGGGCACCGGGCATTGCTTTCGCGACCATGTGCTGGAGGTGTGCCCCGAGTTCGCGCGCTTTTCGAGCGACGCCGAGGGCATTCGCCGCAGCTTCGAGGGCTCGTCGCTGGAGACGATCCGCCACATGGTGGCCGCCGGCATGGGCGTGACGCTGGTGCCGCGGCTGGCGGTGCCGCCGGGCGCGGCCGCGCAGGTCACCGAGCCCGGCGGCGTGCGCTACCTGCCCGTCGAGGGCGATGAGGGCGCCGCGCCGCCGACGCGCCGGGTGGTGCTCGCCTGGCGGCGCAGCTTCACGCGCTACGAGGCCATCGCCGCGCTGCGCAACGCCGTCTACGCCTGCGACCTGCCGGGCGTCACGCGGTTGACCTGACGGCAAGGCCAGCACCGATGCGGGACAAACTCAGGCTGTATCTGGACCTGATCCGCTGGGACCGTCCGGCGGGTTGGCTGCTGCTGCTGTGGCCGTCGCTGGCGGCGCTGTTCGTGGCGGCGCACGGCTGGCCCGGCTGGAAACTGCTGGCGATCTTCACGCTCGGCACCATATTGATGCGCAGCGCGGGGTGTTGCCTCAACGACGTGGCCGATCGCGAGTTCGACCGGCATGTCAAGCGCACCGCGCAGCGGCCCGTGACCAGCGGGCGTATCGGCGTGCGTGAGGCGCTGACTCTTGGGGCGGCACTGGCGCTGGTGGCGTTTGGATTGGTGTGCCTGACCAATCGGGTGGCGGTCGCCTGGTCGTTTGCGGCCCTGGCCGTTGCGGTTGTGTACCCGTATGCCAAGCGCCACGTCTCGATGCCGCAGGCCGTGCTCGGCGTGGCTTTCAGCTTTGGCATTCCCATGGCCTTTGCCGCCGTGCAGGCCCGCGTACCGCCGCTGGCCTGGGCGCTGCTGGTCATCAATCTGTTCTGGGTGCTGGCCTATGACACCGAGTACGCCATGGTGGACCGCGACGACGATCTGCGCATCGGCATGAAAACCTCGGCCATCACGCTTGGTCGATGGGACGTGCCGGCGATCATGGTGTTTTACGCGGTTTACCTGCTGGCCTGGGCGCTGCTGGTGGGCGACCGCTCATGGTCGGCGACGGCCTTGGTCGCGCTCGGGTTGGCCGCCGCGCAAGTGGTCTGGCATTTCCGGTTGATCCGCGGCCGCACGCGCGAGGGCTGCTTCAAGGCATTCCGGGAAAACCACTGGCTGGGTTTCTCGGTGTTCGCGGCCACGGTGGCGCAAACCTGCGGGTGGCCCTGAAACCGTTTGCGTACAAATGAAAACGCCGCCCGAAAGGGCGGCGCCGGTCATGAAACCGAATGCGTCGGCTTACTGCTTGACAGCAGCAGCGGGCTTGGCAGCCTTGGATTTCTTCATTTTCTTGACTTTCTTGGTCTTGGCTTCGGCCGAGGTAGAAATCACGGCGAAAGGCATGGCCAGGACAGCTGCGGAGATGATGGCGGAGATCAGTTTTTTCATATGGGTCCTCACTCTGGAAGAAATGTCGCTGCAACGAGCAGCCCCGCAGTTATAGCACCGCTGAAACGACAGAAATCCTAATCGCTGCCAAATTCGTCACCCATCTCGGCGGCACGTTGTTTCGCCGCAAACAGGGCCGATTCAAAATGCTCGGCCACGCGGCTGGCGCGCAGCGACTGCAGCGCGGCGTAGGTGGTGCCGCCCTTGGAGGTCACGCGCTCGCGCAGCGTGGCGGGGGGCTCGTCGGCATCCTGCGCAAGCTGGGCGGCACCGGCAAAGGTGTGGATCGCCAGCGTGAGGGCCTGCTCGGGTGGCAGGCCCATCGCGGCGCCCGCGCGCTGCATCGCTTCGAGAAAATAGAACACATAGGCCGGGCCGGAGCCGGACAGCGCGGTCACCGCGTCCAGGTCTTCCTCGCGCGCCACCCACAGGTGCGCGCCGGTGGGCGCCAGCAGCCGCTCCACCGTGGCGCGGTCCTGCGCCGTGACCGCGGCGCGCGCAAACAGGCCACTGATGCCGCGACCCACGAGCGCCGGTGTGTTGGGCATGGCGCGCACGATGCGCTCGCCGCCCAGCCAGCGGGCCAGATCGCCGGAGCGTATGCCCGCCGCCACGCTGAGATGCAGCGCGTGCGGCACATGGCCCCGCGCGGCCAGCGCCGCCTCGCGCAGCACCTGCGGCTTGACGGCCCAGACGACGGCCTGCGCGCGCGCCAGTTCAGCGGTGGGTGCGGCCAGCGTGAGCACGCCCAGATCGCGCTCCAGCCGCGCGCGCGCCGAGGCGTCGGGTTCGACCACCTGAATCTCGCCGGCCGGGTGGCCGCTCTTGATCAGGCCGCCGATGATGGCGCTGGCCATGTTGCCGCCGCCGATGAAGGCCAATCCGCCAGCGCGGGTTTCACGGTGCATCACAGGTTCTCATTCCATTCAAAAGCCAGGAACTGCGTGACCTGGCGGGGGCTGAAATTGTCGTCGCTCATCAGCACCAGGCTGCGCAGACCCGCGCCCAGCGGCGGTCCCCAGCTCATGCCTTCGAGGTTGTCCAGTTGCGCCAGCTTGAGCGTGCGCAGGTCGGCCACCAGGCGCTTGCGCATGGGCTGGTGATTGCCAGGGGTGAGCCTGAGCTGGCCCAAGGTGTTGCTGCCGGAGGCGGGCCAGGCGAGGAACAGGCGCACCGTCACGCCATAGCCCGTGATGTAGCCGCGCTCCATGACCAGCAGGCGCTGGGCGTCCACCGCCAGGATTTCGCTCAACCCCAAGTCGGCCCAGGCCCCGGGTGGCACCGGCGTCGCCGGCATGCGCTCGCGCGGATAGGCGAACTCGGCCACCACGCTGCCCTTGGCCAGATCCCATTGCTGGATGCGGCAATGCCCGCCCCGCTGAAGACTGGTCGGCTCGGGGCCGTCCTGGACGAGCGCGCCTTCCATCGCCGTCCAGGCGGTCTTGCCGTCGGGCGCGAGCGCCAGGCCCTCCCAGGCGAGGTTGGGCTTGGGGCCGACGCGGCCCTCGCGGTCGGCCATCAGGTGCGCGGGCGGCGCGTAGGCGCGCACGAAGCGGCCGTCCGGCCGCACCTCGTGCAGCAGCGGATCGAGCCCGAGCGCCGGGTCGCCCTCGCTGGTCCACAACAGGGTGCCGGTGTCTGGCCGCCAGCGGATGGCCTCCGGGTCGGCCACCACGCCGCCGGCGCCCTTGCGCGGGGCGAACAGGCTGCCGTCGGCCTGGCGAAGATAGGCCACGTCCGTGATCTCCACCGGCCCAATGCCCGTGGCGCTGACCGGCAGACGCAGCGTGTAAAAGCGCGAGGGGTTGATCTCATGCCGGTCGTCGCTGATCGCGAACCAGCGCGAGCCCTGGGCGTCGTAGTCCAGCCCCGACAGCCCGCCGACGCTGGTGTCCTCAAAGCGCGCGCCATGCGCGATCCGCGCCTCGCCGATCAGGCGCAGGCTGGGTTGCGGGAGCGGGGCGGCGCCGTCCGCCGGCAGCCGGCCCAGCGGCTGGCAGCCGGCCAGTGCCGCGGCGCCCGTGGCCAGGAGCAGGCGGCGGCGCGAGAGGGCTTGGCTCATGGCCGCAGTGTAGTGGCCGTAGGCAGGCCCGGCGTTCTACGCTACGCTGTGCCCATGAGCCAGCCGCACATCCTGGCCCTCGACCAGGGCACCACCAGTTCGCGCGCCATCGTGTTTGACGCCTTGGGGCGCGTGCGCGCGCTGGCGCAGCAGGAGTTCACGCAGCACTTTCCCCGGCCTGGCTGGGTGGAGCATGACGCCCAGGAAATCTGGCGCACGCAACTGGCTGTGGCCCGGGCGGCGCTTGCGCAACTGCCGGCGGGCACGCGCGTGGCGGCGCTGGGGGTGACCAACCAGCGCGAAACCACGGTGCTCTGGGATCGTGCCACCGGCGAGCCGGTGGCGCCGGCCATCGTCTGGCAGGATCGGCGCACGGCGGCGGACTGCGAGCGCCTGCGCGCGGCCGGACACGCGCGGGAGATTCAGCGCAAGACGGGGCTGGTGCTGGATGCCTATTTCTCCGGCACCAAGCTGGCCTGGCTGCTGACTCACGTGCCCGGCGCGCGCGCGCGCGCCGAACGCGGCGAGTTGGCGTTCGGCACCATCGACAGCTGGCTGATCTACCGGCTGACCGGCGGCCGGGTGCATGCGACCGACGCGAGCAACGCCTCGCGAACGCTGATGTTCGACATCCACCTGCGCTGGGATGACGGACTGCTGGCGATGCTCGACGTTCCCGAGTCGGTGCTGCCGCGCGTACTGCCTTCTTGCGGCGTGTTCGGCGAGACCGACGAAGCCTTGCTGGGCCGGCGGCTGCCGATTGCCGGTGTCGCCGGCGACCAGCAGGCCGCGACCTTTGGCCAGGCCTGCTTTGCGCCGGGCATGGTCAAGAACACCTACGGCACGGGCTGCTTCATGCTCATGAACACCGGCGCGCGCGCGGTGAGCAGCCGCAACCGCCTGCTCACCACGGTCGGCTGGCAGGGTCCGGCCGAGGCGGATCGGCGCAC
>DAIOSZ010000189.1:0-5273 GCA_036752305.1 Burkholderiaceae bacterium
GCTACTCTTCATAAAAGGGGATCTCGTATGGGGGAGGCCGCCAGGCTCCCCACGACGCCAACAATCGGGACAGGTCATTGAACGGCGCGCCGGACACCAAACCCGCCATGGCGGCGACGCCTCCTCGCTGCAAGCGCTCCAGCCACAGGTCCGAAACCGGACGACCCGTAAGCGCCTCCCAAAGATAATACATCAGGTGTCCGCCATCGAGCATGGGCAAAGGCAGCAGGTTGAGCACGCCCAGGCTGACGCTGATGAAGCCAAGAACCCCCAGATAGGCGAGCAGCCCGACCGAGGCGGTCTTGCCCGCGTAGTCGGCGATCGTGATCGGACCGCTGATGTTTTTGAGGGACGCCTCGCCGATCAGCATCCGCCCGAGGGTCTTGAGAGTGAGCAGGCCGATCTCCCAGGTCTTTTGCGCGCCTTGGACAAGCGCATCGAGAGGCCCGCTCTGCACCAGCACGCGTTCGGGCTCGCCACCGACCATGGCGCCAATACGGCCAATCGCCTCGCCACGATCCTCCACCACGTCGGGCCGTACCGGGAGCGAAACATCGTTCCCATCGCGACGCAAGCGCCACATCCGTTCGCGGCCTTGGCCGTCCACGATCTGCGCGCGGATCATCTCCCGCAACTGCTGACCGTCATACACCTGGGTATCGCCTATGGCGAGCACTTCATCGCCAGGCCGTAAACCCGCGCGCTGTGCGGCGCCCCCGTCCATGACCTCACCGATGCGCGCCTGCGTCAACGGCGCCAGCAGGCCGATACGCCGGTACAGCGCGGCGTCGATCTCTCCTTGCGCCAAGCCTTGCAGATCCAGCGCAACTTCACGCGGGGCATGGCCTTCCACCGGGCACATGCGCAGAACCGAGGAACGGTTGTCCAGCGCGGCACGCGCCAACTGCCAGCGCAAGGATTCAAACGACGGCGTGTCCTCAAAACCTCCGTCATCCGAGTCAGCGAACCGCGCGGCGCACACCCGATCCCCCGCCCGCAAACCGGCTCGCTCGGCCACGGAGCCGGCCACCGGCGCACCCAGCACTGGAGCAGCCTGCATCACCCCCATCCACTGCACGCTCGCGTACAGCAGCACGGCCAGCAGCAGGTTGGCCGCCGGACCAGCCGCGACGATCAGCGCCCGTGCCGCCAAGGGCTGAGTGTTGAAAGCCAAATGCCGCTCCTCGGGCGCGACCGGTGCCTCGCGCTCATCGAGCATGCGCACATAGCCACCCAACGGAAGCGCCGACAGCACGAACTCGGTGGACGACGCGCTTGATTGGCGCCGCCACACCACCGGGCCAAAACCGATGGAAAACCGCAGCACCTTCACACCACACGCCACGGCCATGCGGTAGTGCCCGTACTCATGCACCGCAATCAGGATGGCCAGCGCCAGCAAAAAGGCGGGAATCGTGATCACGCGCCCAGTCCTCGGACAAGACCGCTGGCCAGCGCGCGTGCCTGGTCATCCAGCGCAACGCGATCACCAAGCGTCACGGGCACGGAAAAATCGAGCCGGTCCAGAACCCCCTCGTTGACGGCGTGAATCCGATCAAAGCGCAGGACACCCGCGAGAAACGCCGCCACCGCCACCTCGTTGGCGGCGTTGAGCACAACGCAACTGCCTTCACGCGCATTCAGGCAGCGCCAGGCGAGCCGCAAACCCGGGAATCGCTTCTGATGGTCGGGCCGGTCGGCGCTCTCGAACGTCATCGCAGCCAGCCTTGAAAAATCCAGGGTCGCGGCGCCCGAGGCCAACCGGGACGGCCAGGACAGGCCATAGGCGATGGGCACCCGCATGTCTGGCGTGCCCAGTTGCGCGACAACCGACGCATCGCGAAACTGGACCATGGAATGGATGACGCTCTGTGGGTGAATGACCACTTCAATCCGCTGCGGGGGCAAGCCGAACAGGTAGTGCGCCTCAATCACCTCCAGCGCCTTGTTCATCATCGTTGCCGAATCCACGGAAATCTTTCGGCCCATGACCCAGTTTGGGTGGGCACAAGCCTGCTCCGGGGTCACATGCCGCAGCTCCGCGGGGTCGCGTTCGCGAAAAGGCCCACCGGATGCCGTCAGGATGATCTTGTCCACCGTCTCGGACCACAGGGTCCGATCATGAGGCAAGGACTGAAATACGGCGGAATGTTCGCTGTCGATGGGCAACAGTGTCGCGCCACCCTCGGAGACCGCCTCCAGGAACAGCCGCCCGCCCATCACGATGGCTTCCTTGTTGGCGAGCAACAAGCGCTTGCCGCTTCTCGCGGCGTGCAGGGCAGACGACAGCCCCGCGGCACCGACGATTGCAGCCATCACCACGTCGGCGTCGGGATGCGCGGCAACTTCGTCCAGCGCCGACGCTCCCGCGAGCACGCGCGTCGAACAGCCCTGCGCGCGCAGCCTGCCCTCCAACACCCCCGCGGCGACCGGGTCGGTCATCACGGCAAATCGCGGAACCCAGGCCAGGCATTGCTCGAACAACGGCTCCACTCTGCTGGCCGCCGTCAGAGCAAACACGCGATACCGGTCCCGGTGACGCGACAGCACGTCAAGCGTATTGGCGCCGATTGAGCCGGTCGACCCCAGGATGGTGATGCCTTGAACCCGGTCAGTCATGGCGCGTAGGTCAGGAGGGCCATCGCGGCGGGGAGCGTCGGCAACAAGGCGTCCACGCGATCCAGAACACCCCCATGGCCGGGAAGCAACCCGCTGGAATCCTTGACGCCCGCGCTGCGCTTGACAAGCGACTCCACCAGGTCACCCGCCACGCTAAGCGCGGTCAGAAATCCCAACCCGGCCAGCGCGGGCAAGGCTCCCAGAGTCCAAAGGCGTGAGTACAGACTCAGGGCCGCGGGTTGTTGCGCCTGATCGAACCACCTCCACAGCGCCGACACGAGCAACACCCCGATGAAGCCTCCAATAGCGCCTTCCCAGCTCTTGCCTGGGCTGATCGAGGGCGCAAGCTTTCGCGCGATGAACTTTGTCCCCAGGGCGCGCCCGGCGAAGTACGCCGCGATATCAGCCGCCCAGACCAGCGCGAGGATCGACAGCAACAGATTGACCCCGACCTGATGCGCCGTCACCGTAGCCAACCAGGTCAACCAAAGCGCAAACAGGCCTCCCAGCAGGCGCACCGCCCGAGGAATGCGCCCCCAGGCCGAAACCCCCGTGGCGATGAGCCAAGCCGCCGAGATCACCCAGGCAACGGTCGCCCCACCCCACAGCGCGCGCCACTGGCGCCAATCTTCGCCAGACCACCAGGTGACAACACACGCAAGGGCGCATGCCGCGCCCAACCACAGCGCACGAGGCGAGGAGAGGCTATTGAGTCGCCCCCATTCCCAGCTTGCCGCCGCCATCAGCACCAGCGTGAGCAACGCAAACGGCACGGAAGACTGAGCAAACAACGCTGGCAGCAGAACCGCCAGCAGGGCAAGGGCCGTGATCACACGCTGGCGGAGCATGGGCGAGCGCTTTCGGTCAGGCGGCCACAGCCTTGGCCTGCTCTGGGGTACGACCGAAACGGCGCTGGCGCTGGCCGTAGTCGGTCAGCGCCGCGTCCAGCGCCGCTGAATCGAAGTCCGGCCAGAGCAGATCAAGAAAACACAGCTCAGCATAGGCCAATTGCCACAGGAGAAAGTTGCTGATCCGCCGCTCGCCGCCAGTACGAATGAGCAAATCGGGGTCGGGTACATGCGACAGCGCCATCGCGCCCGCAAGCGTGGTCTCTTCGATCGGCTTGCCCTGCCTGGACAACGTGGCAGCCGCTTGCGCGATGTCCCAGCGTCCGCCGTAGTTGAAGCAAACGTTGAGCACCATGCGTTGGCCTTGCGCCGTCGCCGACTCCCCTCGGACCAGGTCAGCGCGAACCCGCTCGGACAAGCCCGCGCGCGAACCGACGAAAACCAACCGCACGCCGTCTTGCTGGAGTTTGGGTATTTCCCGTCCAATGGCGGTCGACAGCAACTCCATGAGTCCGGACACCTCGTCCGCCGGCCGAGCCCAGTTTTCCGAGGAAAATGCAAAAACGGTGAGCACCTCGATGCCACGATCCAGGCAAGCCTGGATGCAGCTCTTGAAGGCGTCCAGCCCCCGCTTGTGGCCGGCCAGGCGGGGCAAGTGCCGTTGCGACGCCCACCGCCCGTTGCCGTCCATCACGATGGCCAGGTGGCGCGGCTTGCGGACGGTCGGGTCAAGCATTGCCAACACCGCCTAAACGGCCATGATGTCTTGTTCCTTGCTCACCACCAGCTTGTCGATATCCGCAATGTGCCGGTCGGTCAATTTCTGAATCTCGGCTTCGGCGCGCTTTTGATCGTCCTCGGACGCTTCCTTGTCCTTGACGAGTTTTTTCACACCCTCGTTCGCATCGCGCCTGAGGTTTCGCACCGCCACCTTGGCGGCCTCGCCTTCCTTGTGGACGACCTTGGTCAGCTCCTTGCGGCGCTCCTCGGTCATCGGCGGCATGGGTACGCGGATCAAGTCGCCCATGGATGAAGGATTGAGGCCGAGGTCGCTCTCGCGAATGGCTTTTTCAATCTTCGCGCCCATGCCCTTCTCCCAGGGCTGGACGCTGATGGTACGCGCGTCCAGCAGCGACACGTTCGCCACCTGGCTAATCGGTACGCTTGAGCCGTAGTAGTCCACATGCACGGTGTCCAGCAGCGCCGGGTTGGCGCGACCCGTGCGGATTTTCGTCAGGTTGTGCTGGAACGAGGCGATCGACTGGTCCATCTTGGCCTCGGTGCTTTTTCTGATGTCGGCGATCGTCATGCGCGAATACTCCTCAAACGTGAACCAGGGTTCCCTCGTCCTCACCCATCACCACGCGCTTGAGCGCTCCGGGCTTGAAAATGGAAAATACCTTGATGGGCAATCGCTGGTCGCGGCAAAGGGCAAATGCCGTAGCGTCCATGATGCCCAGATTCTTGGCAATGGCTTCATCGAAACCCAGGCTCGAATAGCGCTTGGCCGACGGATCCTTGTTCGGATCCGCGGTATACACGCCATCCACCTTGGTCGCCTTGAGCACCACTTCGGCGCCGATTTCCGCACCGCGCAGGGCGGCCGCGGTGTCCGTCGTGAAGAACGGATTGCCCGTACCCGCAGCGAACACCACCACCTTGCCCTCCTCGAGATACTGCAAAGCCTTCGGACGCACATAGGGCTCGACCACCTGCTCAATCGAGATGGCCGACATCACGCGAGCCGTCAGGCCCGCCTTGTTCATCGTATCGGCCAGCGCCAGCGCGTTCATCACGGTCGCGAGC
>DAIOSZ010000189.1:5283-7206 GCA_036752305.1 Burkholderiaceae bacterium
ATGTAGTCCGCGGTCGCGCGATCCATGCCAACCGATCCGCCAGCCACGCCGCGAAAGATGTTCCCCCCGCCGATGACCACCGCAACTTCCACCCCCAGCCGCGTGACCTCCGCCACTTCCTCGACCATGCGCATGATCGTCGCACGATTGATGCCGAAAGCGTCATCCCCCATCAAAGCCTCGCCGGAGAGTTTGAGAAGAATCCGGCGATGGGCTGCTCGGGGTTCGGTCATGCGAAGCTCCTGGGTGGCGACGATATCTCGAAAAAGAGGCGAAACAGCGCTCAAGCGTTGCCCTTGGCGGCAGCAACCTGCGCCGCCACCTCGGCCGCGAAATCGTCGGTCTTTTTCTCGATGCCCTCACCCACCACATAGAGCGTAAACGACTTCACCGTGGTGCCGCGCTCCTTGAGCATCTGCTCCACGGTCTGCTTGTCGTTCTTGACGAAGCTCTGGTTGAACAGAGACACCTCCTTGAGGTATTTTTGAACCGAGCCCTCGATCATCTTGGCGGCGATGTCAGCGGGTTTCCCGGACTCCGCAGCCTTGGCCGTCGCCACGGAACGCTCCTTGGCGATCAGGTCCGCGGGCACGTCGCCGCTGGTGAGCGCGACCGGCTTCATCGCGGCCACGTGCATGGCAACGTCTTTGGCGGCCGTCTCGTCGCCTTCATACTCGACCACCACCCCAATGCGCGTGCCATGGAGATAGGACGCCAGCTTGGCCGTGCCGTCAAACCGCTTGAAGCGGCGAAACGACATGTTCTCGCCGATCTTGCCAATGAGTCCCTTGCGCACGTCCTCCAGCGTAGGACCGAAGCCGTCCGCCGCGTAAGCCAATGCGCCCAGCGCCGCAATGTCGGCCGGATTGTGCTGGACGACCAGATCGGCGGCGGCGTTCGCCAGCGCGATGAAGCTGTCGTTCTTGGTCACGAAATCGGTTTCGCAGTTGACCTCGATCAGCGCGCCCCGGGTTCCTTCCACCTTGCACGCGACCACGCCCTCGGCCGTGACGCGCGAAGCCGCCTTGCCCGCCTTGCTGCCAAGCTTGACGCGCAAGATTTCCTCGGCCTTGGCCATGTCGCCCGTGGCTTCGGTGAGCGCTTTCTTGCACTCCATCATGGGGGCATCGGTCTTGGCGCGCAGTTCGGCGACCATGCTTGCGGTAATTGCTGCCATCTTGATTTCCTCGATTCTCAAACGTTTCAAAATTCTTGCTAAAAAAAAGGGGCATCAATGCCCCTTCCTTGGAGCGGGAAGGCCGGCTCAGGCTGCGGAGCCTTCCTCTTGCACTTCCACAAACTCGTCGTCGCCCTCGGAAGCGGCCTTGACGACCTCGCTCACCGCATTGGCGCGGCCTTCCAAAATGGCATCGGCAATGCCGCGCGCGTAGAGCGCAACCGCCTTGGCCGAGTCATCGTTGCCCGGAATCACGTAATCAATTCCATCGGGGTTGTGGTTGGAATCCACCACGCCGATCAGCGGAATGCCCAGCTTCTGGGCTTCGGCCACGGCGATTTTGTGGAAGCCCACGTCAATCACGAAAATCGCGTCCGGCAGCGCATTCATTTCCTGAATGCCGCCGATGTCCTTCTCGAGCTTCTCCAGCTCGCGCGTGAACATGAGCTGCTCCTTCTTGCTCATGCTGTCCAGGCCAGCTTCCTGCTGCGCCTTCATGTCCTTGAGGCGCTTGATCGAGGTCTTGACCGTCTTGAAATTGGTCAGCATGCCGCCCAACCAGCGCTGATCGACATAAGGAACGCCCGCGCGCAGCGCTTCGGCCGCGACAATTTCACGTGCCTGGCGCTTGGTCCCCACCATCAGGATGGTTCCACGGTTGGCCGACAACTGGCGCACGTACTTGAGCGCGTCCTGGAACATCGGCAGCGACTTTTCCAGGTTGATGATGTGAATCTTGTTGCGAT
>DAIOSZ010000190.1:0-7119 GCA_036752305.1 Burkholderiaceae bacterium
TCGATGGCGTCGAGCATGCTCGCGCGGCGCGTCATGCTGCCGGTGTGCCAGTGTTCCAACTGACGTCCGGTGATCAGGACGAAGGGGTAATCCGCGTCGGGTGTCTCGGCAGGCGGGGCCAGGCTCACCGGCACCAGCCGGGCGCGCCCATCGGCCGTGGGAAAACCCTGGTCAAACACGATGGGCGAGCCGGGGTCGTCCGGGCTCAGGCAGGGGTAGGTCACGCTGGATTCACGCTCAAGCCGTTCCCAGGTGATGCCGCCGATGGCCTGGGCCATGGCCCGGCGCATCTCATCGTAGACGGCGGCCACGCCGTGATGCGGCCCCGGATAGCGCCAGTCCAGCCCAAGGCCCTTGGCCATCTGCTGGACGATCCACAGATCCTCGCGTGCATCGCCCGGCGGGCGGACAGCTTGGCGACCCATCTGCACCATGCGGTCGGTGTTGCTCACGGTACCGGTCTTCTCGGGCCACGCGCTGGCGGGGAGGATCACATCGGCCAGCCAGGCGGTCTCCGTCATGAAGATGTCCTGCACGACCAGGTGTTCGAGCGTGGCCAGCGCATCGCGCGCATGGTTCAGGTCGGGGTCGGACATAGCCGGGTTCTCGCCCATCACGTACATGCCGCGGATCTTGTGCGGATCGTGCTCCGGCGCAAAGACCTTGTCCATGATCTCCACCACGGTATAGCCCGGTACCGGATCGAGCGGTGACTGCCAGAAATCCTCGAACCACGCCCGCGCCGCGCCGTTGTCCACCCGCTGGTAGTTGGGCAGCATCATCGGGATCAGGCCGGCGTCGCTGGCTCCCTGCACGTTGTTCTGGCCGCGCAACGGGTGCAGCCCGGTGCCGGGACGGCCAATCTGCCCGGTGAGCGTGGCCAGCGCGATGAGGCAGCGCACGTTGTCGGTGCCGTGCACATGCTGGCTCACGCCCATGCCCCACAGGATCATCGATGCGCGCGACCGCGCGTAGGCCCGTGCGACATCGCGGATCGTCTCGGCTGGTATGCCGCACAGCGGCGCCATGGCCTCGGGCGTGCGTTCGCGCACGCTGGCCACGATCTCGGCGTGGTGCGTGGTGCGCTGGGCGATGAAGGCCGGATCGGTCAACCCCTCGGTGACGATCACATTGAGCAGGGCCGACAACAGCATCACGTCCGCGCCGGAGGTAAAAGTCAGCGTGCGCCAGGCATGTCGCGACAAATCGGTGCGGCGCGGATCGGCCAGCACGATGCGCGCGCCACGCTGCGCCGCGTTCTTCATCCAGGCGGCTGCCACCGGATGGTTGGAAGTGGGGTTGGAGCCAATCACCAGAATCAGATCGGCCTCGCCCACGTCGCTCACCGGGTTGCTCACCGCGCCGGAGCCCACGCCTTCCAGCAGCGCCGCCACGCTGGAGGCGTGGCACAGGCGCGTGCAGTGATCGACGTTGTTGCTGCCAAAGCCGGTGCGCACCAGCTTCTGAAACAGGTAGGCTTCCTCGTTGCTGCCCTTGGCCGAGCCAAAGCCCGCCAGCGACTTGGGTCCGTGCCGATCGCGCAGCTCGCGCAACCGGCCACCGGCCAGCGCCAGCGCCTCGTCCCAGCTCGCCTCGCGGAACAGTTCGCGCCAATCCCCTCGCCGCTGAATATGCGCCACGTCCTTGGGTACGCCACTCTTGCGGATCAAGGGCACCGTCAGGCGCTCGGGGCTGTGGGCGTAGTCAAAGCCGAAACGGCCCTTGACACACAGCCGCCCATGGTTGGCCGGTCCGTCACGGCCATCGACCGCGACAATGCGCTCGTCCCTGACCTTGTAGGTCACGAGACAGCCGACGCCGCAGAACGGGCACACCGAATCCACCTGCCGGTCCAACCGCTGGTCGCCGATCAGCGTCTTGGGCATCAGCGCCCCGGTCGGGCAGGCCTGCACACATTCGCCGCAGGCCACGCAGGAACTGGCGCCCAACGGGTCCGAGAGGTCGAAGCTCACGGTCGTGTCCGCGCCACGCCTGGCCAGACCGATCACGCCGTTGACCTGTTCCTCGCGGCAGGCGCGCTCGCAGCGCCCGCACTGGATACAGGCCGACAGGTTCACCGCCATGGCCGGGTGCGAGAGGTCAGCGGCCGGCTCCTCGCGCCGGAGCGCCGCCAGTTCCGGCCGCACCGTCACCCCTTCGCGCGCCGCCCAGTCCGACAGCTCGCCATGCGGGCGCGTGGCATCGCCGCCTATCCATTTGAAGCCCTGATCCGGCATGTCCGCCAGCAGCATCTCCAGCACCATGTGGCGGCTCTTGACCGCTCGTGCGCTCGTGGTCGAGACCTTCATGCCGGTGGTGGGTGCGCGGCAGCAACTGGGCGCGAGCACGCGCTCGCCCTCGATTTCGACCACGCAGGCGCGGCAGTTGCCGTCGGGGCGCAGCGGATCGGCGTGGCACAGGCGCGGGATGGCGACGCCCAGCCGCTCGGCCACGCGCAGCAGCGACTCACCCGGCCGCGCCGTCACGGCCCGGCCATCGATCTCGAAAGCCGTGGAAGCGTTCATGACGGCGTCACCTCATGCGGAAAGTACTTGAGCACGCTGGTTATCGGGTTGGGTGCCGCCTGTCCGAGTCCGCAGATAGAGGCGTCGCCCATCACCTGCGCCAGATCCCGCAGCGTCTGTGCATCCCAGGTCGGCGCCTGCATCAGACGCGCGGCCTTGTCGGTGCCGACGCGACACGGCGTGCACTGCCCGCAGCTCTCGTGCGCAAAAAAGCGCATCACGTTGAGCGCCGCGTCACGCGCGCGGTCGCGGTGACCCAGCACCATGACGGCGGCCGAGCCGATGAAACAGCCGTAGGGCTGCAAGGTGTCGAAGTCCAGTGGCAGATCGGCCAGGCTCGCCGGCAGGATGCCCCCGCTGGCGCCGCCAGGGAGATAGGCGTACAGCTCGTGCCCGTCGGCCATCCCGCCGCAATACTCGTCGATCAGTTCGCGCAGCGAGATGCCCGCGGGCGCGAGCTTGACACCTGGCTGCCGCACGCGCCCGCTCACCGAGAACGAGCGCAAACCCTTGCGCCCCCGGCGCCCGTGCCCGGCAAACCAACCCGGGCCCCGTTCCACGATGTCGCGCACCCAGTACAGCGTCTCGAAGTTGTGCTCCAGGGTCGGCCGGCCGAACAGCCCCACCTGCGCAATGTAGGGTGGGCGCAGGCGCGGCTCGCCGCGCTTGCCCTCGATGCTTTCGATCATCGCGCTCTCTTCGCCGCAGATGTAGGCACCCGCGCCACGGCGCAGTTCGATGCACGGCAGCGCAAACGGCGGCTTGGCCTGCAAGGCAGCCAATTCCTGTGCGAGCCATGCGCGAGCCTCGTGGTATTCGTCGCGCAGGTAGATGTAGATCGCGTCGATGCCGACGATGCTGGCGGCAATCAGCATCCCTTCCAGGAAGCGGTGCGGGTCACGCTCCAGGTAGTAGCGGTCCTTGAACGTGCCCGGCTCGCCCTCGTCGATGTTGACCGCCATCAGGCGCGGCGCCGCCTGGTCGCGCACGATGCGCCACTTGCGCCCCGCGGGAAAACCCGCGCCGCCCAACCCACGCAGGCCCGCGTCTTCCAGCGCCTGGATGATGGCCTCGTGCGGGCGCTGCGCCGCGGCCACGGCGCGCGCGAGCGCGTAGCCGCCCTCATCGAGGTAGTGCTTGTAAGCTATCTTTTCGATAGCTGCCCGTGGTTGATTTTCGGACGCTTGAGGCATTTTATTCATCAAAAATGCCACTTCTGAGGCCACTTTTTCGGCTGTCGCATGGGCCACCGCGCGCTGCGCGACCTCGGCCGCCGGTGCCTGCTCGCAGCGGCCCAGGCAGGGCGCGGCGCTCAGATGCACCTCCGGTCCGAGCAGGCCGCGCAGGCGCTCCAGCACCTCGCGGCCACCGGCCAGTTCGCAGGCCAGGCTGTCGCATACCCGCGCGGTGACGCGCGGCGCGGCCTCGTCGTCCTTGAACAACTCGAAGTGGTGATAGAAGCTCGCCACCTCGTACACCTCCACCGGCGCAAGACGCATCAGCGCCGCCAGCGCGACGACATGGCGCTCATGCAGACCATGAAAATGGTCGTTCAGGCGGTGCAGGTATTCGATCAACAGGTCGCGCCGATAGCCGTCCGCAGGTGGGGCGCCGATGCGCTCGCGTACCTCGTCCAGCGCCTGCGGCGTGGGCTGGCGGCCCTTGAGCTGCGCGCGCGGCCGGCGGCTGGCCTGACCGACCGGGTGGATGGGAATGCTTCGGGTCGATGGCTCGGACATGAAACTTTGCTTGATCAATGCGTTCAGCCGCGCTGGCGTCGCGCTTCATACAGACACAGGGCACTGGCCACCGAGACGTTTAGGCTCTCAACCGCGCCGCGCATCGGAATGCGCACCAACTGGTCGCAGGTCTTGCGCGTGAGTTGGCGCATGCCCGGGCCCTCGGCGCCCAGCACCAAGGCCACCGGGCCTTTGAGGTCCACCTCGTAGAGCGTCTTGTCGGCGTCGTCGGCCGCGCCGATGATCCAGATCCCGCGCTCCTTGAGCTCGCCCAGGGAGCGCGCCAAGTTGGTGACCATGAAATAGGGCACCGTATCCGCCGCGCCACTGGCAACCTTGTGCACGGTGGCATTCAGGCCGACCGCATGGTCCTTGGGCGCCATGACGGCCTGCGCGCCGGCGCCGTCGGCCACGCGCAGGCAGGCGCCCAGGTTGTGGGGGTCGGTGACGCCGTCGAGCACCAGCAGCAAAGGCGGATCGGCGCCCTCGCCCAGATCGTCCAGCAGTTCATCCAGGGTGCGCCGGCCTTCCACCGCCCGAACCCGCGCCACCACGCCTTGATGGCCGTGACTGCCGCAGAGCTTGGCCAGCCGCAGGCCATCGGCCTCGATCACGCGCAGCCCGGCGTCCTGGGCACGCTCCAGAAAGCCGCGCATGCGCGCATCGCGACGCGCGGGGTCTACGTAAACCTCAACCACAGAGTCGGGCGCCGTCTTCAGGCGCACGCCCACGGCATGGAAGCCGAACACGATTTTGGGAGCCGTCATGTGGCGATTATCCGTGGACGGAGGACTTTTCCGCGTCAAGGCAGTTTGGACTGTGCTGTGGCCGGGTCAGGCTTCGGAGGCACGCCCTGCGTCAATCGTGATACGGCGCGCGCAGCGCCGCGCCAGGGCGACGTCGTGCGTCACCATCACCAGCGTCGTGCCCTGCTGGGCATTGAGGTCCATCATCAAATCCATCACCGCCGCGCCGGTGGCGAAGTCCAGGCTGCCGGTTGGCTCGTCGGCCAACAAGACGGCCGGCTCCACCACGAACGCACGCGCCAGCGCCACGCGCTGCTGTTCCCCGCCTGACAGCAGCCGTGGCCGGTGCTTGAGCCGCTCGCCCAGCCCCACGCGCTCCAGCATGGCGCCGGCCGCCTCGCGGGCACGCGGACGGCCCAGCAACTCCAGCGGCAGCATCACGTTCTCCAGCGCGTTCATATGCTGCATGAGCTGGAAGTTCTGGAACACAAAGCCCAGGTGCCGCGCGCGCCAGGCCGCGCGGCCGTCCTCATCCAGCGAAAACAGGTCCTGCCCGGCCAGACGCACCGTGCCCGAGGTCGGCACGTCCAGCCCCGCCAACAGGGTGAGCAAGGTACTCTTGCCCGACCCCGAGGCGCCGACGATGGCAACGGTTTCCCCTCGGGCAATGGAAAAATCGACATCGCGGACAATCTCCAGCGTCCCGCTGGAGTCGGTGACGGATTTGCAAAGAGCTTGGGCAATCAGGATGGGATCGGAAGAAGGCACGACACACTCGACTGGGTTGAACCGGCGCTACTCTAGCCGGCTCCTGCTGGCCCTCGCCTGCACAGGGTTCCTCGGTTTGCCGGCAGCGCTGGCCGCCGAGCCGCCGCGCACCGTGCTCGTGGTGGGAGATTCGCTCTCGGCCGAATACGGCCTGGCGCGCGGCAGCGGCTGGGTCGCGCTGCTGGACAAGCGCCTGTCCGAGCGCAAGGTCGAGGCTCGCGTAGTCAATGCCAGCATCAGCGGGGACACCAGTTCCGGTGGGCGTTCGCGCCTGCCCGCGCTGCTGCGCCAGCACAAGCCCACGCACGTGATTCTGGAACTCGGCGGCAACGACGCCTTGCGCGGCTTGCCGCTGGACATGACGCAAGACAACCTAAAGGCCATGGCGAGCCAGGCCAAGGCGACAGGCGCGCGGGTGCTCGTGGTGGGCATGCAGGTTCCCCCAAACTATGGCGCCGACTACGCGCGTCGCTTTGCCGGCGCCTTCGAGCAGGCGGCCCGCGCGGAGGGCGCGGCGCTGGTCCCCTTCCTGCTCAAGGGCGTGGCCGACCGGGCCGATGCGCTTGACTGGTTCCAGGCCGATCGCATCCACCCCAATGTCCGCGCGCAACCGGTGATGTTGGACAACGTCTGGCCCGAACTCGCGAAACAACTCGGAACCCGATAAACATGCCCTTGGTCACCCTCTCCGCCGACCAGGCCGTTGCACGGCTGGCCGAGTTCGGCGCCGTCGTCGACGCGCGCAGCGAAAGTGAATTCGCCGAGGATCGCCTGCCTGGCGCCGTCAACTGGCCTTCACTGAACGACGAGCAGCGCGCGCGCGTGGGCACGCTGTACAAGCAAGTCAACCCCTTCGAGGCGCAAAAGATCGGCGCGGCGCTGGTCGCGCGCAACGTGGCGGCGCACCTGGAACGAGAGGTGCTGGACAAGCCGCGCGGCTGGCAGCCGCTGGTGTACTGCTGGCGCGGCGGCAAGCGCAGCCATTCGCTGGCCTTCATCCTGTCGCAGATCGGCTTCAAGGTGACGCTGGTGGAGGGTGGCTACAAGGCTTTCCGGTCGGTGGTGATCCAGCAATTGCCCCATCTGGCCACGCCGTTGGATTACCGGGTGATCTGCGGACCCACCGGTTCCGGCAAGACAAGGCTGCTGCACGCCCTGGCCGCCGAGGGCGCGCAGGTGCTCGACCTGGAGGCACTTGCCGAGCATCGCGCCTCGGTGCTCGGCCTCATCCCCGGTCGGCCGCAGCCCAGCCAGAAGCATTTCGAGACACGCCTGTGGCAAGCTCTGGGCGCCTTGGACCCCACTCGGCCGGTCTACGTTGAAGCCGAGAGCAAGAAAGTC
>DAIOSZ010000191.1:0-308 GCA_036752305.1 Burkholderiaceae bacterium
CGGTCATTGGCCCAGATACGGAACTGCGCCCCCATGTCTTTGTGGGCGAGGACTGCCGCATTGGCGCGCGTTGCCTGCTGCATCCCGGGGTGGTTGTCGGTGCCGATGGGTTCGGCTTCGCGCCGCATGCGGGCGCGTGGGAAAAGATCGAGCAACTCGGCGCCGTGCGCATCGGCGACGATGTGGAAATTGGCGCCAATACCTGCATAGACCGTGGCGCGTTGGACGACACCGTACTCGAGCATGGCGTCAAGCTGGACAACCTGATCCAGATTGGGCACAACGTCCGCGTGGGCGCCCATACGGCC
>DAIOSZ010000191.1:318-2728 GCA_036752305.1 Burkholderiaceae bacterium
CGCGCCGCATGAATGCGTCGGCATGCTCGCCCGGCAGTGCCGTCATCGGAGCGCATTGCAGCCTGGGTGGCGGCGCCATCGTCCTGGGGCATTTGCACATTGCCGATCATGTGACGGTGTCGGCTGCGTCCGTTGTCTTCAGTTCAATCGACCAACCGGGCACTTACACGGGATTTTTTCCGATCGACGAGCATGCCAGTTGGGAGAAAAACGCCGTCGGCGTGAAACAATTGCAGCTTTTGCGCAGACGGCTTGCCGCCTTGGAACGAAGTCTTGCGCGTTGAACCCGGCGCCACCCGCCTGCTCGCCATGGACATCCACCAGATTCTCAAAAAACTCCCGCACCGTTACCCGATCCTGCTCGTCGATCGCGTATTGGAGATCGAAAAAGGCAAGCGCATTCTGGCGCTCAAGAACGTCACCATCAATGAGCCGTTTTTCACCGGTCATTTCCCGCACAGGCCGGTGATGCCTGGCGTGCTCATCCTGGAGGCGCTGGCTCAGGCGGCGGCGCTGCTGTCATTCGATACGCAGGGCGTGACGCCAGACGACAAGACGGTCTACTACTTTGCCGGGATTGACGGCGCGCGTTTCAAGCGTCCGGTCGAGCCGGGTGACCAGTTGCATCTGGACGTGAGCATCGACCGCGCCAAAGCCGGCATCTACAAGTTCAACGCGGCCGCCCGGGTGGGCGATGCGCTGGCCGCCGAGGCGCAGCTCATGTGCACCATGCGCACCGTCGGGTAGGCGCCGGGATGAGTTCCATTCACCCCACGGCGCTGGTCGATCCCGGCGCCCAGTTGCACGAGAGCGTCGCGGTGGGCCCATATGCGGTGATCGGCCCGCAGGTGCGCGTGGGCGAGGGCACCCGCATTGGCGCGCATTGTGTGATCGACGGGCGCACCACGCTCGGGCGCAACAACCAGATATTCCAATTCGCATCCATCGGCGCGGCGCCGCAGGACAAGAAATACGCCGGCGAGGACACGGCACTTGAGATTGGTGATGGCAACACCATCCGCGAATTCACCACGCTCAACACCGGCAGCGCGCAGGGGGGCGGCGTGACGCGCGTCGGCAACGACAACTGGATCATGGCCTACGTGCACATCGCGCACGACTGCCAGGTTGGCAATCACACGACGTTTTCCAACGCAGCCACGCTTGCCGGGCATGTGGAGATTGGCGATTGGGCGGTCATTGGCGGGCTTACCGGGATTCACCAGTTCGTGAGGATTGGCGCGCACGTGATGACGGGTTTTCAGTCGCGCATTTCGCAGGATGTACCGCCCTTCGTCACCGTCAACGGCAACCCGCCGCAAGTCTCGGGCCTCAACAGCGAGGGGCTCAGGCGCCGGGGCTTCTCGCCCGAGCGCATGGCGGCCATCAAGCACATGCATCGCATCCTGTATCGCCAGAACCTCACCTTGGCGCAAGCGCAGGCCGAGGTGGAGCGTCTGTACGACCGCGCCGAAGGTGATGAGCGAGTCCACGCAGCGCTGATGCGCGACTTCCTTGCCCGGGCCGGGCGCGGAATCGTGCGCTGAGCGCCGGGTCGGCTGTGCGTATCGCCATGGTCGCTGGAGAAGCCTCGGGCGATCTGCTCGCCGCGCATTTGCTGGCGGCACTCAAGGCGCGCTGGCCGGGCTTGCAGGCCTTCGGCATTGGCGGGCCGGCAATGGCCAGCCAAGGCTTCACGGCTTGGTGGCCGAGCGAGCGGCTGGCGGTGCGTGGATATGTCGAAGTGCTGCGCCACTATCCGGCGCTGGCGCGGATACGCCGAGAACTGGGTGACCGGTTGATTGCCGACCCGCCCCGGCTGTTCATCGGGGTCGATGCGCCAGACTTCAATTTTGGGCTGGAAGAGCGGCTGAGGAACGCCGGTATCCGCACCGCGCACTTCATCAGCCCCTCCATCTGGGCCTGGCGGGCTGGACGTGTGGACCAGGTGCGACGCAGCACGGATCTCGTGCTTTGCGTCTTTCCTTTTGAGCCCCAGTTGCTGGCGGAGCATGGCATGGCGGCTACCTACGTTGGCCATCCGCTGGCCCAGGTCATTCCCCTGGTTCCCGACCAGGCGGCTGCGCGCCGCAAGCTCGGTCTTTCGGCCCAAGACCTCGTGCTCGCGGTGCTTCCGGGCAGCCGTGCCAAGGAAATCGAGCACTTGGCACTGCGGTTCTTTCAGGCGGCGGTGATGCTGGAACAATCACGAGGCGCTATAAAAATCGTAGTTCCAGCGTTGCCTTCGCTGAAAGCGCCGATACTCGCCGCCGCGCGGCAGGTCGGGCTGACTCCCGGGGACGGCAGATTGATCGTGCTCGACGGGCAGTCCCACACCGCGCTGGTCGCCTGCGATCTGGGGCTGGTCGCCAGCGGAATTTTCGTCAGGGCGCTCGGCTGAGCCTATTTC
>DAIOSZ010000191.1:2738-7067 GCA_036752305.1 Burkholderiaceae bacterium
CAGTCCCACACCGCGCTGGTCGCCAGCGGAACCGCCACGCTGGAGGCCGCGCTGTTCAAGAAGCCGATGGTCATTGCCTATCACATGCATCCCGTAAGTTGGTGGCTGCACCGCCGACAGCAGCTTCAGCCCTGGGTAGGGTTGCCCAACATCCTGTGCCGGGAATTCGTTGTACCCGAACGCATACAGGGCGCGGCCACCCCGCGTGCTCTGGCCGATGCGCTGCAGGCCTGGCTGGACGCGCCAGACGAAGTCCAGCGCCTGGCGGAGCGTTTTACCGCCTTGCATCTTGAATTGCGCCGCGACAGCGCGCGCCTGGCCGCCGATGCCCTCGCGCCACTCATCGGGTAAGCCTCTGGAGCAGGCCAAGCTGCCCTGGGATGACCCGTCGTCCGGGTTGGTCGCGGGGGTGGACGAAGCCGGGCGCGGCCCCTTGTGCGGCCCTGTCGTGGCGGCGGCGGTCATTCTCGATCCGCGTCGACCGATCCCAGGCCTGGCCGACTCCAAAGTGCTCAGCGCGCGCCGCCGCGAACTGCTGTATGACGCCATCCTGGCGCGGGCGCTGTGTTGTTCGGTTGCACAGGCCAGCGTGGAGGAGATCGATCGTCTGAACATCCTCGGCGCGACCCTGCTCGCCATGCAGCGGGCCGTTGCCGGCTTGCGCCTGCCGCCCAAGCTGGTGCTGGTGGACGGTAACCGCCTGCCGGTGCTGCCCATGCGCGCGCAGGCCATCGTCAAGGGTGACGCCAAGGTGGCGGCCATTTCGGCCACGTCGATTGCCGCCAAGGTCACGCGCGACCGGCTGTGTGACGAGCTGCACACGCGCTATCCGGGTTATGGCTTCGACCGTCACAAAGGCTATGGCACCCAGGCGCACCTGGCGGCCCTGCGCGCCCACGGCGCAACGCCCGAGCACCGACGCAGCTTTGCGCCCGTGGCGGCGGTTCTGGGCGCGCAGCCATGAGCGAGCCCCTGTTCATCCATTCACGAGACAACGCGCGCCTGAAGGAGTTGCGGCGCCTCGCGCAGGACGGCGGCGCTTACCGAAAAGTTGGCAGGATCTGGCTGGAGGGCGATCACCTGTGTCGGGCGGCGCTGGCGCGCGGCTGGCAGCCCCTGGAGGCTGTTTTTTCAGCGTCTAATTGGAAAAATGGTCAATGGAATCAACCACGGGAAGCTACAAAAATCATAGTTCTCGATGATGCCTTGTTTCACGGCATCAGCAGCCTGGAGTCGCCTGCGGGCATGGGTTTTATCCTCCCGGTACCCGCTTCGGGAGCCGGCGTCGAAGCGGGGCTGCCCAGTATCGTGCTCGATCGCGTGCAGGATGCCGGCAACGTCGGCTCCATCCTGCGCTCCGCCGCGGCACTCGGGGCGCGGCAGGTGGTCGCGCTCAAAGGCACGGCGGCGCTGTGGTCGCCCAAGGTGCTGCGCGCCGGCATGGGTGCGCATTTCGCGCTGCGTCTGGTGGAGGGCGTGGACGCGGCCTCCTTGGACGCGCTCGGCGTGCCCCTCATCGTCACCAGCTCGCACCAAGGCGACGGGTTGCATGAAGCGCGGCTGCCCGTGCCTTGCGCTTGGGTTTTCGGCCATGAAGGGCAGGGCGTGTCGCCCGAACTGGCCGCGCGCGCCGCGTTGAGCGTGCGCATTCCGCAGCCGGGAGGCGAGGAATCGCTCAACGTGGCGGCGGCGGCGGCCATCTGCTTGTATGCGGGCCTGTCTGTACAGCCAGGCCGGATGGGAAAGGCCGGGCTATAATCAGCCGCTTTTCCGCACCCCCACGCCTAGCGCAACACCCGCACTCCCTCCACAAAAGCTGACCCGGCCTCCGGCCCCGGGTTTTCGCTGGGCGTACCCGTACCACTTTCGGAGTTCCCAGTGCTTTTGTCCCTACAGGGGTCTTTCCCGTCCGCCATCCTCGCGCTTGCCGATGGCACGGTGTTTTTCGGTTCCTCCATCGGCGCTCCCGGCCACACCGTGGGCGAGGTCGTGTTCAACACGGCGATGACGGGCTACCAGGAAATCCTCACCGACCCGAGCTACTGCCAGCAGATCGTGACGCTCACCTATCCCCATATCGGAAACACCGGGGTCAATGGCGAGGACATCGAGTCGGGCAAGATCCAGGCGGCCGGACTCATCATCAAGAACCTGCCGCTGCTGGCGTCCAACTTCCGCTGCGAAGGCGCGCTGTCGGAACATCTCCGGGCCAACGCAACGGTCGCGATCGCCGACATCGACACGCGGCGGTTGACCCGCCATCTGCGCACGCTCGGCGCGCAGAACGGCTGCATTCTGGCGCTCCCCGAGGGCGAGCCGCCGAGCGACGCGGCGGTGCGCAAAGCCGTCGCGGCAGCCCAGGCGGCGCCACCGATGGTGGGGCTCGATCTGGCCAAGCTTGTCACCACCTCCGAGCGGTATGCCTGGACGCAAACCGAATGGCGGCTCGGCCAGGGCTATGGGACGCAAGGCGAGGCGCGCTTTCACGTGGTGGCCTATGACTTCGGCGTCAAGAAGAACATTCTGCGCATGCTGGCCGAGCGCGGCTGCCGCGTGACCGTCGTGCCCGCGCAGACTCCCGCCGCGGACGTGCTGGCGTTGAGCCCACAAGGCGTCTTCCTGTCCAATGGCCCGGGCGATCCCGAGCCCTGCGACTACGCCATTGAGTCCGCGCGTGCCTTGATCGACCGCGGCATTCCCACTTTTGGCATCTGTCTGGGCCACCAGATCATGGCACTGGCGTCTGGCGCGCGCACCTTCAAGATGAAGTTCGGCCACCATGGCGCCAACCACCCGGTGGAGGACCTCGACGACGGGCGGGTGAGCATCACCAGCCAGAACCATGGATTCGCGGTCGAGGAGCCTTCGCTGCCGGCCAACCTGCGCGTCACGCACCGCAGCCTGTTCGACGGCACCGTGCAGGGCCTGGCGCGCACCGACAAGCCGGCGTTTTGCTTCCAGGGCCATCCCGAGGCGTCCCCGGGCCCACACGACATCGGATACCTGTTCGACCGGTTCGTCGCGCTGATGGAAAAGCGCTGATCGACGCCGCCCCCGACACCATTGCCTCCTTGACGGAAGAAGCCGTGCCCAGCGCTCTCGATCACCGCCGCATCGGCTTCATTCAAGACACAGCCTGACCGAGCCTTTCATGCCCAAACGCAGCGACATCAAAACCATTCTCATCATCGGCGCCGGCCCCATCATCATTGGCCAGGCCTGCGAGTTCGACTACTCCGGCGTGCAGGCCTGCAAGGCGCTGCGCGAGGAGGGCTATCGGGTTGTTCTGATCAACAGCAATCCGGCGACCATCATGACCGACCCCGCGACGGCGGACGTCACCTACATCGAGCCGATCACCTGGAAAACGGTGGAAAAAATCATCGCCAAGGAGCGGCCCGACGCCATCCTGCCGACGATGGGCGGACAGACCGCGCTGAACTGCGCGCTCGACCTGTGGCGCAACGGCGTGCTGCACAAGTACAAGGTGGAATTGATCGGCGCCACGCCGGAAGCCATCGACAAGGCCGAGGACCGGCTGAAGTTCAAGGATGCGATGACGCGCATCGGCCTGGGCTCCGCGCGCTCGGGCATCGCGCACAGCATGCAGGAGGCCTGGGACGTCCAGGCGCGCGTGGGCTTTCCCACCGTGATCCGCCCGAGCTTCACGCTCGGCGGCACGGGTGGCGGCATTGCCTACAACCCCGAGGAATTCGAGACGATCTGCAAGCGCGGGCTGGAAGCGTCGCCCACGCATGAGCTGCTGATCGAGGAATCGCTCGTCGGTTGGAAAGAGTTCGAGATGGAGGTGGTGCGCGACAAAAAAGACAACTGCATCATCGTCTGCTCAATCGAAAACCTCGACCCGATGGGCGTGCACACGGGAGACTCGATCACCGTGGCACCGGCGCAGACGTTGACCGACAAGGAATACCAGATCATGCGCAACGCGAGCCTGGCGGTGTTGCGCGAGATCGGGGTGGACACCGGCGGCTCGAACGTGCAGTTCGCCGTCAATCCGCGCGATGGCCGGATGATCGTCATCGAGATGAACCCGCGCGTGTCACGGTCCTCGGCCCTGGCGTCCAAGGCCACGGGATTCCCGATCGCCAAGGTCGCCGCCAAGCTGGCCGTGGGATACACCCTCGACGAGTTGCGCAACGAGATTACGGGCGGCGCCACGCCGGCGAGCTTCGAGCCGAGCATCGACTACGTGGTCACCAAGATTCCGCGCTTTGCCTTTGAGAAGTTCCCCGCCGCCGACGCGCGTTTGACCACGCAGATGAAGAGCGTGGGGGAGGTCATGGCCATCGGCCGCACCTTCCAGGA
>DAIOSZ010000192.1:0-7042 GCA_036752305.1 Burkholderiaceae bacterium
GACTACCTGTCCACGCGCGTGCAGTTCGGCCGGCCGCTGTCGGCCAAGCAGGCGGTGCGCCACCTGCTGGCCAGGATGCGCCTGCTGCAGGAGGCCTCGCGCGCCGGCATCGAGCGCGTGCTCGAGGTGGACGAATACGGCGCCGCGCGCGCCAGCGCGCCCATCCTGGTCAACAGCCTGGCCCATGCGGCCTTCGTGCTGGAGAAAGCCATCCATCTGCATGGCGGCATGGGCTTTTCCTGGGAGGTGCCGCTGCACTACGCCCTTCGCGAGATACGCAAGTTCGACGCCGCCTTCGACGCAGGCGCGCTGGCGAAGAGCGTCGGCCAGGACTTCATCCAGTCGGTGTGAATCAAGGAATACCCATGAATCAGGATCTGCTGGGCCGCGTGGCCCTCATCACCGGAGCCGGCGCCGGCATCGGCAAGGAGACCGCATTCCAGATGGCCGCCCGCGGCGCCACCGTCTGCGTGAACGATCTCAAGGAAGAGCTGGTCGCACCGGTCGTGCAAGCCATCCAGGCGCAAGGTGGCCGGGCGTTCGCCGTCGTGGTCAACATTGCCAGCCGCGAGGGCATCCGCGAAGCCATTCAACGCTCGTTCGAGCACGGCCAGCGCTTTGACATCCTGGTCAACAACGCGGCCTGGGTGCGCTACCAGCCGATTCCGGACATCATGCCGGAGACGATCGACCGGATGCTCGACGTCGGATTCAAGTCGGTGATCTGGAGCCTTCAGGAAGCCGTGCGCGTCATGGACCCCGGGCGCGGCGGCTCGATCGTGAACGTGGCCTCGGTCGCGGCCCTTCGCTCGGCGGCCAACTCGGTGGTCTATTCCGGCATCAAATCCGGTGTTCTGGGCATCACCCGCGCCGCCGCGGCCGAGCTGGGCGCCCTCAACATCCGCGTGAACGCGATCTGCCCATCCGCGGTACCGACCGAAGGCACGCAACGCAACCGCAACACCGAACGCGACGCCAACCGCGTTGCCCGCACGCCGCTGGGACGCCTCGGGACCGTGGAAGACATTGCGCGGTGCATCTGCTTTCTCGCCAGCGACGAAGCGGCCTTCGTCACCGCGCAAGCACTCGTCGTCGATGGCGGCATCACGCTGACCAACATCTGAGCCCCTCCCCCTGTTGTCGTCAACGGATCGGAACCACGGCATGACATCCAAGCTTATCCTGGGCAGCGTCGCATTGGCGCTGCCGGCTCTCGGCTTCCTGGCCACGGCTCAGGCCGCCACCTATCCCCAGCGAACCATCTCCCTTTCGGTTCCGTATGGGGCCGGAGGGTCAACCGACGGCATCGCCAGGAAATTCGCCCAACTCCTGGAGGCCGAGCTGAAGCAGCCGATCATCGTTCTCAATCAACCCGGGGCATCGGGAACGATCCAGCTCGGAAACCTGGCAAGAGCCAAGCCGGATGGATACAACATTGGCTTTTATTCATACAGCACCGTCACCTTCACCTCGCAATTGATGAAGGTTCCGTACAAGCGCGACGACTTCGAGCCATTGGGAGGGGTTGCGGAATTCAGCTACGGCATCGTCACCTACCCCGAATCCCCCATCAACAACATCAAGGATCTCGTTGCACAAGCCAGGACGCCCAAGGGCGTGTTCTACGGCGTCACGGGCGCCCCCAACAATTTCCCGTTTCTCCAGCTTCAAAAGCTCACCGGCGGCAAGCTCGACCAGGTGACCTACAAATCATCGGCCGAGTCGATCAGCGCCGTCGTGGGGAAACAAGTCGATGTCGCCCTGCAGGGCCCGTCGGAGTACGCCGAGCTGGTGAAAGCCGGAAAACTCAAGTTCATTTCCTCGGCCAGTGATTTCCGCCTGCCGTGGTTTCCGAACGTACCGACCATCAAGGAGCAGGGCTACGACATCGGCATCACCGGCATCATCGGAGTGGCCGCGCCCAAAGGCCTCCCCAGGGATGTGAAGACCATTCTGGAAACCGCGATCCATAAGGTGGTTTCGAGCACCGCGTACAAGACCTTCCTTGCCGATGAATACGGGATCAAGAGCTATCCGGCCAGCGGCGCGGAATTCGACAAGCTGATTGACAACGGCTTCGCCGCCATGCGCAACATGATCGACACCTACAACATCAAGAACTGATCACACGCACCCGCGCGAACGGCGCCCCTCTGATGAGCGCCGGGGCGCAAACCTTGCCTGAATTGACGCAGGTTGGCCGACCCCACTCCCGACGACCAGGCCGCGGGCTTGCGCCATGCGATGGAGCACGACTCTGAGCAAAACTTCAAAAACGATAGCTGCCCGTGGCCGTTTCTATTGACGTTCAGCCCTGATTGATGCTTGAAAATCGGCTCAAACTGCCGTTTGAAAGGCAATTTCCGGTCGATTTTGTTGATGTTGCGACATTTTTGTAGATGCCTCTACAAATCTTTGGTTTCGCCCCTCTTTTCAAGCGGTCGTCGGCCTTATTTTGGCGAACAAATTGGCTTTCAGGTCAATGAACATATCCACGGGCAGCTATATTTTTTGAACCTCGGCACCGCTCGCATTTCAGCCACCGCAGCTCGGCAAGCGGCTGCTCCATTGCCCTTTTCTCACCCACCGCTACGAGGCCAGCCGCTTACCAAACCCCCCATCGCCATTGACCGTCACGAACAATCGACAGGTCTCCCCACAGGTGATGCCATCTTTCCCAGGACATGCTTCCGTACGACCCAACGGAAACTGGACGCTCCCACACCTGAGGGCTGCCAATACTCGGACGGCTGCGCCCCGGCTCATCATTCCGTGTAATTCCTTGAAGCGAATCCACAGCGGAGGACCTTTCGATACGACCGAATCAAGGCCGAACCGAGTTCGAGGACAGATCCAGCCCGGGTACCATGCGCAAAAGCAATCAATCGGAATAAATGGAGGTCCAATGAGCGCTGTGCCGTCCGGCGGGAAGAAGCAATCTGCAACCCGTGAGCAAGTTGTGGCTGTGATGGAGTTGCTTTCCACGCGCTTGCAGTGGAAGCACGCCCGGACCTTGATGTCTGCCGCCAACCTTCACACCAGCAGGGGCTGGTTCGAGACACTTGCAGGCGTTCGCGAGGACTCCTACAGCGACACGATCTGGACAGCCGCCTTCAGGTCCCTTGCCGCTGTCGCCGAGCAACACACTTATGTCGGCAACAAACGGGTGAGCTTCTTTGACCTGCGAGAACAGAACAGGGACGACCGTGCCCGCATCCTCGAGTGGGCCGGCGGCTCAGCAGTCTCCGATTTGGCCGAAGTCCTGAAGCAACGCCCGTTCTCGATCTTGGCGGCACCCACTAGCGAGGCAGGGCTTGAACCGTACAAGGGATCGGCACCTAGGCTGATCGCGGCCGACTTCGTGAGCGGCAGGTTGTATCTCCAGTATTTCAGCACCCGCACCTACACCCACCGCGAGCCGCTGGACATCTCGAAGATGTCGGCGTCACAACAGAAGGTCTTCGCTGAATACGACGAACTCATCGGCGTCCGCACACGGTCGGTTCCGTGCTTCGACACCGTCGTCATCGACATCAACTCCGAGCTGGTTGAAGTGCGAGTGGACTTTCAACCCGGCATGACAGACGACAAGGCGACTCCTGCCTTCCTCCGTGTGGTCGGTGAGCTGAACCGCGCCACCGAGAGGTTCATCGGACATGGCGCCGTCGGCGCCGGTCTGATGAACCTCCACCCCGCCATCAACCCCATGTATGTTGATGAGAAGTGCGGGCGTGTCACCGCCCTTGGGTTCGTGGCCACGGGGAAGGACTCGTCGTCGAACAACCGCGGCCAGCTTCTCCGGAACAAGACCAAGGACTTCCGCAAGGATGCGTTCCACGTTGGTGGCAAGCTGCACGTCGAGCGCATCGTTCCCTACGCGATCGGCATAACCTGGGCGGCCAAACCTCCCAAGGCAGAACTTGACCTGGATATCAGGGGCAATGCCCGTGCCATCTATTCCGGCAAGGTGAGTGCTGTCACTGAGGCCGAGATTGTCGGCTGCACCGACGACGCGGACTTCGACTTCGTCACCAGCCAGGTACTGCACCACATCAAACGTAGAAACAAGTGAACGTGGACGGCGTAATCCAGGACGACTGGGCGGCAGAGCCCAGCGTGATGCAGGCGTGCCTGCATGTCTGGCACGCCCTGTCGAAGCGCACCTACCAACTCGACCACTATTCGTTCGCTGAACTTGCGCAGTTGGCCGGCGCGAACGACGAGTCGCTTGTGTCCAAAGCACTGTTGTACCTGGCGAACCCGAAACTCAAGGTGCTTAAGACTTGCCTCATGTACGAGTTCGACGGCCAGCTTAAGGAACTGCCGAACGACGAAGTCGCTCACTACTCCAGGGGCGAGTCGGTGATTCACCCGGAGTTCGGTGAGCCCATCCCGGCGTCTGAAATCCTGATGTGCTTTACGCCTGGCGTGCGACTTCAGAGCAAGGGCGCCGCGTGACGCAACAGACGTCGCTTGAGCAGTTCGAGCGCTTCGCCGGAAGGCGCAAGGTCCAAGCGGCACTGCGACGTGAATGGATCAGCGAGGAAGGTACGTACCAGGACTTCGTGTCACAGCTGTACGCCGACCTCGACGAGTCGATCTATGCGCTGCAGGCCACGCCTGAGCTGAGGCAACAGGACAGCGAAGACCGCATCAGCCAAGATATCCTGATCGGATTGGGCCAGAAGGGCTACCAGGCAACCCACGACACCAAGACGGGCGGGCACGTTGACTTGTCGATCCGGCTGGGTGATCACTCCTGGATCGGCGAGGCTAAGAAGGACGGCAACTTTCAGGAAGGGTACCTGCAGTTGACAACACGATACGTACAGGCTTCCGGCAATTTCGCGCACGACCAAGGCGGCTTGCTCTTCTATATGGTTCAAACCGCAGACGCGCTTGGCAAGCTCAATCGATGGCGCACAGAGCTGACAGTTGGCGGTCACACCTGCCTCGACTGCACGACGAACAGGCTCGCCTTTTACTCAACGCACAGGCTCAAGGCTTCGGGAACTGATTTCACGGTCCGCACGATGGCCGTGTCGCTGTACCATCAGCCGAGGGACAAGTCGGCCAGGACCTCGGCGGCAAAGAAGGCCGCCAAGACGAAACCGTAGCGCGGGGCCGATCAACTCGTTCGAGTTGAACCGTCACGACAATGGCGAGGACGGTATTCCGCTCGCTCAGCATGGTTCGCCACGAGATGTGCTTGAAAAACAATAGCTGTCCGTGGTGGTTTCTCAATGCGTTTCGCTCGAAACGATTCCAAAAATCCAGGCAAAAGCGCGCCTTGTGCGACTGCTTTGGACGAACCCTGTTGAATCTGCAAAATTTTTGTAGATGATTCTACAAAATCACGAGGCTACCTCACCCAATTTGTTCCCTACCTGCCTCAGCTCAAGCATCCTTGCAGCACCGGCCTCAATCGCCCACGCCCACATCCCTCACTCTCAGTGCGTCCTGCGCGGCGACGTATCGGGCGGGGTTGGCGCCAAACTCGTCGGTGACACGTTGGGCCACCGGCAGCAGCGCCGCGAGGGTGGCCTGCATAGCGGGTTTCTGGACCAACCGGGACAAAGGGCCTGACACGGTGAGCGCGCCCTTGAGTTCACCGAGCAGGCCGAACACCGGCACCGAGGTCGAGGCCGTTTCCGGATCGCGTTCGCCGTAGGAGGTGGCCCACAGGCGCGCGCGCACCGGTTCGAGCACAGGCGCGGCGGTTCCCTGGGGTGATCGAAATGCGCCCCGGCAGTTGCGGCAGTGTGTTTTACGCCTTCATCCCCAGCCAGCGCTTGATGCGCGCGATCAGCACGCTCCAGCCCAGCGCGAAGGCGTTCAGGCGGGCCGGGGGTAGCGGGTCGTCGGCCTTGCGCGCGGGGTCCATGCGCAGGTTGACGTTCTTGCCGAACTCGACGATGAGCCGCCCGACGAAGTCCTTGACCAGGCCGGAGCGCGAGAACTGCGCCAGCGGGCCCTGCAGGTCGAAGCCGAGCGCGACCTTGACGCGGGTGCGCCCACCCTCCAGCGGCAGCAGCGCGTAGGCGATGTTGCCGGTGGCGCGCGACTGGCTGAGCGAGTCGGTGCCCGCGCCCTTGAGCACGGCGGTGCGCCGCGCCTCGTCGCGCGCCAGGCGGGCCGAGCCGTTGAACGCGGCCGACATGGGGCCGAACGTGATGGCCACATGGCCCTTGACGCGCTCGCCACCATCGGCCTGTCGCTCATGCTCGGTGAGCACGGCGCCGGGCAGGCAGGCCGCCACCGCCGGCAGATCGGCCATGAAGGCCCAGACCTGTTCGGGCGGGTGGCGGACGGTGAAGCCGCCTTCCACCACGGTCTCGCCCTCCACGCGCAGGGCCTGGTCGGCGCCCATGTCCGCTGCCGTCTCGGCGCCCGCGCCGGCGCTGGCATCGGCGGGGCCCAGGTCGGTCGGCGTGAAGGTCTCGAACGCGGCGGCGCCCCGTGGCGCCCAGGGGCGCACGCCCTCGGCGGCCGCGCGGCGCAGCGCCTGCACCGCCGGGTGGGCGGCACCGTCGCGGGTTTGCGCCAGCACGTCGAGGATGGCGTTGACGATGCCCTGGTAGCCGGTGCAGCGGCACAGGTTGCCCGACAGTTCCACGCGCACGCGCGCCTCGTCGGCCTCGGGCAGGCGCAGCACCACGTCGCGCGCGGTGCTCAGCATGCCAGGCGTGCAAAAGCCGCATTCCAGCGCGTGGTGGCGCGAGAAGGCCGGGCGCAGCAGCGCCACGATGGGGTCGTCGCCGTAACCTTCGACGGTGGTGACCGACTGGCCCTGGCAGGCGGGCGCGAAGCTGATGCACGAGCGCACCGGCTTGCCGTCCAGCAGCACGGTGCAGGCACCGCACACGCCGTGCTCGCAGCCCAGGTGGGTGCCGGTCTGGCAACCTTCGTCGCGGATGAAGTCGCCCAGGTGGGTGCGGTCGGGCACCTCGCGGCTGAGCGGCTGCCGGTTCAGATGCAGCGTGACGACGCTCATTGGACTACCCTCCGCACGTCGTGCTGCGGGATTCGCGCTTGGGAGCGG
>DAIOSZ010000193.1:0-7007 GCA_036752305.1 Burkholderiaceae bacterium
CCCGCGCGCGCTGCGCCTGGCGCTGGACGCCGCCGAGGTCTACGAGCGCCTGGGCTCGCCCGAGGGCGAGCTGGCGCTGGCCGAGTGCGTGGTCTATCTGGCGGTGGCGCCCAAGAGCAACGCTCTCTACCGCGCGTACAACGCGGCGCGCGCCTTCGTGCGCGAGGACGGCACGCGCGCCGTGCCCCTGCATCTGCGCAACGCGCCGACGCGGCTGATGAAGAACCTGGGCTACGGCAAGGACTACCGGTACGCGCACGACGAGGAGGGCGCTTTCGCGGCTGGCGAGAACTACTGGCCCGAGGGCCTGAACCCGCCGCGTTTCTATGAACCGGCGCCGCGCGGCCTCGAAATCAAGATCGGCGAAAAGCTCGCGCAACTGCGCGCTCTCAACCGCGACGCGGCCGGTTGAGCACTTTTTCGGGCCGAGTTGACCCGGGAAAACCCCCGTCGTGCCGTAAGCCACCACGGTCGGGGCCTCTTTACAATCCGCGCCACCCTGCCGCACCTGCGGCACGGCTTCATGCACCGCTGGCCCACAAGGCCCAGCTTCATCGCCCGCTGTGGCGGCTCGGTGCATGTGAATCGATCGGCACTACCGGAGGAGACTTCCCCATGGACATCTTGCTGCAACAGATCATCAACGGTCTGGTGCTCGGCAGCATGTATGCCTTGATCGCCCTGGGTTACACCATGGTGTACGGCATCATCAACCTGATCAATTTCGCGCACGGCGAGGTGTTGATGGTTGGCGCGCTCGTGAGCTGGTCCACCATCGGCTGGCTGCAATCGGCCATGCCCGGCACGCCTGGCTGGCTGCTGCTGCTGATCGCGCTGGTGGTTGCCTGCGTGGCGGCGGCCATCCTGAACTTCGTGATCGAGAAGGTCGCCTACCGGCCGCTGCGCAACGCGCCCAAGTTGGCCCCCTTGATCACCGCCATCGGCGTGTCGATCCTGCTGCAGACGCTGGCGATGATCGTCTGGAAGCCCAACTACAAGCCTTTCCCCTCGCTGCTGCCCACCGAGCCTTTCAAGATCGGCGGCGCGGTGATCTCGCCCACGCAGGTGCTCATCCTGGTGCTCACGGCGGTGTCGCTGGCGATTCTGATGTGGCTGGTCAACTACACCAAGCTGGGCCGCGCGATGCGCGCCACGGCCGAGAACCCGCGCGTGGCGGGTTTGATGGGCGTCAAGCCCGATCAGGTGATCTCGGCCACCTTCATCATCGGCGCCGTGCTCGCCGCCATCGCCGGGGTGATGTGGGCGGCCAACTACGGCACCGCGCAGCACACGATGGGTTTTCTGCCCGGCCTCAAGGCCTTCACGGCGGCGGTGTTTGGCGGCATCGGCAACCTGGCGGGAGCGGTGGTCGGCGGCATCCTGCTGGGACTGATCGAGGCCATCGGCTCGGGCTACATCGGCGCGCTGACCGGCGGCGTTCTGGGCAGCCACTATGCCGACATCTTCGCGTTCATCGTGCTGATCGTGATGCTCACGCTGCGGCCCTCGGGCCTGCTGGGCGAGCGCGTGGCCGACCGGGCCTGAAGCCAGGAGATCGACCCCATGGATTTCACCTCTGCTTCCGGCAAGAAAGCGTTGCTCGGGCTGTTCGTCGCGCTGCTCGTCCTGCCGCTCATTCTGCAAACCTTCGGCAACGCCTGGGTGCGCATCGCCGACATGGCGCTGCTGTACGTGCTGCTGGCCGTGGGCCTGAACATCGTGGTGGGCTACGCCGGCCTGCTCGACCTGGGCTACGTGGCCTTCTTCGCGGTGGGCGCCTACCTCTTCGCGCTGTTGGCCTCGCCGCACCTGACCGACAGCTTTCCGGCCATCGCCGCCATGTTTCCCGGCGGCCTGCACATCTCGCTGTGGCTGGTGATTCCGCTGGCGGCGGCCGTGGCCGGCATCACCGGCATGCTGCTGGGCGCGCCCACGCTCAAGCTGCGCGGTGACTACCTGGCCATCGTCACGCTCGGCTTTGGCGAAATCATCCGCGTGTTCCTCAACAACCTGGATCACCCGGTCAACACCACCAACGGACACAAGGGCATCAACCAGATGGATGGCGTGCGCGTGTTCGGCCTGAACCTGGCCAAGCCGCTGGACCTGGGTTTCGCCACGCTGCCCTCGGTCACGCTGTACTACTACCTGTTCCTGGTGCTGGTGGTGCTCGCGGTGGTCATCAGCCAGCGGCTGGAGACCTCGCGCATCGGCCGCGCGTGGATGGCGATCCGCGAGGACGAGATCGCCGCCAAGGCCATGGGCATCAACACCCGCAACCTCAAGCTGCTCGCCTTTGGCATGGGCGCCACGTTTGGCGGCGTCTCGGGCGCCATGTTCGCGGCGTTCCAGGGCTTCGTGTCGCCGGAGTCGTTCAGCCTGATGGAGTCGGTGATGATCGTCGCGATGGTCGTGCTCGGCGGGCTGGGGCATCTGCCGGGGGTGATCCTCGGCGCGGTGCTGCTGTCGGCGCTGCCCGAGGTGTTGCGCTACGTGGCCGGGCCCTTGCAGGCGATGACCGGCGGGCGGTTGGACGCGGCCATCCTGCGCCAGTTGCTCATCGCGCTGGCAATGATCGTCGTCATGCTGGTGCGCCCGCGCGGCCTGTGGCCGTCGCCGGAACATGGCAAGACGACCACGCCGGTCAACTGAAAGGGGTGGCGCATGGCAGACAACATTCTCGACGTCCGCGGCGTATCCAAGCGCTTTGGCGGCCTGCAGGCGCTCAGCGACGTGGGCATCCGCATCGAGCGCGGCCAGGTCTACGGTCTGATCGGCCCCAACGGCGCGGGCAAGACCACGTTCTTCAACGTGCTCACCGGCCTGTACACGCCCGACAGCGGCAGCTTCGAGCTGGCCGGAAAGCCCTACAAGCCATCGGCGGTGCACGAAGTCGCCAAGGCCGGCATCGCGCGCACCTTCCAGAACATTCGCCTGTTCGCTGAAATGACGGCGCTGGAAAACGTGATGGTCGGGCGCCACGTGCGCACGCACTCGGGCCTGCTGGGCGCGGTGTTCCGCAGCGCCTCGTTCAAGGCCGAGGAAGCGGCGATTGCCGCCCGCGCCCGCGAACTGCTGGACTACGTGGGCATTGGCCGCTACGCCGACTTCAAGGCCCGCACGCTGTCATACGGCGACCAGCGGCGCCTGGAGATCGCCCGCGCGCTGGCTACCGACCCGCAGCTCATCGCGCTCGACGAGCCCGCCGCCGGCATGAACGCGACTGAAAAAGTCCAGTTGCGCGAACTGATCGACCAAATCCGCAAGGACAACCGCACCATCCTGCTCATCGAGCACGACGTCAAGCTCGTCATGGGCCTGTGCGACCGCGTCACGGTGCTCGACTACGGCAAGCAGATCGCCGAAGGCACGCCCGCGCAGGTGCAGAAGAACGAAAAAGTCATTGAGGCCTATCTGGGCACCGGAGGGCATTGACCATGGCGCAGACTTTGCTGAAGGTGAAGGGCCTGAAGGTCGCCTACGGTGGAATCCAGGCCGTCAAGGGCGTGGACTTCGAGGTGAACGAAGGCGAACTCGTCACGCTGATCGGCTCCAATGGCGCCGGCAAGACCACCACGATGAAGGCCATCACCGGCACGCTGGGCTTCGAGGAAGGCGACATCGAGTACCTGGGCAAGTCGATCAAGGGCCAGGGCCCGTGGGACCTGGTCAAGCAGGGCCTGGCCATGGTGCCCGAGGGCCGCGGCGTGTTCACCCGCATGACGATCACCGAGAACCTGCAGATGGGCGCCTACATCCGCAGCGACAACGCGGAGATCGCCCGCGACATGGACAAGGTGTTCGGCATCTTCCCGCGCCTCAAGGAGCGCAAGGATCAGCTGGCTGGCACCATGTCGGGCGGCGAGCAGCAGATGCTGGCCATGGGCCGCGCGCTGATGAGCCGCCCCAAGGTCCTGCTGCTGGACGAACCCTCGATGGGTCTGTCGCCCATCATGGTGGACAAGATTTTCGAGGTCGTGCGCGACGTCTACGCGCAAGGCGTCACCGTGGTGCTGGTCGAGCAGAACGCCAGCCGCGCGCTGGCCATCGCCGACCGCGGTTACGTGATGGACTCCGGCCTGATCACGATGACTGGCGACGCCAAGCAGATGCTCAGCGACCCGAAAGTGCGCGCGGCCTACCTGGGCGAGTGAACTTCATCGATTTACTCCTGAAATGTGAGTAAAAAATGATAGCTGCCCGTGGTTGTCTTTAAACGACATAAGGCCTATTTTTATCCTAAAAATAGGCCAAAATGAGTTTTCCACAGCCCGCAAACTCAAATATTTGTTGACATATCTACATTTTTGTAGAAACCTCAACAAATATTCTGTTCACAGCCTGCTGTTCACCGCCGTGTCCGCCGCGATGCGGTGCTCACCCACCACTTCGGCCCAGGCCTGCTGCTCGGCCTCCTCGTCACCGCGCTCAGACGCCAGTGCCGCCAGCGCCACCCAGGCGCGGCGGCGCAGCTCGGTGTCGTGCAGGGCCGGGGCCGCCTGCGCCAGGTGAGCATGGGCCTTGCCCCACAGATGGCGGTGCAGGCAGGCCATGCCGACCAGGTATTGCACGATGGCATGGCCCGGAGCGCGCTGCGCGGCGCTCTCCAGGCGGGCCAGCCAGGCCGCATCCAGCTCGGGTAGGCCCGGCTCCAGCGCCCGCGCCAGCGCCAGTTGCTGCGCCGCTGAAAGACCGGCCTCGCCCGGCAGGCCGTCCACGAAGCGCTCCCAGACTGGCAGCATCCATTCGCGCGCGCGCTGGGCATCGCCGCTCAGTTGCGTCAGGCGCGCGGCGGCGGCAATCGCCAGTTCGGGCATGGCCCGCTCGGCGGGGTCGAGCTGCGTGTCCCAGGCGCGCTCCAGTTGCGCATCGTCGTGTGTGCTGGCGATCAGATCGATCGCCAGTCCGCGCACGATGCCTCGCGCCGCATCGGGCGAGAAGGCCCGGTGCTTGGCCAGCAGGCGCGCGGTCTCCAGCGCCTCCGGCGTGCGGCGCGCATGGCGCGCGGCCTTCAGGCGCAGGCGCAGCGCCAGCGTGCGGCGCGCCACGCCCTGCGGCAAGCCGTCCAGCAGATCCAGCGCCGTGGTCGCTTCGCGGTCGTCGATCAGCCAGCGCGCGCGGCGCAGGCGCAGGCCCTCGTCCAGCGCCTGCGCGGTGGCGCCCGAGCGGCCCGCCAGCTCCGCGGCGGCGCGGTCCAGGTTTTCGTCGCGCAGCGGCCGGTCTTGCAGCGCGTGCGCGTTCTCGGCGGCCAGCAGATGCGCCAGCGCGCGCAACTCGGCTCCCTGCTCCAGGCCTTCGTGCATGTCGGCCAGCAGTTGCTCGTAGGCCAGCACCTGCGTGGCCGACTTGCGCGCGCGCAAATAGCGCCCGCTCATCATCTGGCCCAGCGTATCGGTCAGGCTGGCGAGGATCGAGCGCTCTTTCTGCTGCACGCGCCAGCGCCGCGCCTGGCGCGGCAACTCCAGCAGCGCGGTCAGCGCGCGCATCGCCAGATAGAGCAGCGCAAAGGCCGCCATCAGCATCAACAGGACGAAGTTGAGCGACAGGTCGATGCGGTACGGCGGCAGCACCAGCGTCACCGTGCCCTGGTTGTTGCCCATGAACAGCGCCAGCGCCACGGCCACGCCGAAAATGCCGAGGAACCACAGCGCGCCGCGCATGCCTGCCCCGCTCTAGCGCCCGGCCGCCGCCGTGGTGAGCGCGGTCAGGGTTTCATCCAGGCGCGGCAGCTCCATGCTGCGCATCTGGCCGCGCAACTGCTGCGCCAGCTCCAGCGCGGCCCGGGCCTTGCGCGAGGCAGGGTCGAAGTAGCGGCGAATCAGCGCCTCGGCCGCAGCGAGGTCTGCCTGCGCCGAGGCGTTCTGGCGCGCCAGCACCCCCAGCCGCGCATTGATCAGCAGAAAACGCAGGTTCTGCCGCAGCAGATAGCCCTGTTCGGGCGCCAGCAGCGCGGCCTCGGGCTGGTCGATGCGGCTGACCCGCACCAGCGCGGTCAGTTGGGTGCCAATGCTGGCCAGCGCGTCGCGCCAGAGCTTGTCGATATAGCCGCGCACGCCGTCGGCCGCCGCCGGTCGCTCGATGGCCACCTCATGCGCCACCGCGCGGGCGGCGGGCGTGCTGGCTACCAGCGGCAACTCGTCGGCCAGCCGGGTGAGTTCCTCCAGCTTGATGAGCACGCCCGGCGTATCGGTCACGGTGGCGGCTTTCACGCGCTCCAGGTCATGCGCCAGCGCCCGCTGCACCGGCGCCAGGCGCGGCTGCGCCGCGCGCTGGATGCGCTCGTTGGCGGTGCGCAGCGCCGCCAGCAGCGGCTCCACGCTGCCGGTGAGCTGTGCCTGCTGCTGCGCCAGGCGCACCGCGGATTCAATGTCCACCACCAGGTTCTCGTCGCGCGAGCGCGACAGGCTTTGCATCAGGTCTTCCAACTGCCCGCGCTGCAGCGACACCTCGCCAAGCCGGGCATCGGCCACCGACTGGCGCGCCGCCGTCTCGCGCACCAGTTCCTGCGCCTGCCGGGCCGTGGCGCGCGCCTCGGCGGCCTGGCTGCTGGCCTCGGCGCTCTGCCGCGCCAGCTGCTCCTGGATGTGCGACAGCTTCTGCCACAGCAGCACCGAGGTCAGCAGCCCCAGCACCGCCAGCACGATCGCCGCGCCCAGCGCATAGGCCGGGGCGCCGGGCGCCGCTGGGACGGACGGGGCCGAAACCGGCGCTGCGGGGGCGGGCGCGGACTCCGGAGATCCGCTGCCGCTGAGCGGTGTCCGCGGACCGGTCTACGATCCGGCACCCACCGGTGCCATGGCCGCCCTGGCGGCACTGAACCTCAGCGTCGGCGTTGCCGTCGGCGACGACGGTTCGCGCCGCCTCAACGAGATCGCGAATGTGCCGCGGGCAATCCTGTCCGAGGCCGACGTCGACGACCTGATCGGCTTCTGGGCCGCCGAACTCACGTCGGCGGGTGACGCGGGGGCGCACACGTCACCGGGGTTGTCACCGTCGGGTGGGCCGGG
>DAIOSZ010000194.1:0-6958 GCA_036752305.1 Burkholderiaceae bacterium
GGGTGCAAAGTCATCGACGTGCATGCCCCGCGCCAGATAGGCCTCCACGAGCGTGAAGCCATTGCTCAGCGTGAACGCCAGCTGGCTGATCGGGTTGGCGCCGGCCTCGGCGATGTGGTAGCCGCTGATGGAGACCGAGTAGAAGTTGCGCACGTTGTGGTGCACGAAATATTGCGCAATGTCGCCCATTACCTTCAGGCTGAACTCGGTGGAGAAGATGCAGGTGTTCTGGCCCTGGTCTTCCTTGAGGATGTCAGCCTGCACGGTACCGCGCACATTGGTGAGCACCCACTCGCGAATTTTGGAAACCTCGGTATCGGTGGGTTCACGGCCATTGTCGGTCTTGAATTTCTCCAGGTTCTGATCGATGGCCGTGTTCATGAACATCGCCAGGATCGTGGGCGCTGGACCGTTGATCGTCATGCTGACGCTGGTTTGGGGCGAGCACAGATCGAAGCCCGAGTACAGGACTTTCAGATCGTCTAGCGTGGCAATAGAGACACCCGAGTTGCCAACCTTGCCATAGATATCGGGGCGCGGGTCGGGATCGTTGCCATAGAGCGTGACGGAGTCGAATGCGGTGGACAGCCGCTTGGCGGGCATGCCCTCGCTGACCAGCTTGAAGCGCCGATTGGTCCGAAACGCGTCGCCCTCGCCCGCGAACATGCGCGTGGGATCTTCTCCCTCGCGCTTGAAGGCAAAGGTGCCTGCCGTATAGGGAAAGCTGCCGGGCACGTTGTCCAGCATCAGCCACTTCAGGATTTCACCGTGATCCTCAAAGCCGGGCAGCACCACTTTGCGGATTTTGGTGCCCGAGAGGCTTTGCGTGACCAGCGCGGTACGGATTTCCTTGTCGCGGATTTTCACGACATATTCATCTCCCGCATAGGCCTGCTGCATCGCGGGCCACAGCGAGAGCAGCTTGCGCGCCGCGGGCAGCTGGCGCTGCTCGCGCACCTCGGCCAGGCGCAACACGGTGGCCCGCGCGCCGTGGTCGCCGGACTTGGCTGGGTTGTCCTCGGACAGCATGCGCGCGCTTTCACGAAGCTGCTGGACCTCGCGCGCCAGACGGGCCTGCTCACGCGCGGTCTTCTTGTAACCGCGCACGGTGTCAGCAATTTCAGCCAGATAGCGCGTGCGTGCGCCCGGCACGACAGGCGTCTGGTTGGTCGAATGGCGCACCTTCACGGCAGGCAGGCGGCCGTCCTTGAGCGACAGCCCGAGCAAGGCGAGGCGCGGCTTGATGGCCTGATACAGCGCGGTCACGCCATCGTCGTTGAAGCGCGCGGCCATGGTGCCAAACACCGGCATCTGGTCGGCTGGCTGGCTGAAGGCCTCGCGATTGCGCTGCACCTGCTTGGCCACGTCGCGCAGCGCGTCTTGCGCGCCCTTGCGGTCGAACTTGTTGATGGCGACAAATTCGGCGAAGTCCAGCATGTCGATTTTCTCAAGCTGGCTGGCCGCGCCGAACTCCGGCGTCATGACGTACAGGGGCAGATCGACCAGCGGCACGATGGCCGCGTCGCCCTGGCCGATGCCGGACGTTTCGACGATGATCAGGTCGAATCCCGCGCACCGCGCCGCGGCGATCACGCTCGGCAATGCGGCGGAAATCTCGCTACCGGTGTCGCGCGTGGCCAGGCTGCGCATGAAGACACGCGGGCCATCCTTCCAGGGACCGATGGCGTTCATGCGGATGCGATCCCCGAGCAGCGCGCCGCCGCTTTTGCGCCGCGACGGATCGATGGAGATGACGGCCACCCGCAAGGCGTCGTCCTGATCCAGGCGCAGACGGCGGATCAGTTCGTCCGTCAGGCTTGACTTGCCTGCGCCTCCGGTGCCGGTGATGCCGATGACTGGTATCTTTTTCGCAGCTGCCTGTTCATTTATAGCAGCCACCAGTGCCGCATCGGCTTGATCGTTTTCGAGAGCCGTGATGAGTTGCGCCAGCGCACGCCAAGCGGCTTCGGCATGGCCCTGGATCGCGTCGATGGAACGCGGCGCATACTCCGACAGGTTCTTGTCGCAGCGCATCACCATCTCGCCGATCATGCCCTGCAGCCCCATGCGCTGGCCGTCTTCCGGACTGTAGACGCGGGCAACGCCGTAGTCGTGCAATTCGCGTATCTCGGCCGGGACGATGACGCCGCCGCCACCGCCAAATACCTGGACATGCGCACCGCCGCGGCTTCTCAACAAATCCACCATGTACTTGAAGTATTCGACATGCCCGCCTTGATAGCTGCTGATGGCGATGCCCTGCACGTCTTCCTGCAAAGCGGCGGTGACGACTTCGTCCACGCTGCGGTTGTGGCCCAGGTGGATAACCTCCGCGCCCATGCCTTGCAGGATGCGGCGCATGATGTTGATGGCCGCGTCATGTCCGTCGAACAGGCTGGCCGCCGAGACGAAGCGCACCTTGTTGACGGGGCGATACTGGGCAAGTGCCTTGAAGTCGCTGGACAGATCGGTCATGGCTTTGTCTCCTGCTGCGGGCCTGGTCCGGAAAACCCGTGAATTTAATTGACGTTTACGTAAACGTCAATTGTCGGCTTTTATCCGGCGGCGCATCGACAGCTATCATGACAACGGAACAGCGGCGCGCCATGCGCGCCATCGCGGAGTACGTCATGAGCCAGATCTCGAACCCCGCCCGCAAGAAGGCCCTGTGCGACCGCCTGGCGCGAGTCGAGGGCCAGTTGCGCGGCATCCAGAACCTCATCCAAAGCGACGCCGACTGTGAGCAAATTGCCCAACAGTTGGCGGCAGCGCGCAAGGCGCTGGACAAGAGCTTTTTCACGATGGTCGGCTGCGTGATCGAGCAGGGTGACCTGCCCGCGGACCAGGTGGCGGACATGCTGGCGAAGTTTGCGTGAGCGAGCACGCATAAAACGCACTGCTCGCGCGCATCGAAGAGGCCGGGAGAGCGTTCGCGAACGCGTGTCGCGAGGCGCTTTGCCAACCGCGCGTCAGTTCAACAAGCGCTCTGGATTGGCTTCCAGTTTGGCCAGCGCGGTGCGCGTTGCCCGAACCGTGAGCGATTCCTGCTCATGCGGCGACAACAGCCCCGCCTGCAGGTAAGCGGCCATGCGTCGGGCTTGGATCAAGACGTTGCGTCCCCCGGGCGCCGCGAACAAGTGCAGCTGACCACGCGCGCTGCGCCAGACATACTGGACGACGGAATGCTGGCCGTTGTGGTCGAGTTGGAACCAGGCGCCGACTTGCAACTCTTGCGCCCACGCCCGCATGGCTTGGCTGGGCTGCGATCCTCCGTCGGTCACCACCTCCAGCTTGGACGAATCGATGCCCACGAGCAGTTCGATGTTCTCGGCATCCAGCGGCAGATCCCCAGCGCCATCCTCCAGGACCACGTCCTCCAACGCGGCGAGTTGGCTGGCCAACTCTTCAATGCGCTCGTTGGATACCGAGGCAGCCTTGGACGAAAAGGCCTGTGACAGCGCTTCACCAATGATCTTCAGGTGCGTGTCTTGCACACCCGTGACCAAGCCAAGCAGCGTCATGCCTTTTCGCAGGCGCTGCAAGAGATGCGGCAGCATCTCGATGACGCGCTGGCGATCGGCGCGCGAAGGCTTGGCGCTTGACGCCCAGACCAGATCGGCCGCGCTGCGCTTGAGCATCAGCGTCTCATCATGCTGTGCCCCCTTGCGCACGGCCGCGACGGCCAAGACCTCCGACCAGACTTTGAACAAGTAGTCGCGCACCACGTCGGCCACCGGCATGTCCTTGAGCATGTTGCGCATTTCGATGGTGTACTGGATCGCCAACGTTTCCTTTTGCTCGACTTGCTGAGCAATCGACACCAGGTGCCTCGTGTCACCGGAATCCACCAGATGTTCGCCCAGAAAGGCGCGAAACTCCTCGACCATCTTGGCAAAGACGCGCTGCCCGACCTCCGGATACTGCTCAATGACCTGCACGATCCGCCGTATTTCGGCTTCAAGCGCATCCATCTCGACCGCGGCGGCGTCAAACCCCATGACGCACGAACCCATTTGATCGATCAATTGGCGTGCCGGATGCTCAAGGGTGCCGAAGAACTCCGGCTCCGACAAGGCCACCCGCATCACCGGGATCTGCAAGCGGGCAAACAACAGGCGGATCGACTCGGGAATGCGCTCTTCCGCCAAGATGCTCTGGAACATGAGCGCGATGATTTCGATCGTCGCCTTCTCACCCGGGGTCGAGGCTTTCTCTTTGAGCGAATTGGTCTGATCGCGCAACTGACGCGCCGCGCCCGGCATGTCGACCGGCACCAGAATGTCCACGTGCGGTACGGTGAGCGCCACGGTGGGCGCGCCACCCTGGAACTGCGATGCGGGCATGTATCCATACGCCTGCGCAGAGGCCAACTGCTGCGCCTGCAAGGCCGTGAGCAGTTCTGGCGAGGGGGCCAGATGCTCCACCGTCCGTCCCACTTGCCCCCCTCCAGGCGCCTGAACGAACAGCATCCGCCGGACTTGGTCCGAGACGGCCTGGGCTCGGGCACGTACCCAGCCAAGCGGCGAGTTCAAATCCACCATGGGCCCGGCCACCGCCCGCCCGGTCATGCCTGCGCCAGCGGTGACATCGACCACACCACCCGCGTTGGCTGGGAACCCGCCCGCCGGCATCATCATGGCGCCGCTGAATCCAGCGGCGCCCATGCCATCGGGCATTTGTGCCGCGGATACCGGAACACCGCCAACCACCGGCAATTGAAATGCGCCGGTCGCGCCGGGGTTGCCGGCCGTGCGCCGGACCCGATCCTTGAAGTCGATCTTGGGCAGCACGCCATGCTCAATGAGCCAGTGGTTGCAGGCCTCGTAGCCCTCGGTAAGCCGCGCCACCATGTAGGGTGAAATCGCATGTTGAGCGCGCTTCCAGGCATCGACGTCGAGCCCCGCGTCGGTCCACCCATCGACGAGCGCTTGCAGGACGTTGTCGGGGCGCAAGATGTCCTGCTCGGACATTTGCCCGTCGGGCTCAAGTGTCTGCACGCGCACGCGCAAATCGTTGAATGCCGTACCCGCTTTTTCCATCACAGCCAGACCCAGGCGCGAGGCGAGGATGCGGTTCTCAACAGCATGGTCCCCCACGAGTTCCAGCTTGAGCTCGTCGAAATCGGCCTTACCGGGCGCGCCCGCGCGTGGCGCTGGAGCAGTCGTCGCGGCACGCAAATGCTGCGCCACGCCTGACATCCAAGCCGCACGTCCGGTCTGGAAATTCAGCAGCGCATCGCGTGTTTCACGCGATTCACGGGCCGCTTTCGCGCCCAACGCGGCCTCGTTCAACCCGTGGTGAACGCGCTCCGAAAGCTCAGGCAACCCGTCAAGCACCCAAGCCGTGAACCGCTTGCGCAGCGCGGCAAGCAATTGCGCATGCGCGGATGCGGGAGTGGAGGAGGCGCCAGGAGAACTCGCCATGGGTGATCTAGACCACCGCTCCCGCATTGGGGTCATCGGGGTTCTCGCCTTCACGCACGATGGGCGTCTTGATCAAATCTTCACGCTTGATGCCCAGCCACATGGCAATAGCCGCCGCCACGAACACCGAGGAATAGATGCCAAAGCAGATGCCAATGGTCAGCGCCATGGCGAAATAGTGCAGCGTCGGGCCGCCGAACAGCAGCATCGACAGCACCATGGTCTGGGTAGAGGCATGCGTGATGATGGTGCGGCTCATGGTGGACGTGATCGCGCTGTCGATGATTTCTACCGTCGTCATTTTGCGATACCGGCGAAAGTTTTCCCGAATCCGGTCGAAGATCACCACCGATTCGTTCACGGAATAGCCCAGCACGGCAAGCACCGCCGCCAATACCGCGAGCGAGAACTCCCATTGAAAGAATGCAAAAAAGCCCAGGATGATGACCACGTCGTGAAGGTTGGCGATGATGCCCGCGACCGCATACTTCCACTCAAAGCGAACCGCGAGATAAATCATGATGCCGGCCACCACGAAAGCCAGCGCCTTCAGCCCATCGTGCGCCAGTTCCTCGCCTACGGCAGGCCCCACGTACTCAACCCGCTTGATCGTCGCGCCCGGGCCGCCCTTTTCGAGAATCGCGGTCCGCAGCTTTTCGGTGTCGAGTACCGATTTGCCATTGGCATCCACGCCCCGCAAGGCAGGCACGTTGGAATCCTTGAGGGACAGGCGAAGCAACACGTCGCTGGCGGTCCCGAAGCTTTGCACCTGTGGCTCGGCGATGCCAGCGCCATTGAGCGCTTGACGTATGCCGGCCAGATCGGCAGCCTGTGAATAGCGCGCCTCCACCACCACGCCACCCGTGAACTCCACCGACAGGTTCAGCCCTCGCGTCACCAGAAAGAACACGGCGGCCGCAAAGGTCAGGAAACTGATGATGTTGAACACCAGCGCGTGCCGCATGAACGGGATGTCGCGCTTGATCCGAAAAAATTCCATGGCTCGGTCTCCCTTCAGCCCTTGACCGCGGGCGCTTGCTCCGCCCCGCTCGACGTCGATGCCTCCTCACCTGGTGGGCGCCAGACGGTACCCACCGACAGCGTCTTGAGCCGCTTTTGCCGCCCGTACCAGAGATTGACCAGTGCACGCGAAAACACCACGGCCGAGAACATGCTCGTCAGGATACCGATGCAATGCACCACCGCGAATCCACGCACCGGCCCCGAGCCGAAAGCCAGCAACGCCAGGCCGGCGATGAGCGTCGTCACGTTGGAGTCCAGAATCGTGCTCCAGGCATGTTCGTAGCCCCCGTGGATCGCCTGCTGCGGCGACTTGCCCGCGCGCAACTCTTCCCGCACCCGTTCGTTGATCAGCACGTTGGAGTCGATGGCCATGCCCAGCGCCAGCGCCATGGCCGCGATGCCGGGCAGCGTCAGCGTGGCCTGCAGCATCGACAGCACCGCCACCAGCAGCAGCAGGTTGAAGGCCAGCGCGAGCGTGGAGATCACGCCGAACAGCCCGTAGTACAGGCACA
>DAIOSZ010000195.1:0-6802 GCA_036752305.1 Burkholderiaceae bacterium
TCGCGCGCGCCCCAGATGCGCTGCTCGCGCAGGGCCATCGGCAGCGGCTTGCCCCCCCGCATCGCGGCGCGCCCGCGCTTGAGGCCGCGAATGTCCTCGGCAATCTGGTAGTGCACGAAAACCGCCGTCTCGCCCTCGGCTTCCAGCCCGCGCAGCATGCGCTCCAGCCGCTCGGCGCGGCCGGTGAGCAGGGCTTCGGAGAGCTTGCCCGCCTGGTAGCGCGCCACGTGCACCACGGCGCCTTCGATGGCCGACAGGCTCAATTCCCCCGGTGGGTAGAGCAGGCTGAGTTTCTGCACCTCCTGATGCGCCGCCAGCAGGTTGCCTTCCACGCGGTCCGCGAAGAGCTGCAGCGCATGCTGGCCTTCCTCGCCCTGGGGCACCTTCTGACCTTGCGCGGCCAGGCGCTGGGCGATCCACACCGGCAGCGCGGCCCGTTCGACGGTGGGCACTTCAAACACCAGGCCATGCTTTTCCAGTGCGCCAAACCAGGCCGAGGCGCGGGTGGCCTTGTCCAGCCGGGGCAGGTGCACCAGCAGCAGCGTGCCGTCTCCGCCGCTGGCCGCGCGGGCCAGCTGCTCGATCACCGGTCCGCCTTCCTTGCCGGGCTTGCCGGTGGGCAGGCGCAACTCGACGATCTGCCGCTCGGCAAACAGGCTTGGGCTGGCAACGGCGGCCAACACCTCGCTCCAATCCGCGCGCGCGCCGCTGACGATGAACACGCTGCGCTCGGCGTGGCCCTGCGCGCGCGCCACCGCGCGCACCGCGTCAGCCGCCTCCTGCGCCAGCAGCGGCTCGTCGCCGTGGATCGTGACCAGCGCGCGGGGCTCGCGCGTCAGGCGCGTGGTCAGCGGGTGCACGGGGGAAGCGGGCGGCGACATCCACGCAGTGTATGCCGCCGGTTGGGGCCGCCCATCCGCGTTGTGCGGCTGCGCTTGATTAAGAAAATGGCCGTCAATTCAATGAAATCATCCACGAGCAGCTATAGATTTTGAAGCGATTTTCGCTCCGATCGCCAGCGCGCCCGGCCTTCCCCGGTTACAGTCCACGCTCTCTGCCATGACCGACCCCACCGCCACGCCGGCTCCCGTCCCCCAATCCGAACGCCGCGCCGCGCCGCGCAGCAACCTGCTGGCCTCGGGCCAGCCGCTGTGGAAGATTTACCTGGCCTTCCTCGGGCCCATGGTGCTGTCGAACATCCTGCAGGCGCTGTCGGGCACCTTCAACGGCGTGTTTATCGGCCAGATGCTGGGCACGCAGGCGCTGGCGGCCGTCTCGGGCATGTTCCCCATCGTGTTTTTCTTCATCTCGCTGATCATCGGCGTGGGCGCGGGTTCGTCCATCCTGATCGGGCAAGCGATCGGTGCGCGCGACCCGCACAAGGTGAAGGTGGTGGCCGGCGCCGCGCTCGCGCTCGGCCTGTCCATCGGCCTGGTGGTGGCCTTGTTTGGCGGCTTTTTCACCGACGTGATGCTGCGCCTGCTGCGCACGCCGCCGGACATCATGGAGGAGGCGCACCGCTACGCGCAGATCATGATGCTGGCGATGCCGGGGCTTTTGACCTTCATCCTGCTGACGCAACTGCTGCGCGGCGTCGGCGACACCGTGACCTCGATGAACGCGCTGATCCTGTCGGGCCTGACCTCGGCGTTTCTGACGCCCGCGCTGATCAGGGGCTGGCTGGGCCTGCCGCAGCTGGGCGTGGCGAGCGCGGCGGTGGCGTCGATGGTGTCGTTCGTCGTGGCGCTGGGCTTCATGGTCTGGAAGCTGCGCCGCATCGCCAGCCCGCTGGCGCCAGACGCCGAACTGCTGCGGGCGCTGCGCGTGCATGTCCCCACGCTCAAGCTGGTGCTGCGCCTGGGGCTGCCCACGGCGGTGCAGATGATCACGATTTCGCTGGCCGAGGTGGTGCTGCTTGGCCTGGTCAACGGCTACGGCGCCGACGCGGTGGCCGCCTACGGCGCGGTCAACCAGATCGTCAACTACGTGCAGTTTCCGGCGCTGTCGATCGGCATCAGCGCCTCCATCCTGGGCGCGCAGGCCATCGGCGCGGGGCAGACGGCCCGGCTGCCGGAGATCCTGCGCACCGGCTACGCGCTCAACCTGGCGATCACCGGGGCGTTGATCGCGCTGGGCTATGTCTTCGCGCGCCCGCTGCTGGGGTTGTTCATCACCCGGCCGGAGGTGCTGGACGTGGCGCAGACGCTGCTGCACGTCATGCTCTGGAGCCTGCTCGTGTTCGGGTTCGGTGTGATCACCAGCAGCGTGATGCGCTCCAGCGGCATGGTGATCGCGCCCACGGCGGTGGGCATAGCCTGCATCATCGCCGTGGAGCTCCCCGCCGCCTGGCTGATGAGCGGCTGGTGGGGCCTCAAAGGTGTTTGGCTGGCCTATCCGGTGACGTTTTGCACGATGTGGCTGGGCTACGGGCTGCTCTACCACTATGTCTGGCGCCAGCGCGACATCCGGCGGCTGGTCTGAGCGATCCGGGAGGGCCGCCGCGGGGCGCCCTTGCGCGCGGCGCCGATAATCCGGCCCCATCACGCCTTCCAACCTTCTGCGCCATGAATTCCTCACGATCGTCGCTCCTGCGCCTCGCCGCCTGCACCGCGCTGCTGGCTGCCGTCCCGTCCGCCTGGGCGCAAGGCGCCGCCAGCTGGCCGACGCGGCCCGTCAAGCTCATCGTCGGCTTCCCCGGCGGCAGCACGCCCGACATGGCCGCCCGCACGCTGGCCGAGCCGCTGGCGCGTGCGCTGGGCCAGCCGGTGATCGTGGAAAACAAGCCCGGCGCCTCGGGCAACATCGCCGCCGATCAGGTTGCCAAGGCCACCGACGATCACACGCTCGGCGTGGTGATCAACGGCAACCTCACCTCGGCCAAGCTGCTCAATCCCAAGCTGCCCTACGATCCGGCGACCGACTTCACCGCGCTGTCGCTGCTGACCACGGCGCCTCTGGTGCTGGTCACGCCGCCGGACAAGCCCTCGGGCGCCGCCTTCTTCCTCGCCGCGCGCAATGCGGGGACGGGCTGGAACTACGGCTCGGTGGGCAACGGGTCGATGGGCCACCTGGGCATGGAGCTGCTCAAGGCCCGGGCCGGCGACATCGCCGCGGTCCACGTGCCCTACGCGGGCAACCCGCAGGTGGTCAACGCCTTGCTGGGCGGCCAGGTGCAGATGGCCCTGGTGCCGCCCGGTCTGGCCATGTCTCAGGTCCGCGCGGGCAAGCTCAACGCCGTTGGCGTCACCACCTCGGGCCGCAGCAGCCTGGTTGGCGAGCTGCCCAGCCTGGCGAGCGCCGGGGTGCGCAATTTCAACCTGGAAGTGTGGACGGCGCTGGTCGGGCCCGCGCGCCTGTCGCCCGCCGCGCAGGCCCGGTTGGCCGCCGAGGTGCCCAAGGCCATCCGCAGCGACGAAACCCGCCAGCGCCTGTTCAACCAGGGCTGGCAGGCGGTGGGCTCCTCGCCCGAGGGCTTGCGCAGGCGCCTGCGCGAGGAGACCGCGTTGATGGGTGGCATCATCGCCATGCGCGGCATCAAGGTCGAATGAAAGCTATCAAAAATATAGCTGTCCGTGGTTGTATTTACTGAGATTCAGGCCAATTTCATACTGAAAATGGGCCTTGAATCCGCATTTGAGGCTTTGCTGAACCCGGATTTTGTTGATATCTCTACAAACTTGTAGAGGAATTAACAAAAAGGCCCAAACCGTGCCCGCCCGAGGCCCCCTCGGCCGGCGCAGCCGGGTCAGAGCGACTTGACGGCGGCCAGGCGCCGCATGAGCTGCTGCACCGTGTCGGTCTGCATGTCGCGGTACAGCAGGCGCTCCTCGGCGTCCTTGGCCAGCGCGAGTGTTTCGCTGAAACTCATGTCGCGCGTCTGCAGGATTTCGGTGTCGGCAATCAGCTCCTTGCCGCCCGGCGTGCGCAGCCGAAAGCGCAGCCGCAGGCGCAGTTGCACCTCGCGCACCTGACCGGCCGAGTTCAGGCCCACGATGGCCCGCTCACGTTGCTCCTGCAGCACGTCCAGGATCACGTCGCAGCTTGCCTGCCGGGCGGGGTCGCTGACGACCTCCACGGTGCCGAGCGAGCGCAGCGTGCGCTTGAGTTCCAGCCCCAGCGCCGAGGTGTCGGGCAGGCTGGTGAAGAGTGTGCGAAAGGCCAGTTGCGGCGCGCCGCGCAGGCGAAATCCGCAGGCCGTCAGCAGCACCGGCAGGCCACCGGCGAGCAGCAGCGCGCGGCGGGGCAGGGCGTTGCCGTCGGCGCCCATCAGATCACCACGTTCACCAGGCGCCCGGGCACGACGACGATCTTGCGCGGCTGCGCGCCATTGGCAAAGCGCACGAAGGCCTCGCTTTGCACGGCCGCCCGCTCGATTTCATCCTTGCCCGCCGTGGCCGGCACCCGGAAGGAGCCGCGCAGCTTGCCGCCGACCTGCAGCATCAGTTCCACCTCGTCGCGCGCCAGCGCGGTTTCGTCCACCTGCGGCCAGGGTGCGTCAAGCAACGCGCCGCCGCAGCCCTGTACGTAGCCCAGTTCGTTCCACAGCACCTGGGTGAGATGCGGGCTGATCGGATAGAGCACGCGCAGCAGAATCGACAGGCACTCGGCCAAGGCGGACTGGTCTGAAGGCGTGGCCTCCAGCGCCGCCGCTTCGAGCGTGTTGAGCATCTTCATCGCGGCCGAGACCACGGTGTTGTATTGCATCCGCTCGTAGTCGTAGTTGGCCTGCTTGAGCGCGGCGTGAATGTCGTGGCGCAGGCCGCGGGCGGCAGCCGACAGCTCGCCGGGCCCGGCGGCGCAGCCCGCGCGGATGGCCGCCTCATGCTTGTGCGCGAAGGCCCAGACGCGGCGCAGGAATCGGTAGCTGCCCTCCACCGCCGCGTCGTTCCACTCCAGCGTGGCTTCCGGCGGCGCGGTGAACATGGTGTACAGGCGCGCGGTGTCGGCGCCGTATTTCTCGATGAGTTCCTGCGGATCGACGCCATTGCGCTCGCTCTTGCCCATCTTGCCGACGCCGCCGTACACCAGCGCGGTGCCGGCCTTGGTGTCGCCGTCGTCCTGGCTGAGCGTTGCGCCGGTCACGCGGCCGCCGGAGTCCAGCACCGGCGTGACGATGGACGGCGGAAAGTAATCCTTGCCGCCCTTGTCGTTGCGCCGAAAGTAGATCTGGTTGAGCACCATGCCCTGCGTGAGCAGGCGGGGGAAGGGCTCGTCGATGCCGACCAGGCCCATGTCGCGCATCACCTTGGTCCAGAAGCGCGCATACAGCAGGTGCAGGATGGCGTGCTCGATGCCGCCGATGTACTGATCCATCGGCATCCAGTACTTCGTGCCGTCGGCCACCATCGCCTGATCGTTGGTGGGGTCGCAGTAGCGCATGAAGTACCACGACGAATCGACAAAGGTGTCCATCGTGTCGGTCTCGCGCCGCGCCGCCCGGCCGCAGATGGGGCAGGTGACGCCGGCGTGGAAACCTTCGTGCTTGTCGAGCGGGTTGCCGCTGCCGTCGGGCACGCAGTCGGTCGGCAGCACCACCGGCAGGTCCTTCTCTGGAACCGGCACGGCGCCATGCTCGGGGCAGTGGATGATGGGGATCGGGGTGCCCCAGTAACGCTGGCGCGAGATGCCCCAGTCGCGCAGCCGCCAGGTGGTCTGCTTCTCGCCCAAGCCCCGGGCGGCCAGATCGGCGGCCACGCGCGCCACGCAGTCGGCAAAACCCAGCCCATCGTAGGGGCCGGAATTCACGGCGACGCCGCGGCCCTTCTCGGCGTACCACTCGGCCCAGGTGCGGTCGCTGAACGTCTCGCCGTCCACCGCCACCACCTGCCGGATCGGCAGGCCGTACTTGAGCGCGAAGGCGAAATCGCGCTCATCGTGCGCGGGCACGCCCATCACGGCGCCATCGCCATAGCTCATCAGCACATAGTTGCCGACCCACAGATCGACCGGTGCGCCGGTCAGCGGGTGCGTGACCTGCAAGCCGGTGTTGATGCCCTTCTTCTCCTGCGTGGCCAGCTCCGCCTCGGTCACGCCGCCGGCCTGGCATTCGGCAATGAAGGCCGCCACGTCGGGCCGCGTCAGCGCTGCGTGGGCGGCCAGCGGGTGCTCGGGGGCCACGGCGCAGAAGGTCACGCCCATGATGGTGTCGGCGCGCGTGGTGAACACGTACATGCGCCCGCCGCCGATCGGGCCGCCGTCGGCGCCGGCAATGGCGTGCGGGAACGCAAAGCGCACGCCCTCGCTCTTGCCGATCCAGTTTTCTTGCATCAGGCGCACGCGCTCCGGCCAGCCAGTGAGCGTGGCCTTGGGGTTGCCCACCTGCACATGGTCGAGCAGCTCCTGCGCGTAGTCGGTGATCTTCAGGTAATAGCCCGGAATCTCGCGCTTTTCGACTGGCGCGCCGGTGCGCCAGCCCTTGCCGTCGATCACCTGCTCGTTGGCCAGCACGGTCTGGTCCACCGGGTCCCAGTTGACCACCTGCGTCTTGCGGTAGGCGATGCCCTTGTCCAGCATCTTGAGAAACAGCCACTGGTTCCAGCGGTAGTAGCCGGCGTCGCAGGTGGCGACCTCGCGGCTCCAGTCGATGGCGATGCCCATCGCCAGCAACTGGCCCTTCATGTAGGCGATGTTCTCGTAGGTCCACTGCGCGGGGGGCACGCCGTTCTTGATGGCCGCGTTTTCCGCCGGCAGCCCGAACGCATCCCAGCCCATCGGCATCAACACGTTGTAGCCCTTCATGCGCAGGTGGCGCGTGAGCATGTCGTTGATGGTGTAGTTGCGCACATGGCCCATGTGCAGCTTG
>DAIOSZ010000196.1:0-6723 GCA_036752305.1 Burkholderiaceae bacterium
TCGCGGCCATGCGGGGCCGAACTGTTCATAACTGGGACCTGTGCATAACAGCCTTGAGCCGACATTGCAATCACGACTGGACGAGGTGCAGCTACCGGTAATGACGGCGACACCCAAATTTTCCAATCACGTAAATCCCTGCCATATGGGCAGGGATTGGGACAATGTGACAAGTGACGCGCTAGAAACCCTCTCCCACCTCGCTTAGCGCCAAGGTGGGAGAGTCGCGTCTTAAGTTGATTGTGCGAGTACGGGTTAACCCGTAAAATCCTACCGCTCACCTGCGCGAAAGCCAGGGCCGCAAAGCCTCCGGCCTACCACCTTGCACTTGCTGCAACGGACACGGCAGCGGGGTTGCCAGTCCACCCTTGAGCGGACTGCTTCGCGAATCAACCTGCATTCGCGCCTTGTGGCTCTGACCCTTTTTCTCATTGGGCCAGCCCCTGACGTCCAGCGTGCACATGCCGACAGGACACATGCGCCACCAGGAGCTTCATCTGTTGCAAACCCCAGCATTGGCATGGCTGAACCGGAAACGGATCGGCCTGGCGTGGCGCCGTGCGCTCCTGTGAGATTGAACCTCGTGATCTTCAACCGACTCTCTATCGGCGGCAAACTTTGGGCGGCGGTGGCCACCATCATCCTGTCGCTCGTTGCCGTGCTCGCCGGTACGAGCATCAACACATCGCGCATCAATGCGGCTGCGTCCACCGCCCTCGGGCAAGCCAATACCAAGAGCGAACTGGTGCACTCCTGGGCCTCGATGACCACGCTCAACGTGAACAGGCTGCAGGCCTCCATGCTCAGCTCAGACCCGACGGTGGACGCCTACTTCAAAGACAAGGTGTCGGGGACCATCAAGCAAATCTCCGAGGTGCAGAAGCAAATTGAGGCCATGGAGCTGACCGCAAGCGAAAAAGCTCAGATGGCGAAGATCGCTGCCCTGCGCAAAACTGTGCTCGACGAGCTGGCTGTGGCTCGCAAGATGAAGGACGAGGGGGACCAGGTGGGCGCTGCAGACCGCGTGCAGGGCCCATTCAATGCGGCCATCACACCCTACCTCGGCGCACTGGACGAATTTGCCGTTGGACAGAGCAAGGCCGTAGCGGACGTGCAGTCGCAGAGCGTGGCCGCCCGCAACGCCAACACCCGCAACGCGACCATTGTGGTGGTGCTACTGATGTTGGCCATCGCAGCTGGTGCGGTCGCACTCGTGCGGGGGATTCGCAAGCCCCTGCAGCAGGCCCTCGACTTCGCCCAGCAAATCGCCAAGGGCGACCTGACCGTGCGCCTGAACATGCAGAGCAACGACGAGATCGGTGCCCTGGCCAAGGCACTCGACGAAATGCGCGATCAGCTGGTAAGTGTGGTGGCCGACGTGCGCCGTGGGACCGACAACATCACGGTTGCCTCTGAGGAAATCGCCACCGGCAACCACGACCTGAGCGCGCGCACCGAGCAAACGGCCTCCAACCTGGAAGAGACTGCGGCCAGCATGGAGCAAATGTCGGGCGCCATCAAGCAGTCGGCCGACTCGGCGCGTATGGCCAACCAACTCGCCGATGTGGCCGGCGTGAGCGCGCAAAAAGGCGGCGACGTCGTAGGCGAGGTTGTGACCACCATGCAGGAAATCAATGCCGCCTCGCGCAAGATCAACGACATCATCAGCGTGATCGATGGGATCGCCTTCCAGACCAACATCCTGGCTCTCAACGCCGCCGTGGAAGCAGCCCGCGCGGGCGAGCAAGGCCGAGGCTTTGCGGTGGTGGCCGGTGAGGTTCGCACTTTGGCCCAGCGCAGTGCCCAGGCTGCCAAGGAAATCAAGGAGCTGATTGGCAACACCGTGACCCGCGTGGACGCCGGCACCAACCTGGTGACTCAGGCCGGTGAGACGATGAAGGAAATCGTTGAGAACGTGGTCCGGGTGCGCGACATCATCGGGGAGATCGCCTCATCGGCAACCGAGCAGTCCGAGGGCGTGAACCAGATCAACGCGGCCGTGGCCAACCTGGACCAGATGACCCAGCAGAATGCCGCCCTGGTGGAGGAAAGTGCTGCTGCTGCCTCCAGCATGAGCGAGCAGGCCGCCCAACTCTCCAAGGTGGTGCAGACGTTCCGCCTGAGCGATGCGGATCTGCGCAACAGCCACATTCAGGTGCTGCAGGCGCACAGCATGCCCACGGCCAAAGCCCCCGTTCGCCAGAAGCCAGGGCACAGCACAGTGACGCCAGCCAAGACCTCCAAGCCATCCGCGGCGAAATTGAACGCGCCCAAGGCCGCTGCAGCCCCCGCGTCGGCCCGCCTGAGTGCGCCGGCGCAAGGCTCCAGGTCCGCTACAAGCCCAACCCCGGACAGTGGTGATTGGGAGTCGTTCTGATGACCGCCGTCAACGCCGAATACCTCGCCTTCTGTGTTGGCGCCGAAGAGTACGGCATCAACATCCTGGATGTGCAAGAAATCCGTCAGTACGAGGCGCCCACTCGCATTGCCAACGCTCCAGCCCACACGCTGGGTGTGGTGAACCTGCGTGGCGTCATCGTCCCCATCACGGACCTGGGGCAGGTGCTGCTGCAGCGTCCCACCCCCATCACCGATCAGACGGTGACGGTCTTTTGCACCAAAGGCCAGTCGCTGCAGGGGCTGGTGGTCGACTCGGTCAACGATGTGATCGCGCCCACCGAAGAGGACCGCAAAGGAGCGCCTGCGTTCACGGCCGCTGAGCTGGCCAGCCGACCTGTCGTTGAGGAAATCGCCTGCATGGAAGGCAAGCGCAACGTCATGCTCACCAGCGTGAGTGCCCTGCTCCATTCCCACCAGGCAGACCGGTAGCCTGGAATCCCGGATTGCGGGTAACCGGACACCCCACGCAGCAGGTCTGAACTCAGCCTCGCGTCATTGGAGCAAGGCCCCCCAAAAGGGACATGGCACTTCTCCAAGGCACTGTGTTCGAACAATAGGGCTCACTGCCGGGGTGCTGGCCAAGAACCCCGGTGAGCAGCATGGGCGACCAGCCTGCTCGACATTCACCGCGACGCTGCAGGGCCGGGTGAAAGTCAATTCACTCAGCCAAACGTGGACGTAGCCCCACGCCACGCTCCGGAAATTGTTTTCGGACGCCTCTGATACATGGCTTGCCATATGGCGTCACTTGCCATATACTGTGATACATGGCATCACATCTCAAATCAATTCCTCGATCGACAGCCCGCGTCGGCTGGAACAACCGTTCTCAGACGGTCACGATGCCGCTCGAATATCGTTTTCCGGAGTCAGTGCGCGAGGTGTTCATCCGCAGAGAGGGTGAAAGCGTCATCTTGACACCCCGCCCTACCGATTGGTCAGGTTTCTTCGCCACGGGCATGAAGGCTTCCGCTGACTTCATGGCAGAAAACGAGCGTCTGCCGATCCAGGAGCGCACGTTTTGACGGCCCAACTGTTCATGCTCGACACTGATACCTGCATCTTCCTCATGCGAGGTGAGTCCCAGGTGCTGGCAACAAAGGTGCAGACGGTGCCCTTGCAGCAGCAGGTGATGTCGGCAGTGACGTTTGCAGAGTTGACCTATGGTGTGCATGCCTCTGCATCCGCCAAGCGCAAACAGAACCAAGCTGTTCTCGACAGCTTTGCATTGCACTTGGCAGTGCTGGATTGGCCACAAGACGCCGCGCTGCACTACGCCGAGATTCGTGCTGATTTGAAGAAGCGCGGCGCGCAGATGGGTGCTGCTGATCTCATGATCGCGGCACATGCGAGGGTATTGGGGGCCATCGTCGTCACGAACAACGTCAAGGACTTCGGGCGAGTGAAGGGCCTGCAAGTTGAGAACTGGTGCAAATAGGAAATCGAAAAGCTATGTGCAACACGCAGCGCCACAGCGGCATTGAACGCGTTCCCTGTCTTGACTAAAGTTGTCCCAACAAAAGAGTGAAGCATGACCACATTCAAGTTTGTCAAAACCATTCAGTACACCGAAATGGCTTTGTTGCACAAATTCGAATTGGAACGAACTGACCCCAACCCCGGACGCAGCTACGCCATGGCGGTCACACACACCGTTGTCGGGCGCCCCAGTTGCGTGAAGCGGTTGAGCACGGCCACGCGCACATGCAACTCCACCACCTGACGCTCAAAGGTGCGCGCCATCACCCGCTCACCCAGTCGTTTGAAGCAGTGCATCTTGGTTTCCACCAGACTGCGGCGGTGATACCCGCTCCATTTCTTCCAGATGGCACGGCCCAACCTGTGACAGGCGTTGAGCGCTGCGTTGCGCGAGGCCGCGCCCACCAGAGTCGCCCTCCACGGCCGGGCGTTCTTGCGCGGCGGAATCACCGCTTGTGCCCCTCTCTGTGCAATCGCCGCATGGCACGCTTTGGTGTCGTAGGCGCCGTCACCACAGACACTGGCCACCGCTTCATCGGCTGGTATCTGCCCCAGCAACTCGGGCAGCATTGGCGCGTCGCCCACGCTGTTGTCCGTCACTTCGATGGCTCGAATTTCCAACGTTTGGGCATCAATCCCCAGGTGCACCTTGCGCCACTGGCGCCGATACTCGGCCCCGTGTTTCTTGCGCTTCCACTCCCCTTCGCCCAGGAACTTGATTCCGGTGCTGTCCACCAGCAGGTCCAGCGCCGTGGCGCTGGACTGATAGGGCAGTTGCACCCGCAGTGTCTTCTGGCGTCGGCACACGGTGCTGAAGTCCGGCACCTTCCAATCCAGGCAGGCCAAGCGCAGCAAGCTTTCGACCAAGCCCAGGCTTTGGCGCAGGGCCAAGCCAAACAGGCATTTGACGCTCAGGCAGAACTGGATGGCAGCGTCAGAGAAGACCCGCTGTCGACCCCTGCGACCACTGGCCGGGGCGTACCACTGCATGTCTTTGTCCAACCAAATCGTCAGCGACCCTCGCGCCTTCAGCGCCGCGTTGTACGCTGCCCAGTTGGTGGTCTTGTAGCGACCTTTGACTCCCTTGGCTTCACTCATGCGCCCAGCCTATCACCTCGCCTCTGCGGCTTTGTGCAACAAAGCCATGCGGGGGCAATATCTGGGGCTTTGATGCGGATCAGTTCAGGAAGCGTGGCGCCGCATCTGTGTGAAGGACTGATGTGGCTGCGGAGAGGGCGTTCATCGCGGCTTCGGTGCCACCTTGCTCCTGAATCGCTGCGGTGATGCCCATGAGCACTTGGGCCCAGGGAAACTCTCCCTTGAGACCGGACGCAGTGGCAACCTCTATGCCATCGCTGGCGAGAGAGACACGCAGGAGTTCGAGGGCGGCTTTGCCCTGTGCAGGCATGTTGTCGATGATGCTGTTCATGGCCGGGGATGCTATCCGATCAAGTGCCGTGATCGGGGTGTGGGTTGCCAGCCCCTGTTCGTGACCTCTTTTGGAGCATCGACCCGTTTCAAGTGTCCATAATACTGGACAAAATATGATGAAATGTGTAGAATGATGAACACATGAAACCGGATGATGACGACTTTGTTCTGCACCGCCAATTGCTTCTGCAGCTTGGGGATAGGTTGCGCCGTCTTCGAAAAGATGCCAAGGTAAGCTCGGTCGAGTTGGCCAAGCGTGCAGGGGTCTCGCGAACGACGCTCTACGCGGTCGAGGCCGGAGATCCAAGCCCTTCCATGGGCAACTACCTGAGGGTGATGGCGGCATTGGGTGTGGCCTCTGACCTGGCGCTTGTGGCGGGCGACCTTTTGCGCGCGCCCCCGGCCGACTCTGCCGCTGGCCGCTCGCACCGCCCCAAGCCTCAGGTGAGCATCATCGTGAGCGCAGACAACAAGCGGCACCAGGCGCAGGACCTGCAAAGCCTTGTCTTGCATGAACTTGCTGTGGATTTGGTCAAAAAAGACCCCGAGCGCATCAAAGAGGCCCAGCAGGTGCTGGAACGCTGGATGGCGACGGCAGGTCCCCACTCCAGGCCACTGTTCGACAAGTGGATGGCGATTCTGCGCAACAGGCAGTGGTCCAAGGTGCTGGGACGAAATCGGAATGCGCAAGAGTTGCGCCAGTCTTCCCCCTTGACCGTCCTGCTCCCCAAGGGGACCAGGGAACAGGCCCTGGAGAGCGTTTCACGCCTCAAGGCTGGGTTGGTATTGAGCGACATGAGCAGCGCCACCCATGAACCGTGACGATCTTGAGCATCTGATTCGGGTCTCTGCGGAGATTGCCCAAGAATACGATCTGTTGATTGTGGGCAGTCAGTCCATTTTGGGGGCGATACCGTATCCGGCCCACGAGTTCAAGAGGTCCATGGAGGCCGACATGTACCCGCGGTACGCGCCAGAGAAGGCCACCAAGATCGAGGGTGCGATTGGCGAGGCGTCGGAGTTTCACAAGACCCATGGCTACTACGCTCAAGAGGTGGACCCCAGTACATTCACTGTGCCGCTGGGCTGGGAAGAACGCCTGTGCAAGATACAGAACGCCAACACAGACAGCAAAATTGGTTGGTGTCTCAGCCTTGTGGACCTCTTTCTGTCCAAGGCCGCTGCAGGCCGTGACAAGGACAGGGAGTTCTGTCAGGCCATGCTGCGCCATCGCTACGTCATTGCCTCCGAGGCTTTGGAGCTGGTTCCAGCCATGATGACCATGGATGAGGAAGAGCGCGAGCGCCTCGCGAAACGTATCCGCCGCTGGGACAAGACAAAGTAGCGGCACGCGCTAACAGGCCGTTGAAAAAATGCTCATCGAACGCGCCAGGGTCGTGGATTTCGAAGAAA
>DAIOSZ010000197.1:0-6554 GCA_036752305.1 Burkholderiaceae bacterium
GGGGTTGACGATGGCCTCGGCGGCGGGCAGTTCAGGGCCTGGCAGATGGTGGTCCGTCACCAGCACCTTCAGGCCCAGCGCCTTGGCCGCGTCCACGCCTTCGCCGCTGGCAATGCCGTTGTCCACCGTGATCAGCCAATCGGCGCCCTTGGCATGCACGCGCCGGGCCAGCGTGGGCGTCAGGCCGTAGCCGTCGGTCACGCGGTCAGGGACGAGGTAGTCCAGCCGCTCGAAGCCCAGCAGCCGCAGGCCTCGCAGCGCCACCGCGCAGGCGGTGGCGCCGTCGCAGTCGTAATCGGCCACCACACACAGGCGTGGCTGGACCACCAGCGCATCGGCCAGCAGCGCCGCCGCCTCATGTGCGCCCTTGAGCGTGGCCGGCGGCAGCAGCAGGTTCAGGCCCTCGTCGAGTTCGGCCGGGTCTTGTACGCCGCGTGCGGCGTACAGGCGCGACAGCAGCGGGTGGATGCCGGCCTGCTCAAGCGCCCACACGGTTCGGGGCGGGCTGTCTCGAACTGTAAATTTCATAGCTTCTGCTGCACGGAAATAAAGCGCGGGGCGCCAAATACATGCTTCAAACGGGTGCTCCAGGAGGCGTTGATGGATTCCCAGCGCGAGGCCGTGCGTTCCCCGCACAGCGTGAGCGCCACCGGCTGTCTGGCTCGCACCCGTTCCAGCAAGGCCGCGCCCTGTTCGGCGTCGATGGCCAGCCAGGCCTGGGCCCAGGCGCTGCCATCGGCGCGCAGCGCGGCCTGGCGCAACGCATCGGCCACGATGGGCTCGGCGCCAGCCTCGCCGGGCACCGACGCGCGCGGCAGCTCGCCGGTGCCGTGGATCCAGATGGAATTGACCGGCTCCAGGCGCCGCGTCTCCCGCGCGTCGTTGACGGCATGGGTGTACAGCAGCATCTGCATTTCGTTTTGCAGGCGGCGCATGGGCCCGGCGCCGGTGCCGGTGGGCAGCCACGGCCCGACCGCGCGACCCGCCACGCGGTCCGGCGAGGCGGTGGACATGCCGGCAAACGCGGCGCCCTCGGCCAACCAGAGATCCGGCCGCAGCCGCCGCCGGATGCGGATGCCGTCCTCGGCAAAGTAGGGCGCCATGGCGGCTTGCAAGGCTGCCGCTTCCTCGTCCTGCAGGTCGAGGCAGCCAGGGGGCGTCAGCGTGACCTGACCCGACTCGGTGCGCCAGTGGCACGGCGTGATGAAGGCCCAGTGGGTGTCCGTCTCGGCCAGGCCCCCGGCGCGGGCCTGCCGGGCGGCCCAGGGAATGCGACCGTCGTCCGTGGGCAGGCCCCAGGCGGCGGCCAGGGCACGCTCATGCGGCGGGCTGAGGCTGGTTTCGGGCCCCTCATCGCGTGAAACCTCGGTCAGCTTCCCCATCAGGCGCTGCATATTCGGTAGCGCCAGATCTTCCATGCGCGCGCGGCAGGCGTCGTCGCTGGCCGAGGCGAAGGGAATCACGAGGTGCATGCCGGGATTGTCCCCGATGCGAGAATCCCGCCCCATGTCCGTTCCCTATGAGCTGGCCGTCGGCTGGCGCTACACCCGTTCCGGCCGCGCGGCGCGCCGCAACGGCTTCATTTCTTTCATTTCCGGCGTGTCGATGCTGGGCATTGCGCTGGGCGTGGCGGCGCTCATCATCGTGCTGTCCGTGATGAACGGGTTTCAGAAAGAGGTGCGCGACCGCATGCTCGGCGTCGTCGCCCACATCGAGCTGCTCAGCGGCGATGGCTTGCCGCTGCTCAACGCCGAGCAGACGATCCGCGAGGCGCGGGCCAACCCGGCCGTGGTCGGCGCGGCTCCCTTCGTGAGCAGCCAGGCGCTGCTGGCGCGCGGTGAAGACATGCGCGGCATGATCGTGCGCGGCATTGATCCCGGGCACGAAGGCGAGGTGACCGACGTGGCCGCGGCGCTGCGTCCCGAACTGCTCGCCCGGTTGAGGGCAGGCGAGTTCGGACTGATCGTGGGCAGCGAGCTGGCGCGCGCGCTGGGCCTGCGCGTGGGCGATACCGCCACCGTGATCGTGCCGGCCGGCCAGCCCACGCCCGCGGGCGTGGTGCCGCGCCTGAAGCAGATGACGGTGATCGGCACGTTCGATTCGGGCCACTACGAATACGACTCGGCGCTGGCGATGATGCACATCCGCGACGCCGAGCGGCTGTTCCGGCTCGAAGGGCCGACCGGCGTGCGGCTCAAGCTGCGCGATCTGCACCAGGCCCGCGAAGTGGGCGCGCAGCTGACCAACCAGCTCTCGCACAACGTGGTGGCGCGCGACTGGACGCGCCAGAACCGCACCTGGTTCGCCGCGGTTCAGTTGGAAAAACGCATGATGTTCATCATCCTGACGTTGATCGTGGCGGTGGCGGCGTTCAACCTGGTCTCCACGTTGGTGATGACGGTGACCGACAAGCGCGCCGACATCGCCATCCTGCGCACGCTGGGCGCCAGCCCGCGCAGCATCATGGGCATCTTCGTGGTGCAAGGCGCGATGGTGGGGGTGATCGGCACGCTGGCGGGCCTGCTGCTGGGCCTGGGCGTGGCCTACAACATCGACGTCATCGTGCCGGCCATCGAAAGCGCGCTGCGCGCCGACTTCCTGCCCAAGGACATCTATCTCATCAGCCGCATGCCCAGCGATCCGCAAATGGGCGACATCCTGCCGGTGGCGCTGATTTCGCTGCTGCTGGCCTTTGCCGCCACGCTGTACCCGAGCTGGCACGCCAGCCGCGTGAACCCCGCCGAGGCGCTGCGCTATGAATGAAGCCGAGCCGGGCCTGCACAAGCGCTTCAAGGAAGGCGCGCTGGACGTGCAGGTGCTGCGCGGCGTGGACCTGCAGGTGCGCGCGGGCGAGACGCTGGCCATCGTCGGCGCGTCGGGCTCGGGCAAGAGCACGCTGCTGCACCTGCTGGGTGGGCTGGACGCGCCCACCAGCGGGCGCGTGACGCTGATGGGCGAGGACTTCGCCGCCATGAGTGCCGCGCGCCAGGGTGTCTGGCGCAACCGCTACCTCGGGTTCGTCTACCAGTTCCACCATCTGCTGCCTGAGTTCTCGGCGCTGGACAACGTGGCCATGCCGCTGCTGATCCGCCGCGAGAAGCCAGCGGTGGCGCGCGAGGCCGCGCGGGCCATGCTTGAGCGCGCCGGGCTGGCCGAGCGGGCCGCGCACCGGCCGGCGGAGCTGTCTGGCGGCGAGCGCCAGCGCGTGGCGATTGCCCGCGCACTGGTCACGCAGCCGGCCTGCGTGCTGGCCGACGAGCCCACCGGCAACCTGGACCGCGGCACGGCCGAGGTGGTGTTCGACCTGATGCTGGAGCGCGCCCGCGAGCAGGGCACCGCCTTCGTGCTGGTCACGCACGACGAGCGCCTGGCCGCGCGCTGCGACCGCGTCGCGCGCCTGGAGCGGGGACGGCTGCTTTGACGGCGGTGGGCCGCCCAAGCCGGCGGGCGGCGGCAGCCCACGTGGCGCTGATTTCGGCGCTCCTGGCCGGCTGTGCCAGCGCCCCGCCGCCAGCCCCGGTCGAAGCGCAGCCGCCCCCCGCGCCGCCGGTCAGCCGGGGCCGCTTTCTGCTGACTTATGAGGGCGGCGCGCCCGTGATGGAGATCGACACCGGCGGCCCGGCCGCCTGCCAGGTGTTCCGCGCGGCCGCGCTGCGCTCACCCAGCGGTGTTCCGCCCGCCTACCGCGTGGAACCCCAGGTGCACTGCGAGCCGCGCTCCCAGCGCGCGCGCCTGCCCGTTGCCGCCGCAATGCTCGATCTGGCGTGGCAGCTCGAATATCCCCTGCGCTTTCGCAACCACGCGCTGTGCCACCGGCTGCTGCCGCTGATGACGCGCGCGGGCAACGGCATGATGCTCACGCGCGGCTGTGCGGGAAATTGATGGCAACATGAGAGCTACAATAAATGTAGCTGCCCGTGGTTGTTTCTATTGATCTGAAGGCCAATAATGCCCTTTAAAACCGACTGCCGAAGCCTTCTCGGAGGTCCGTTTTCCCGATTTTTGTAGAGATTACTACATTTTATGTAGATTGATCTACAAAATCATCCGCGCACAGCCTATTTTTCATAACAGAAACGGTGTTTTCTCCAGAAAAATTCACCACGGGCAGCTATGAATTCAGGAGTTCCTGACGGGCCTACTCCAGCCCCACGCCCTTGGCCCACAAGGCCAGCGCGGCCAGCGCGCGCAACTCGCGCGTGTGGTTGGCCTGGCCGCTGCCATGACGTTCAAACATCGACGCGATGGCCTCGCGCCGGAACCACCCCGCCAGCAGGGCGCTGCCCATGAGCAGATCGGCAAACCACGCACGGCTGGGCCCGCGCATCCATTCGCCGATGGGCACGGTGAACATCTGCTTTTCGCGGTAGGCCAGGTCCTGGCCGATCAGCGGCGCCACGGCCTGCTTGAGCCAGTGCTTGGTCTCGCCGCTGGCCGACAGCTTGGTCTCGCCTGGCGAGCGGAACGCAAACTCCATCAGCCGCCAGTCCAGAAACGGCGCGCGGGCTTCGATGGAGACGGCCATGCCCATACGGTCGGGCTTGACCAGGTTGTTGCCGGGCAGCAGCAACTGCATGTCCAGGTACAGCGCCTGATTGACCGGGCCGAGATGCGCCGCCTCGTCGAACCAGGGCTGGGCTACCGCGGCGAAGCTGTCCACGCCCGCCAGCGCGCGCGCAAGCTCCGGCCGGTACAGGGCCTGCTTGGCCTGGCGCGTGAACAGCGAAACGGACTCGAAGTAGGGGGGCGCAAAGTCGGCTCCTGGTGGCGCCGAGGCAAAGAACCGCGCGTATTTCTCGTAACCGGCGAACAGCTCGTCGCCGCCGTCGCCGGTGAGCACCACTTTCACGTGCCGGGCGGCCAGCTCGCTCACCCGCAGCGTGGGCATGAACGACACGTCGCCATGCGGTTGATCCAGGTGGTGCAGCACCTGGGCCCAGCGCGAGAGCATGTCGGGCTGGGCGATTTCGCCGTGGTGCGCGCAACCAAAGCGCGCGGCGGCCAGGGCGGCGTGGCGCGATTCGTCGAAGCGCGCGTCCTCGAAGCCGATGCAGAAGGTCTTGACCGGCTCCCTCACGTGCCGCGCCATCAGCCCGGTGACGGTGCTGGAATCGACGCCGCCGGACAGAAAGGCGCCAAACGGCACGTCGGCGCGCAGCCGGATGCGGGTGGCGTCGTCGATCAGGCCGAGGAATTCCTCCCGCCAGCGCTCGGGCGCCATCGCCTCCTCGTGTTGATCCGTCAGGCGCCACCAGCGCTGGATCTGGGGCGGGCCGCGGCGCGTCCACTTCATCCAGGTGCCGGGCATGACGTGGCGGATGCCACGCCAGATGGTCCACGGCGGCGGCAGGTAGTTGAAGCTCAGGTAGTGGTGCAACGCCTCCAGATCAATCTGACCGGGCGAGCGGCTGGGGTAGACCAGCGGCAAAAAGGCCTTGATCTCGGAGCCGAACAGCAGGCGCTCGCCGTCGTCGTGGAGGTACAGGGGCTTTTCGCCCACTCGGTCGCGCGCGAGGTAGAGCGCGTCCTCGCGCGCATCGTCGATGGCGATGGCGAACATGCCGTTGAGGCGCTTGAGGCAGGCGATGCCTTCGCGCTCGTACAGGCGCAGGATGACCTCGGTATCGGATTGCGTCTGGAGCTGCACGCCGGCGTGTTGCAGTTCCCGCGCGAGTTCGACAAAGTTGAAGATTTCGCCGTTTTGCACCACGGCGATGCGGCCATCGGCGCTGAACATGGGTTGATGGCCGCCCGCCAGATCGATGATCGACAGGCGCCGGTTGCCAATGCCCACGCCGCGCGCGCCGTCGTGCTGGATGCCCTCGTCGTCGGGGCCGCGATGAATCAGCGCGCGGGCCATGGCGCCGAGCGCCGCTTCCGGCAGCGCCTGGCGTTCACGGCTCCAGTAGCCAAAGATGCCGCACATGAACCCGCTTCTCCCCCTGGCGCGCGCAGGCGCGCGGAAACGCCCAAGTGTGCATTACATTCAGGCGCATCCTCCATCGCCCATTGCCATGCACCGCCGTCAATTGCTGCTTTCCGCGCTGGCCGCGCCCTCCGTCGGCTGGGCGCAGGCCCGGGCCATTCGCCTGATCGTCCCTTTTCCCGCTGGCGGCGCCACCGACCTGCTGGCGCGCACGCTGTCCACGCAGCTGAGCAAGCAGCTCGGCCAGAACGTGGTGGTGGACAACAAGCCCGGCGCCGGCGGCAGCCTGGGCGCCGACCTGGCGGCCAAGGCGGCGCCGGACGGCCAGACGCTGCTGCTGTCCACCACCAGCACGCACAGCATCGGCCCGGCGCTGGGTGCCAGACTGCCGTACGACGTGGCGAGCGACTTCACGCCCATTGCGCACCTGGGTGACGCGCCCTCGGTCATGCTGGTGCCCAACGGCGCGCCCGCCACCGCGCGCGACTGGATCGCCATGGCCCGCGCCAAGCCGGGGCAGCTCAATTACGCCTCCAGCGGCAACGGCACCATCGTGCAGCTCACGGCCGAGCTGTTCAAGGCGCAGGCGGGGCTGTTCATCGTCCACATCCCCTACAAGGGCACGGCG
>DAIOSZ010000198.1:0-3391 GCA_036752305.1 Burkholderiaceae bacterium
CGGCTGCGAGGAATCGGGCTGCGCCCTGATCGGCGGCGAGACGGCCGAGATGCCCGGCATGTATCCGCCGGGCGAATACGACTTGGCGGGCTTTTGCGTCGGCGCGGTGGAGAAGTCCAAGATCCTCGACGGCAGTCAGGTGGCCGAGGGTGACGTGATCCTCGGCCTGGCCTCCAGCGGCGTACATTCCAACGGCTTTTCGCTCGTGCGCAAATGCATCGAACGCGCGGCCGGCAACCTGCCGGCAACGCTGGACGGCAAGCCCTTCCGCGAAGCCGTGATGGCGCCGACGCGCCTGTACGTGAAGCCGGTTCTGGCCGCGCTGGCCGCGCACCCCGTCAAGGCGCTGGCGCACATCACCGGCGGGGGTTTGCTGGAGAACATCCCCCGCGTGCTGCCCGCGCATCTGGCGGCGCACCTGAGCGCCGGCAGTTGGCCGCAGAGCGAATTGTTTGCCTGGCTGCAGCGGACCGCGGGCATCGATGCGCGCGAGATGAACCGCACCTTCAACAACGGCGTCGGCATGGTGCTGGTCATCGCGCCCGATCACGCCCAGGCTTGCGCGGACACCCTGGCGGCGCGGGGAGAGCGCGTCTACCCGATTGGCCGCATCGGCGCGCGCGCGGGCGGCGAGGCCGTCACGGTGGCGTGAGCGGCCGGTCCGCCTACTGGCAGGCGGCGGTGAGCACGCTGTCGATGGCCGGCCCGAGATCAGCGGGCGTCGAGGCCGCCGAAGCCGGCAGGTAGTACAGCCGCTGATCCTGCGCGGACACGCCGATGTAGGTGTTGGTGGTGGGGTAGTACCGGTAGGTGTAGGGCGCGGCGGTGCGCGAGGTCTGCCCCGAGGGCGCGAGCAACTGTGGAAACTGAGTCTCGCCCCAGGCGAACAGGCAGTCCATCTGCGTGCTGCTTACGGGCGGGTAGGCCTGGCCGGGGAACCATTCGACCACTTGCACGCTGCGCGCGGGCACCGTGAGGCTCAGCTCCGCCTGGCCGCCACTGACCGACAGCCGGGTTTTCTGCTCGGCGCTGGCGCGTGGCCACAACTGGGCCATGGTGGCGGCGGAGGGCGCGGCGGGGTTTCCGCTCACCGCCAGATCGATGCTGCCTTGTGGCGGGTTGCGCACCAGCGCGCTGGCCGTGCCGCGGCTGCCCATGCCCTTCAGGCGCAGGGTGTAGGCCTGGCTGCTGGCCCCGTCGTTGGTGACCACCGCCGTGTACTTGCCGCCGGATTCGCCCGCCAGGGCCTGCAAGGCCTGCGATTCCGCCGCATGGCCCGCCACGCAAGAACCATTGGCCGGGCAGACCTGTGTGCGCACACCGGTGGCTCCGGCCAGCTTGGCATGCGCCCAGAAGGCCCAGGCCGACGGGTTGACGCGGACCTTGCCGGCGACGGTCGTGAAATCGAACAAGGACATGACCGTGACCCCGGCGTAGAAATGCGCGCTGGTGACGTTCTGCGCGGGATCCTGCATCAGCGTGAGCAGGCCCGATGCGTAGGATTGCATGCGCTGGGTGGCGTAGATGTCGTTGCCACACTGCTGGCCCAGGCCGATGTTCCATTCGGTGATCTGCAGCGCCTTGCCGCTGGCGCCCTGCGCGTCGGCCAGGGCGCGCGCGCCGCGCAGAAACTGCGCGGCATTGGCGAGCGAGGCCTGGTCGCACTTGTCATAAGCGTGGACCGAATAGAAGTCCAGCATCCCCGCACCGCCTACGCCGGCGACGAAGCCGTTGGCCGGGTTGCTGGTGTTCTGGCTGTTGGTGATGACGTTTTGCGTGAAGCCCGGCCCGCCGATCACCACTTGCCGGCCGGCCGCGCTGGCGGCGGCGCGCACGCGGGTGGTGATTTCGCTGTAGAGCTGAAAGAATGTACTCTTGCTGCCGCGCCAGAAGCCGCCGTCGGGCTCGTTGTGAACCTCCACGTGGGACGGGTCAGCCGAGATGCCAGGCGTTGGCTTGAACTGGCCGATCACATGCTTGTAGATGTTGGTGGCCACCTTGGCCCAGGCCACGGGGTCGTCGGTGTCGTTGGGGCCGTTGTAGCGCTGCGCAAGGCCCAGATAGATTCTGGCTCCCACGGCCTGGGCGTTGCGGATGGCTTCATCGAGCTGAATGAAGTCGTAGTTGTCAGGGTTATTCAGATCGGCGTCGGCGCTGGAAGTCGGCGTCCAGCGAACATGCGGAATGCCTCCCGTCGCCGCGGCCGTGCAAGAACTCAGTGTGGTTGCCGGGCTGGTGGACAGGTTGACTTTGGTGGCTGCCTTGTAGACGGTACACAGATCCCCGCCAGAGTCGTGCATGCGTATCTCGCTCACGCCAAAGCCCTTGTAGAGCAGCGAGCCGTCGTATTGCTGGCTGGAACTCTGGTTGCTGAATGTCGGCGGCTTGTTCACCCCCGTCAACGACCGCAGCGCGGCCTGCGGCTGGGCGGCGTCGATCTCGACCGTGAGAGTGGTCGCGCCCTGGGCTTGGGCCACGAGCGCCCAGGGCGCCGCCAACGCCAGGGTGGCCATCCAGGTCGCCACTGGCAATTCACGTTTGTTCACACTGTTCTCCCGAGATGTCATGGGCGCAAGCGTAGAAATCGCATCAAAGGTTGTCTGTGAGAAATTCACGGCGTCAGGCCGTTTCCCGAATGCCGGATGGGCACCAAAAAATGATAAAAAACCTCTGGCTTGAGATAAGCTCAAGAACATCTTGAATCCGGCTGACTTCAGTTTCTTCCGGCTTTCGCGCGATCGCGAAACCGACACGCTCGCCTACGGCGCGTTGATGCCTATGGCGATCATCGTGATGATGCTGGGAGTCATGCTGTTGGCGTTGGCGCTGCGCGAGCAGCCACGCGTGGCATCTTCGCTGATATCCAACGGCATCAACGCCTCGGTCGGCGCGCTGGCAGCCTTCCTCACCTGGCGCAAGAGATACCTGCTGGCGGCCAACGTGCTGCTGTGGACGCTGTGGCTGGCGACGACCTACAGCATCTGGATGAACGGCGGCCTGCGCGCGCCCAATTTGTTTGCATACCCGATACTGATCGTCGGCGCGGGCTGGCTGATCGGCCAGCGCACCACGTTCCGCGTGACGGCCATGAGTGTGGCGGCCGTCCTGACAATGGCCTTGTTGCAGGCGCTGGACATCACGCGCCCGGTGCGTCAGCCAAACACGCACAGCCAATTCGTGCTCGCGGTGATTGTGGTGTTGTCGGCCGCGATCATCACGCTGCTGGCCTGGAGGAGCTTCCAGCGCCGGACCGTCGAGGCCGAGCGGCGAAACGCGAAGCTGCGGCTGGAGCAGGCCCGCCTGGAAGAAGAGATCGCGGCGCGCACGCGCGAAATCAACGATGCAAAGGACGCCGCCGAGGCCGGAAGCCGCGACCGGACCGCCTTTCTGG
>DAIOSZ010000198.1:3401-6554 GCA_036752305.1 Burkholderiaceae bacterium
GAGATCCGCACGCCGATGAACGCGATCATCGGCCTGGCCCACCTTTTGCAGCAGGAGCAGCCCCGTCCTGACCAGGCCGGCCAGCTTGCCAGCCTGTCGGGCGCGGCCAACCACCTGCTGTCGATCATCGACAACGTGCTCGATCTGTCCAAGATCGAGTCGCACGAGCTGATGCTGGAATCGGAGCGGATCAATCTGCGTGCGCTGGGCGAACGCGTGATCGCCATCGTCGCCGATCAGGCCAAGGCCAAGGGAGTGGCGCTGCGGCTGGAGGTTCCGCGCGACCTGCCGCGCCTGCGCGGTGACGCCACGCGGCTGGCGCAGGCCCTGCTCAACTACATGTCCAACGCGATCAAGTTCACCTCGCAGGGCAGCGTGACCCTGAGCATGCGCGTGGCCGGTCAGACCGCCGGTCAGGCTCTGGTGCGTTTCGAGGTGCGCGACACTGGCATCGGCATCGCGCCCGAGGTGCTGGCGCGCCTGTTCCGCCCGTTCCAACAGGCCGAGGAGGACACGACACGCCTGTACGGAGGCACCGGACTGGGCCTGACCATCACCCGGCATCTGGCGCGCTTGATGGGGGGAGATGCGGGCGCGGAGAGTGTGTCAGGCAAGGGCAGCACCTTCTGGTTCACGGCCGGACTGGCGCCGGACGAAGCGCCGGACTCGCAACCGCCAACACTCGACGACACACCGATGCACATCCTGCGCCAGCAGCATATGCTGGCGCGCGTCTTGCTGGCCGAAGACCATCCGATCAATCAGGAAATCGTGCGCAATCTGCTGGAGGCCGCCGGCTTGACCGTGACCGTGGTGGCAGATGGGGAAGCTGCGCTCGAGGAGCTGGTTCGCGAGAACTACGACCTGGTGCTGATGGACGTGCAGATGCCGCGCATGGATGGCATCGAGGCGACGCGGGAAATCCGCCGCCGCCCCACGATCCAGCACATTCCGGTGATCGCGGTCACCGCCAACGTATTTTCGGAGGACCGCGAGCGCTGCCTCGACGCGGGAATGAACGACTTTCTCGCCAAGCCGGTGCGGCCCGACGAGCTTTACTCCTCCGTATTGCGCTGGCTTGAGACACCGCGCTCGCCCTTGGCATCGCCATAGACCTGCGGCTCGATACCACGCTGCGACAGCGCGGCGCCAAGCTTGCTGCGCAGGAAGGCACTGGTGGTGTAGCGCGTGACGCGCGTGTAGTGGCGGCTGGCCACGTCGCGCACCATGTCGAAATAGGCGTCGCCAATATCGGGGAACACGGTGAAGTTGTCGTAGTCCACCACGGCGGGCACCTTGCGGCCCAGCGGCTCCAGATGATCAAGCAGCAGGCGGTGGATGCGCTCCACATCGCGCAGATTGCGCACGGTCAGTCCCTTGAAGTTGGCAAAGAACACCTGCCTGGCCTCGTCCCACGCAAAACGCTGGTCCATCGGCACGGCCAGCATGTCGGCGCGCAATTGCATGGGCTCGTCAAGGAAGATGCGCGGGGCCATCTGCGCCGGCGTCCCCTGTACGATGGGAGAAAAGTCCATGTGCGCCAGCACGTCGCGCTCCAGATCAATCCCCGGCGCCACCTCGGTCAATTCCAAGCCGGCTTCGGTCAGGCGCAGCACGCAGCGCTCGGTCACGTAAAGCACTTCCTGGCCATGCTGCGTGGCGTACGGACCGGAATACGTGACATGTTCGACCGCCGGCACAAACTTGCGCGTGGCACCGTCCTTCTCGATGTCCAGTTGCCCGCCGCGCGCGGTGAGTTTCATTTCACCGGTGGTGAAGGTACCCACGAAGACAACCTTCTTGGCGTTCTGGCTGATGTTGATGAAGCCCCCCGCGCCGGCCAGCCGCTGGCCGAAGCGGCTGACGTTGACATTGCCTCGTCCGTCGGCCTGGGCGAGACCCAGAAAGGCCACGTCAAGCCCGCCGCCGTCGTAGAAATCGAACTGGTAGGGCTGGTCGATGATGGCCTGGGTGTTGACCGCCGCACCGAAATCCAGGCCACCGGCCGGTAGCCCGCCGATGACGCCGGGCTCGGCGGTCATCACCATCAGGTCGATGATCTTTTCCTCGGCCGCCACGCTCGCGATTCCCTCGGGCATGCCGATGCCCACATTGACCACCGCCCCGGCGCGCAGTTCCATCGCGGCGCGCCGAGCTATGATTTTGCGAGCATCCAAGGCAAGCTGTTCCGCCACGGCGATCGGAACGCGCAATTCGCCGCTGAAGCCGGCGCTGTACTGCGTGTTGAAGGTCTGCCAATGGTTTTCCGGATGCGCGACGACGATGCAATCCACCAAGACACCCGGAACCTTGACCTGCCGCGGGTTGAGCGCGCCGCGCTCGGCCAGGCGCTCGACCTGCGCAATCACGATGCCGCCGGAGTTGCGCGCGGCCGTGGCGATCGACAGCGATTCGAGCGTCAGCGCCTCGCGCTCCATCGTGAGGTTGCCGTCCGGATCGGCGGTGGTGGCGCGGATGATGGCCACGTTGATGGGAAACGTTTTGTATAGCAGCACCTCCTCGCCGCCGACGGCGATGAGGTCAACCAACGGCTCGGTGGTGCGCGTGTTCATGCGCCCACCACCATTGCGGGGATCGACGAAGGTGCCCAGCCCTACCCGCGAGAGGTGCCCCGGGCGCCGCCCGGCGATGTCGCGAAACAGGCAGGAAATCACGCCTTGTGGCAGGTTGTAGGCTTCAATCTGTCCGGCAACCGCCATCTTGCCCAGGCTGGGCACCAGGCCCCAGTGCCCCCCGATGACCCGCTTGACCAGTCCCACGCGCGCCAGATGGTTCAAACCGCGCTTCTTGCCATCTCCCTGCCCGCCCGCGTAGACCAACGTCAGGTCGCGCGGCGCGGCGGAGTCTTCAAAGCGCTGCGCCAGTGCAATCGCGATCTCCTCGGCAAAACCAATGCCGACAAAGCCTGAGGTGGCCACCGTGTCGCCGCTGTGAATGAGCCGAACCGCGTCGGTCGCGGTGACGATCTTGCCCCCTTCCTGCTGCCCGGGGTGGCGAGATGGAGCGGCGGCGGAAGTCGGCATGGCAAGGTTCCGTTGAGCGTTTGTCAGTGCAGTTGGCGCGCGATGTCCTCGCGCCGCGCGGCGATGGCCTCACGGCCCGGCGCGCTGGGGCTGCTCGCCAGATAGGCGT
>DAIOSZ010000199.1:0-6553 GCA_036752305.1 Burkholderiaceae bacterium
TCGCGGCCATGCGGGGCCGAACTGTTCATAACTGGGACCTGTGCATAACAGCCTTTATGTAGAGCTCTACATAAAGGCTGGTTCCTGACATTCGCATGTCACGCCCCAGTCCAAGCCCCTACGCCTATCTCAAGGATGTGCTCACCCGGCTGCCCACCCACAAGGCCAGCCGGATTGAGGAACTGTTGCCGCACCTCTGGCAGCCCATTGCCAACACCTGATCCAGGCCAGGACCGCCCACAGCGGTCAATATGGGTTCACCGCGCGCTTACGGCGCATCTTCTGGATCTTTCCCTGCAGACGATCCGTCTTGGCCTGAATCTCCGCAGGCTGCGTCCTGTCTGCCGTCTCCAGGGCGTCTAGGTAGCGTTGAATACTTTCCTCCAACTCCCTCTCGCGACGTTCAATCTTGCCTGGCGTGAAGTTGCGCTCGCGGTTGTTGACCGCTTTGAACTTGCTGCCGTCGATGGCCACCACAGCGTCGGTGAACAGCTTCAGCTCGCGGCACAGCATCACGAAGCGACGACAGACATTGCGTATGCCCTTGCCGTTGTCGCGCCGGAAGTCGGCAATCGTCTTGAAGTCGGGCGCGAGCCTGCCAGTCAGCCACATCAGCTCCACGTTCCTCTGGCATTCCCGTTCCAGCCTGCGGCTGGACTGGATCCGGTTGAGGTAGCCATAGAGGTAGAGCTTCAGGAGCACCGAGGGGTGGTACGAGGGTCGGCCAGTTGAGGCCGGCTGCAACCCCTGGAACTCCAGGGCTGCCAGGTCCAACGTAACCGTCCGGCGAACCCCACCTTGTAATCAGGCGATGCAAGGCAACGCTGCTGACGATCTAAACTGACGGGAATGAATTCGAAGCAGACACTTCTTGACCGTGAGATGTTCGTGCAAGCCCTGCGTTACATGGGCGAGGACGATCTGCTGTATCTCAATCGAATGGTCGTGGAGCGGTTGAACCTGTTGGCCCAGGCACGCAGCACTGTGCAGTTGGCCCAGTTTGCCGAGGGTGATCGGGTGGAGTTCACCACCAACGATGGTGCCGTTAAACAAGGCACGGTCATCCGACTGAACAAGAAGACGGCCAGTTTGCTCACCGACGACGGCCAGAACTGGAAGGTCTCACCGGCACTGCTGCGCAAACAAGCGCAGGCCTGATCACCTCGGTGGCGACGAACGTGATTCAGACAGGCGCAGGCTGCCAGCGGTGCGCCAGCAGTTCCTCGATCCGGCTGGCTCTGTGTGTCGGCAGCCGAGTGAGGACATCCTTCAGATAGGCGTATGGATCATGCCCGTTGAGCCTGGCCGATTGGATCAAGCTCATCACCGCCGCCGCCCGCTGCCCCGCGCGCAGGCTACCGGCAAACAGCCAGTTGCCCCGGCCCACGGCGATGGGTCGGATCTGGTTCTCTATCCAGTTGTTGTCCACGGGCAGTTGCCCATCGTCAATGAAGCGGGTCAACGCCCCCCAGCGTTTGAGGCTGTAGTCCAGCACCTTGGCCGTCGCCGAGTTGCCCGCCACCTGCTGGCGTTGGCGCAACATCCATTCGTGCAAGGCATCCATGATCGGACGGCTGCGCTGTTGGCGTATTTCCAATCGCTGCGCCTCGGGCATGTCCTTGACCTGCTGTTCGATCTCGTAAACCTGAGCCAACTGCTTGATGGCGTGTTCGGCAATTTGGCTCTTGTTGGCCGCGTGCAGGTCAAAGAATTTGCGCCGGGCATGTGCCAGGCAGCCAATCTCCGTGACACCCTGGTTGAAGCTGGCCTTGTACCCGGCGTAGTCGTCACAGACCAGGCTGCCACGCCAATCGCCCAGGAAGGAGCGTGCATGCTCACCAGCGCGCGACTCGCAGAAGTTGTAGACCACGGCGCGCATGGATTCGAACGCACCCGGTGCATACGCCCAAAGGTAAGCCCGGTGGGTCTTGCCATGGCCGGGCTTGAGCATCGCCACCGGCGTCTCGTCGGCATGCAACACCGGCTGAGCCAGCAATTCGGCTTTCAAGGCATCGACCAGCGGCTGCAACCTCACCCCGCAGATGCCCACCCATTGAGCCAGCGTTGACCGGGGTATGGCCAGCCCAGCGCGGCCAAAGATACCCTCCTGGCGATACAGCGGCAAGTGGTCGGCGTACTTGGCCACCAGCACTTGGGCCAGCAGTCCGGTGGTCGGGATACCTTTGTCGATGACATGGGCAGCAACGGGGGCCTGGGTGATGGTCTCGCACTGGGCGCACGCCCACTTGCCACGGATGTGGCGCTCGACGGTAAACACGCCCGGGACGTAGTCCAGCTTCTCGGCCACGTCTACGCCGATGCGTTTCATCTGGCAGCCACAAGGGCATGTGGTGGATGCCGGCTCGTGGCGGATTTCGCGCCGCGGCAGGTTCGCCGGCAACGGGGTGCGTTTGGGTTGTTGTTTCTCGGTGACTGCCACAGGGGTGGCGCTGAGATGTTCAATCTCCTGGACTACCGCCGCCAGGTCAGCGTCGAGTTCTTCGTCCAGCAGGCTCTTTTGCTGAGGGTCAAATCGTTCGGACTGCGCCGCAAACTTCATGCGCTTCAAGAGCGCGTTCTCGTATTTAAGCTTGTCCAGCAGCGCCGCCTGGTGACGCAATTCGCCCAGCAGGCGTTGGGTCAGCTCGCGCAGTTGCGCGGCGTCCAGCTCGGCCAGGGTTTGCTCTTCCATCACCATGAACCGAAGTGTGCCTGCGCACCCGGGAGATGGCCATTGGCACATCTCCCAATTGCCAACGCGACGCTCGCAGAGCGACGATTCAGACCACGGTGATGGCGCCCTGTGAGCCCATGCGTTGCCAGGGCAGCCCCAACACCAAGGCGTTGAGCTGGGCGTGCTCGAGCGCAACGTTGGGGCTGCCCAGTGGCGCCCAGGTGAACTTGCCCTGGTGCAGCCGGCGTGCCGCCAGCCACAGACCGACGCCATCGTGCACCAACACTTTCAAACGGTTGGCTCTGCTGTTGGCAAACACGTAGGCATGGTGGGGCTGTGCTGAGCCGAAGGTCATGATGACGCGGGCCAAGGCGGTGTCGGGGCCGGCACGCATGTCCAGTGGGGCGGTGGCCAACCAGGCGGCATCGATACGGATCACCGCAACCACTCCCGCAGCATCTGCGCGCACTCGGGCGCAGCAGACAGCGGCCAGTGCACGGTCATGGATACGCCTTGGCGTTGGCAGTCGAGGCGAATGGTGGCCAGCGCTGGCACGGCCGCAGGTGTTGCCTGTACAGGTGTGGTCATGGCACATGAGGGCGCCACCGCGTTGAGTTCGAGGGGCACGAATGCCGGTGTCCTTTTCGGTGCCTGAGCAGGATCCGCCAATGGGTCGGTCGCAGTCGTCAGACGGTGACGGCCTTGCCCGTATTCCTTGAGCCAGCGGTGGAGCACGTTGGTGTTCATGCCGTGTTGCAAGGCCAAGGCGGCAATGGAGGCGCCAGGCTGTTGGCACGCGGCCACAAGTTCAGCTTTGAATTGCGGGGTGTAGGTGCGGTGCGTGCGCCGCACGGTGTAACGAGGGGTTTGAGGTTCTTTGAGCATAGTGTCCACGCAAGGTTGCGTGCACACGATCTTGCTCAGACCCCCACCTCCCTTCAAGATGGGTTCGCCGTTTGCTTACGGTCCAACTCATTGATGAAGGCATCCACGATTCGAACCGTGTTGTCCTCTGCGATGAAGTCATCCAGGCACTCCGGCAGCAATGTGACTTGCTGCCTGTCCTGACCTTCGATGAATCTGGACATATTGACCTCGCTGCTCAATATGTCCACAGACTCTACCAGCTGGGTCGCAGAGGTGAGAGAGGGTTTTCACACAGCCTCCAGCGAGTGCTGTCAGTCGCTCTGGCATAGTCGGCTCAAGCTGAGGGTCGCAAAGCTGACCTTCAACCAAGCGACCGATACTTCGATGTGCGATACCGACGGGTGGAATTGCCGAGACAGTTGGCACCCTGCCGCCTCGCGCTGTGAATGATTGATTCCCATCAGAGCGGCGGACTCGAATCGCCGCACAGCTGTCCCAGCTATGCGACACTGCGCGAAAGTAAGGTTGGAATCGCCCCGGCCGTTCAAGCCAACGCAGGCTTGGCCCAGTCATAGATTTCGCGGGCAAGATCGGCGGGCTCTTGCATGCTCACGAATCGGAAACCGTCACGTTCGAGCTTCCATTCATGTTCGCCTATCGTCTCTTCGATTCGACGGAATTCGCGAGGTTCCATTGAGCTTGGATCGGGAGTCAAGAGGAACAACCCTGCGGATTCGAGGTTCTTAACCTTTCTGCATGTTTTCAGGTCAAGACCGGCTTTCAACAGGTTCAGTTCCACAGACTGCTGCGACTTGTAGACGGCAGACGCAACTGCGCCACAGCTCTTGGGAGTCATCAGATTCAAGTCGAGGTAGTGGCGATCGTTGCCATCTCCTGGGACGAGCAGACCAGGATGGTCGACCATCACAAAGCGCTCGAAATCCATGGCGGCGATTTCCTTGAGTTTCTCGTTGACGAGCTTTCTGGCTGCTGCTGTGTCGATACTCGCGAACTCTCGGACCTTCTTCACGTTCGATGGGACCATGGCGACCACATCGCTGAAAAGTCGCTCTACAGCAGCTTCCCGATCACTGCCTGAGGTGTGGACTGGCCGGGAGAGCGAAAGTACGTGGCTGTCGAATAGGATTTGACTCAAGGGAGTCTTCTCCTTGATGGCGGCTTGAAGCACACCATAGGCATAGGCCATCAATGCCTTGGCGGAACTGTGAGGGAACCCCTCCGGATAGACACAATCGAACTTCTTGAAGTCATCAAGCAGTTTGAAGTAGAGCCTTTCGTCGTCCGCCTGCACGACCACGCCAATTGGGAAGCGCTGCGGCGAAAAGATGTCGGGTTGAAACTCGATGTAGGACCACCATCCCGAGAAGCCAGGCTTGGGAGTCGCCTTTGCTGATCGCAGCAAGGCGGAGTAGTCCAGTCTTGGCCGACTCCTTGTTGTTTCGCTCATGGCGTGTTCCCCTTTGTGGCCATATCTAGAACGCCCAACTCGCTTGCCAGCCATCCTCTTTGCGAGCGTGCAGCCAGAAAGTTCATGGCGGCTGAATGCTCCGCTGCTGCTCCCGGCAGTAAGAGGTTCAGAAGGGCATTGAGCTCTGCTTGCGCGCTGGCAAGTGCTTCAGCATGACCGGCGGCGGCCCGCGTCATATCGGCCTTAAATGCCCTGACCCGCTTGTGGTCCAAGGTCTTCTCAGCATGCTTGACAAGGCAGTTGTGGTTGAAGTCCGAGGAAACCCAGAGTATGTCGTGAAGCATCGTCTCATGGTCGATGGATGCGTAACCGCCAGCCTTGTGCCGAATTACGTTGCCCATGTTTCGGTCGCGAAGCCCCGTCCACTGATCGAAAGCCGCGAACTTGCGGGCATCGTTCGAGTTCATGAAGGTCTTGTGCTCGGTGATGAACTGCATGCCCGGCCTAGATGGCGACTTCGCGTGTGAGAGCACAGAGTTGCCCGGAATGGCTTCGCTGCACCAGGCTGGGATGAAGTCGCCTTGGAAAGCGGCGCATTCGAGAGTAAGCGGCTGGCTTTTAGCAAGCCTAGCCTTGTTCACAAGAATGATGGCTCCGAATTCGGATCGGCGCAACCCCGCGTGGCCGGCAAGAACCCAGCCGAGTGCTTCGCAGAGCAGTGTCGGCTTGTCGAGCCTGGGCGCAAGTTTTACAAAACATATGCGCTCCACACCCGCATCGTCTGCCACCACTGCGATGTGAGTGGAGTTGGCCGTCGCCTTACCTGGCTGGCCGCGATATTCACGCCATGCCGATGCGTCAAGCATGGGCACTTCTACGGGGAAAGCGTGAACAGGCGCTGAAGTCTCAATGGCGGTCGCGGGCGGTGGGGCTGCAGACTGGGTATCTGGCATGGGCTTCTCCTTGAACGGGGGCTGCGCCCTTCTATTTCTCAATGTTCTATTTTTACCGCAAATGTTTACCGCAAAGTTACCCTTTTCTGATGGGCAGCATGCGGCGTGATTTACCCGCTAACGACCGCGCGGCGCGGCTCTAGGCGACTGTGAGGCTTATGCCTAGACTCGGAGTGTCGACGATTTGGGGCAATTCAGCGGCAGGTTTCGGCCATCGCCGACAGTTGCCGACCCAAAGCGTCCGACCGCAACCAGCCTTGTAGCGACACCCGTGTCTTGACCGGCAAGTCTGCAGCGAGTGCGGTCAGTCACCTGTCCCGCACGACAGTACGGTCTGCGACTTATTCCCGCCGCCCAGGACCGTGGATTTCGGTGTCGCAAGCGGCGCCGTGAACCGCTTCCTTCAAGTTAAAACACACCTGAACATATCCGAGTCATTTGATCTGTCGGGTTGACCTTCAGACTCAGGACGTCATGCGCAGCGCAATGAGCGTGATGGCCGGGAACGCCGCCAGGATGGCCGTGCGCACCAGGTCGCTGATGACGAAGGGTGTCACGCCACGGTAGGTCTGCACGATGGGCGTGTCCTTGGCCATGCTGTTGATGACGAACAGGTTCATGCCCACGGGC
>DAIOSZ010000200.1:0-2796 GCA_036752305.1 Burkholderiaceae bacterium
GCGGGTCGGATAGAAACTCCGCCAGATATCGGCGCACGGCGGCGGTGGTGGGTTCGTCGGGCGTGCCGAGGTTGCACAGCAACACGGCAACACGCGTCTGGGGCGGTGCCAATGCCGACGCTGGAGGGCCGGGTTGGTAACGGTTCATCGGGTGGTATTCTCGGCGACATGCCCGCGCAATCCCTGGATCTGGCCCGCGTCAAGGCCATTACTCTCGACCTAGACGAAACGCTGTGGCCGATCTGGCCGACCATCCGTCGCGCCGAACAAGCGCTGCACGAATGGCTGATTCCCCGCGCGCCACGCGCGGCGGCGCTTTCGGGCGAGCGGGAGTTGCAGCACGCCTTGCGCGCCGCCGTGCTGGCCGAGCACCCCGAGCAGCGGCACGATCTGGGTTTTGTGCGACGGGAGGCGATTCGCCGGCTGCTCGCTCACGCCGGCGAGGACGAGGCCCTGGCCGCGCCGGGTTTCGAGGTGTTCTTCGCCGAACGCCAGAAGGTCGAGTTGTTTCCCGATGCGCGCGAGGTGTTGCCCAAGTTGGCGGCGCGGTTCGCGCTGGTGGCGGTGTCCAACGGCAATGCCGACATCGGCCGGGTGGGCATTGCCGAGCATTTCGTCGGCCATGTATCCGCGCATGAGGCAGGCTGCGCCAAGCCGGATCCCGCGATTTTTCATATGGCCGCGCGCGTGGCGGGCGTCGATCCCGGGGATATCCTGCATGTGGGCGACGATGCCGAACTCGATGTGGCGGGCGCGCATGGCGCGGGGATGCAGGTGGTCTGGGTCAACCGTGCCGGGCATGTGCTCCCGGAGGACGTCGGGGCGCCGCATGCCGAGGTGCGCGATTTGCGCGCGCTGGCCGAACGCCTGAGTTTGCACATGAAGGAGGCAGCGTCATGAAGCGGCTTTTGTCACGCGGCGTGGTCTGGGCGTCGGGGGTCTTGCTGGCCTGTAGCGCGGCGGCGCAGTCCAGCCCGGACCCTGGGCCGACGGAGAGCACCACGGTGGTGACCACCAGTCCAGGCACGGTGGTCACCACACCGGTGACCAGCGCAGTGCCCAGCTACAACTCGGCCACGCGCACGCTCACGCTGCCGCAGGTGCTGATCGACGGCGTGCTCTGGCGCGACGTGGTGCTGCGCCTGGATGCCTACACGCTGCTCAGCGTGGGCGGCATTCCGGCGACGGTCACCGTGGTGACGCCCACACCCACCGTGGTGACGCCGGTCGTCACGCCCACGGCCTACCGCACCTGTCGCCTCAATCTCAGCCCGGGCGGTTACGCGCTGCTGTCGGTCTGGCCCACGCGCATCGATTGGCAGATCGTGGCCGACAGCAACCCGATCTACTTCGACCCCGGTTACTTCCGCGTGCAGCAGGGCACGTACGACGCGCAGATTGCCTACAGCAACGTTCTGTCACACCAGTTTAGGTGGACCGGCAACGGTTTTTCCGCCGGCCCCATTCCCACTGGAACCGTGATGACCGGCAGCGTCACCTGGGCGAACACTTGGTTTGACCCGGCGCGTGGCTTCATGGTCTACAACGCGTTCACGGGCGTGCCCAGCGTGTGCTGAGTCAAATGCCCAACGCGGCCAGCGCGGGCGCGGCGCTCATCACCGCGCCTTCCAGCGTGGCCGGGTACGGGCCTTCCACATAGTCGCCCGCGGCCGCCAAGCCGGGCGCGATGGCCGAAGGCGGCCGCGCGAGGCGCGGTGTGCAGGCAAAGGTGGCGCGCTTCTCCACGACCGTCAGTACCGGCTCGATGACCAGGCCCAGTTGCGTGTGTGCCTGATGCACGGCTTGTGCCTGGACCTCCTCGCGCGGCGCGGCGCAGGCGCTGGTGACGAAAGCCAGCAAACGGCGCTGTGCGGGCACGGGCGCGCCGTGCGCGAGCCAACTCCGATCGAAGACGAACTGAGGCGCCAGTGGGTGATCGGCCCGCAGCGCCAGCAGCGGCGCGCTCCAGGGGCGGCCACCGGTCGCGGGTGCCCAGGCGTAACAGGTGGCGATGCCTTCATGCTGAAGGGCCGCGGCCGCGGCCTGCCAGCGGTGCACGGCAGAACCATCAAAATTGATAGCGCCTCGTGGTGAACTTATATAGAGTTCTGCCGCGTGAGGTGCTGAAAAAGCGAGCAAAACCGCGTCAAAAACACCACTCACGGCGTTGCCAGCCAAGCGCAGCCCAAATCCGCCGCCTTGCCGCGCGTCGACGCCGAGCACACGGGTTCCCAACTGAACCGCCGCCCCCCGTTGGCGCAGCCATGACACGGCGGCTTCGGCAAACAGGCTGCCCAGGTCGCGCCGGGGCAGCAGAAAGGTGGAGCCTCCACGCCCCGCGAACAGACTGTCGCGCAACACGCGCAAAAACACGGCGCCACTGGCGCGTTCGGGCGGCGTGTTGAGGGCTGACACGCACAGCGGCGTGACGAAGTCCTGGAGCAACCGCCGGGGCAGCCCGGCCGTCAGATCGGAAACCGTGGCGCTGGCATCGCAACTGAATCCTCGCGTTCGCCAGTGAGTGGCACGCGCGAGCAGCGCGAAGCGCTCGCCGAGCGTCCAGCCGCGCGCACGCCCTATGCCCGCGAGCGCATCCCAGGGTGGGGGCGAGTCGGGCAGCGCCAGGCCGCTGCCGTCGGGGTAACGCAGCGTCAGCGGCAGGCGCAGAAGTGACTGCTCCGGCGAGACGCCCACGGAGCGCAGCAGTGCCAGGGTTTCGCGGTAGGCGCCGATCAGGATGTGCTGGCCGTTGTCGAGCGCGAAGGGCAGGGCAGCGTCGTCATGTGTCACTCGGCG
>DAIOSZ010000200.1:2829-6467 GCA_036752305.1 Burkholderiaceae bacterium
TCAAAGACCGTGACCGCGCACCCCGCCTCCACCGCGCGCACGGCGCTGGCCAGTCCCGCCCACCCGGCGCCGAGCACCGCCAGATGCTTGGGTTTCACAGGCGGCCGAGGGCCTGCACGCGCCAGGCCAGCCAGAACTTGCGCAGCGGCGTCAGGCGCACGCGGTGGTCGAGCACGCGAAAACCGTCCGTGTCGATCTCCTCCAGCAACTGGCGGTAGATGCTGGCCATCATGAGTCCCGGCTTCTGCGCCCGGCGATCAGCGGCGGGAAGCAGTGCCAGCGCCTGCGTGTAGACCTCGCGGGCCCGGTCGGCCTGGAAGCGCATCAGACGGACGAAGCGGTCCGAAGCTTCGCGGCGCAGGATCTCATGCGCCTTCACGTCAAAGCGCTGCAATTCGTCCACCGGCAGGTAGATGCGTCCGCGCTGGGCGTCCTCGCCCACGTCGCGGATGATGTTGGTCAACTGCAGCGCCAGACCCAGCTTGTGCGCGTACTCGGTCGTGGCCGGCTCTGTCTGGCCGAAGATGCGGGCGGAAATTTCGCCCACCACGCCGGCCACCAGGTGGCAATAGCGCGCCAGCGCCGGAAAATCCAGGTAACGGGTCTGGCTCAAATCCATGCGGCAACCTTCGACGATGGCGTGCAGCGGGGCTTCCTCGATGCCGAATGCCGCGGTATGCGCCATCAGCGCCTGCATCGTCGGATGCGTGGGCGCGCCGGCGAAGCCGCGCGCGATTTCCCCGTCCCACCAGGCCAATTTGGCCTGCGCCACGCTGGGTTCGTGCACCTCATCCACCACGTCATCCACTTCACGGCAGAAGGCGTAAAACGCCGTGATCGCGGCACGACGCGCGGGAGGCAAGAAAAGGAAGGCGTAATAAAAGCTGCTGCCCGAGGCAGCAGCTTTTTGCTGAACGTACTGCTCGGGTGTCACATCACGGCGCCACGCAGCAGTATGTGCAGCGCGTCCAATGCGCCGATGGTCGGGCGCACCCGCCAGGCACGCGGCCCCAGCGAACGCACCCGCTCGGTGATGCGACGGCCACCCTGCCACACCAGGCGCAACTCCCAACCGGCGCGCCCGGGGATGCGCGAGGGCAGGTTTTCGCCTTCCTCCAGCGTCTGAAGCGCCCAACCGGTGAGCTCGTGGATGAGCTGCTTCGCCTCGTCCTGCTGGTAGGTCTCGGGCACTTCGCGCACCTGAAGACCGTAACGGACACAGGAGCGCACCGGCAGGTAATAACGGCCGCGCGGAATGTCCACGCTCAGGTCTTGCCAGAAGTTGGCCAGTTGCAGCCCGGTGCAGATGGCATCGCTTTCGGCCCGCGCCTGTTCGTCGTCCACTTCGTACAGATGCAAAAGCAGACGCCCGACCGGATTGGCCGAACGGCTGCAATAGTCCAGCAGTGCGTTGCGATCCGGATAAAGGTGAGACTCGTTGGTGTAACGCACGTCCTGCTCAAAGGCGTCGAGCAGACTGTGCAGGTGACGCACCGGCAAGCGAAACTCGCGGATCGCCGTCGCCAGCGGACCGAAGACCTGCGGCCAGCGCGCGCTGGTCTGACCGTCGAGCGCCGCGGCGTCCAGCGCTTCGCGGTAGTGCGACAGGGCGGCCATGCGTTCGGTAGCCAGGAAATGGCCTTCATCCGCCATATCGTCCGCCGTTCGCGCAAACCGGTAGATGGCGGCGATGGGCTGCCGTAGCGCGGGCGGACACAACCAGGACGCCACGGGAAAATTCTCGTAGTGCGCGATGGACGGGGAGATGGCGGACGAGGCTGGCACGGCGCCCATTGTCGCATTCGCCGACCCCGGGGCCCTGGGCCGCGAGTCGCAGGCTAGAATCGAAGGCTATCTCAGCGCGGGTGGCGAAATTGGTAGACGCACCAGGTTTAGGTCCTGACGCCAGCAATGGTGTGGGGGTTCGAGTCCCCCCCCGCGCACCAGGGTTGCGCGCCAATGGGAAGCCGACGCTATCGAGCCTGCTCGAGAAAGGCCGTGACCACGCCTGAACGCGACGATCCCCTGCGCCACAGGACGCCAAATTGCCGAGGTTCCCGAAGGTCCACCAGCGGGATCCGGCAAATGTTCAATCCGCTGGTCAGCGGTGATTGGATGTCCGGCACCAATGAGACGCCCAATCCTTCGTGCACCATCAGGGCGATCGCGAGCAGGGAACTGAGTTCAAAGCGCTCGTTCGGGGCAATGCCACGTTTGCGAAGGTATCTGTCCGCTTGCTTGCCCCCGCCCAACGAGCGGTCGTAGCGCACGAAGGGCTCGCGCCGAATCAAGTCCAGGGGGTCCTCATGGGTCATGTGCGATGGCGCGAGCACGACCAAGGGCTCCGCGCGCAGCAGCTTCCACGCCATGGATTTGGGCACGGCGAACTCCGGATGCAGGCAAATGGCGGCGTCGATCTCGTCCTGGCGGACGGCCTTGATCAGTTCTTGCGACAGGCCCGAGCGAATGAACACGGTCACCTTTGGGTAGGCGCGCGCCAGATGACCCAGCAGGTTGGGCAGCAGGGTGTGCAGCGCCGTATTGATGGTGCCCAGCCGCAACTCCCCGCTCACCCCGTCTTCGCGCACCGCCGCGGGCAGCGAGTTGATCTCCCTGAGCAGGTCTTGGGCTTTCCCCAACAATCGATGGCCGGCCGGCGTGGGCGCGACGGTTCTGCCCGCCCGAGCCACCAGGCTCGCTCCCAGATCACGCTCCAAGGCGCGCAGCTGTTGCGCAATCGCTGCCGGCGTCACCCCCAGGCGCCGCGAGGCCTCCGCGATTGATCCGGTTTCGGCGACCAGTACGAACGATTGCAGAAAAGATGTTTCCATCAATCCATCCTATCTGAATCAATAGATTTTCTATCTTGTTAAACCGATTTCGAGGGCTTGGTCTCCATCCCAAACCCTCCGACACTGCCGGGCATGCGAAGCAAACTGTTTGTCCCGGCCTCCCGCCCGGAGTTGTTCTCCAAGGCCATGAACAGCGAAGCCGACGCGATCTCGATCGATCTGGAAGACGCCGTGGTCGAAGGCCGCAAGGCCGAGGCCCGTGCTGCCGTGGCCGATTGGCTGCGACAGCCCCATCGCCCGTCCGCCGACAAGCTGATCATCGTGCGCGTCAACGCGATGGACACCGCGCATTTCGCGCCGGACGTTGCCGCCGTTGTCCGGCCCGGCCTGGACATCCTGAACCTCCCCAAGCCCGAAAGCGTTGACGCCGTGCGCGAGGCGGTGCGGGCCATCGCGGCGGCCGAGCGGGCTCACGGGGTTCCGCGCCCGGTGCGGCTGCTGCTGAACATCGAAACTCCCAGGGCCTTGCGCTTGGCCGCTGAGTTGGCGCGGGCCGACGAGCGCGTCATGGGGCTGCAGGTCGGCCTGGGCGATCTGTTCGAGCCGCTGGGCATTGCCCGCCGCGAGGCGGCCGCGGCTGCGCCGGGGCTGTTGGCCGTGCGCATGGCAGCGGGCGAGGCCGGCATCGAGGCCTACGATGGCGCGTTCGCCAACGTGCGAGACACCGAGGGCTATCTGGCCGAAGCCCATATGGCGCGCCGCTTCGGGCTCGCGGGCAAGACCTGCATCCACCCCAGCCAGATTGCGCTGGCCAACTTGGCCTTTCGCCCGACCGATGCCGAAATC
>DAIOSZ010000201.1:0-5467 GCA_036752305.1 Burkholderiaceae bacterium
GTCCGAGGCGTCGATGAGGCGCGAGATCGCGTTCAGCGTCGTGCTCTTGCCCGCGCCATTGCTGCCCAGCAAGGCCACAATGCCCCCGCGCGGCACCGTCAGGCTCACGCCGGCCAGCGCCTGGATGGCGCCATAGCGGGCCGACAAGCCCTTGACCTCGAGCAGGGGGCGAGCGGCCTTATCGTCCATGCGCACCCTTGCCGAGATAGGCTTCGATCACCTTCGGGTCCTCCCGCACTTCGCGTGGCGTGCCTTCGGCGATCTTCTGGCCAAACGACATCACCGTGATGCGGTCGGAAATCGACATCACCAGTTGCATCACGTGTTCGACCAGCAGCACCGTGATGCCGTCCTGGCGCGCCAGCTCGGAGAACAGCCTGTCCAGATGCTCGATCTCGCGGTTGCGCAAACCCGCGGCCGGCTCGTCCAGCAGCAGCAGGCGCGGGCGGATCGCCAGTGCGCGCGCCAGTTCCAGGAGCTTTTGATGACCAAAGTCGAGCTGATGGGCCAGCGCGTCGCGCTCATCCTGCAGGCCCACCCGCACCAACAACTGCTCCACCGCCTCGCGCGTGGCGGCATCGGGGCGTCGCAGCAGGCGGGACAGTCCCCGCGCGCTGTGCGAGTGGCAGCCCAGCAGCACGTTCTCGAACACCGAAAGTTCGCCGAACAGCTCCAGGTTCTGGAAGGTGCGCGCCACGCCCAGGTAGGCCATGCGCGCGGGCGGCTCATGCGTCACGTCCTGTCCCGCGAAGCGGATGCGTCCTTCACTGGGCTGGTAGTAGCGCGAAATGCAGTTGAACGTGGTGGACTTGCCCGCGCCGTTGGGGCCAATCAGCGCATGGACCGTGCCCGGGAATACGTCGAAGGACAGCGCGTTGACCGCCGTCAGGCCGCCAAAGCGAACCGTGAGGTTCTCCACCTGGACGATCGGCTCGTTCAAACCTTGGCCTCCGGCGCCGTCGGCGGCCTGACCCGGCGGTCCTTGCGCCCGGCAAACAGGCCGCGCGGCCTGAACATCATGAAGCCCATGAGGATGGCGCCGTAGATGATCTCCTGGATCGACAGCGCCTGACGCAGCAGTTCCGAAATCAGCCCGAACGCAACGGCGCCGGCCACCGCGCCGCGCACGGAGCCGATGCCGCCGACCACCACCATCGTGAGCACCAGGATCGTCGTCTGGAAGCCCAGGCTTTCGGGGTGAATAAACGAAATGAACAGCGTGTAGACGCCCCCGGCGATACCCGCGAACGCCGCCGAAATCGCAAACGCGGTCTGCTTCATCGCCTTCACGTTGATGCCCATCGCCATCGCGGCCACGTCGCTCTCGCGCACCGCGCGAAGCGCTGAACCATACTGCGAGCGTGCCAGCCAGACCGTGATCCAGAGCATCAGCGCCGTCAGGCCAACCACGAACGGAAACGCTTGCAGGTCGTTGGTGAGCTTCAGGCCAAAGCCCTCCGCCGGCTGCATGCGCATGCCGTTGGAGCCGCCGGTGACCTTCTCCCAGTTCAGGAACACCCACTGCATCGCCTCGCCGAACGCGAAGGTGGCCAGCGCCAGATAAATATCGCGCATGCGCAACGCAAGCAACCCTAGAAAGTAGCCCGTGATCCCGGCGAGCACCCCGCCCGCGGCGATCGATACCAGGAAGTTCGGATGCCAGGCCGTGTTGACCAGTCCCGCCGTGTAGATGCCGATTCCATAGAACGCCGCGTGGGAGAGCGCGAACTGCCCCGCCTCGCCAATCACCACGTGCATCCCCAGCGCCAGCACCACAAAGACCATCAGCAGGTTGACCACGTAGAGCACGTAGCCGGTGGCAAAGAACGGCAAGGCAAACAGCACCAGCGCCGCGGCGGCGAGCGCCATGTGGTCGAGCGTCCATCCATGCTTGCTGGCCGGGGTTGCCGCTGACCCGCTCATACCTTCTTGACCTCGACCTTCCCGCCCAGAATGCCTTGCGGGCGCAGCAGCAGGGTGAGCAGAATCGCCAGGAAGGGCGCGACGACGATGGCGTTCGTCGAGACAAACAGCCCGACCAGGTTCTCCACCACGCCGATCACGAAGCCGCCGAGCACCGCGCCCGGCAGGCTGGTGAAGCCGCCGACGATAGCCGCGGCATAGGCCAGGATCGCGATGTGCGCGATGTCGGGCGTGATGAGTATCTTTGGGCTGATCAACAGCGCCGCAATGGCCGAGATCAGTCCCGACAGCGCCCATACCAGCATGCGGATGCGCGACAGCCGTATGCCCACGATCTGCGCGCCGCGCGGATTCATGCCCACGGCACGCATCGCGCGGCCAACGCGCGTGTGCGTGAACAGCAGGTAGATGAGCACCATGGTCAGCACCGCGAAAACGAAAATCGCCACGTCCAGGCGGGTCAGCGCGGCGTCACCAATGATCACCGCGTCGTTGCCGACCAGCGAGGGCAGCGAACGCGGCGTGGCGCCCAGGCCGGTCTGGCGCACCAGCCCCTTGAGAAAGTACGCCAGTCCCAGCGTGGCGATGACGAGTTGCACGCCCACGCCGCGCGAGCGCGTCACCCGCTCCATCACCACGCGCTGGAACAGCGCCGCCCCTGCCGCCAGCGCCAGCACCGTCAGCGGGATCACCAGCGCATACGGCAGCTTGACGATGAGCAGCAGCGTGAGCGCCACGTAGCCGCCCATCATGAAAATCTCGCCCTGCGCGAAGTTGGGCACGTCGGTGGTCTTGAACACCGCCACGATGGCCAGCGCCAGCAACGCATACACGCTGCCGGTCACCAGGCCGGACAACACGCCCTGCTGCAGGAACAACCAGGTGTCGGAGAAACTCATCCGCGGCTCGGGCGCTCAGGACACGGTCTGCCAGCCTACTTGGGCTGATAAACCCACGCGCTCTTGTAGGAGCCCGGCACCAGGGTCTTGTTCTCGCCGTCGAACTTCAGGTAAATCGCCGCCTTCTGGCCCGCGTGGTCGGTGGCCGTCAACTCGATGGGCCCGGCCATGACACCCGAGTCGAACTTGGTCTGTGACAGCGCCGTGAGCACCTTCTCGCGCGTGGGCTGTGGCCCGGCCGCCTTGAGCGCATTGACCACCGCCATCGCCGACGGAATGCCATAGGGCATGTAGGTTTGCGGATGGCCTGGCTTGGCCGCCAGGTCCGGGTAGTACTGCTTGTACATGTCGTACACCCACTTGAGCTTGGCGCCGCCGGGCACATCGGCCAGCACTTCCTGGATGTAGACGTTCTTGAACGCCTCGCGGCTGCCGACGTTTTCGACCAACTGCTTCAAGTCGGCCGTGCCGTTGACGCCGATCACGATCGGTTTGGTGAAACCCAGCTCGTGCGCCTTCTTGACCAACAGACTCACCGGCCTGGCGTAGGTGGTGATCAGCAGCACGTCCGGGTTGGCGGCGCGGATTTTCAGCATCGGCGCCGTCACGTCGGTCAGGTTGGGGTTGATCGACTGCACCTGCAGGTCAACGCCCGGGAGCTTCTTGGCCTGGAACTCGGCGGCTTCGAGGTTCCAGCCCCCGTAGGCGTCGTCGTGGTTGATGTAGCCGATCTTCTTGGCGCCGAGGTGCTCATTCGCAAACTGCACCATCGAACCGCCGACCGCGCGCTGCGAGATCGAGAAGGCGCCGTAGATGTACTTGGAAGGCGGGTACAACGCGCCGTCGCCCGAGGCGTTGAGCATCACGTAGGGAATCTGCGCGCGCTCGATGTACTCCTTGGCGCCCACCACGGCGCCCGAGCAGGAGCCGCCGTTGAGCAGAAACACCTTGTCCTGCTCGGTGAGCTTCTTGACGGCGGCGAGCACGTCGTTGGCGTTGCAGCGGTCGTCCTCGATCACCAGCTCGATCTTGCGGCCATGGATTCCGCCATCCTTGTTGACCTTGTCGTAGTACATCTTCGCGGCGTTCACCACGTCAAAGCCGTAGGCCATGGCGTTGCCCGACAGCGGCGAGAACATGCCGATCTTGATGGTGCTGGCCGTCAGCCCCGGCTCCTGCTGCGCGCAGACCGCGCCCGCAAGCGCCAGGCCGACGCCGAGGGCGCCGAGGGATTTGAAGGAAGGCGTCATGGTGTGCTCCTGGGCAAGAAATCGGACAACAGGTCGTTCAAGGCATGCGATAGCCGCCGTTCACGTCGATCACGACCCCCGTGAGATAGGCGGCCGAGGGCGAGACGAGGTAGGCCACGGCCGCCGCCACGTCGGGCACCTGGCCGATGCGGCCCAGCGGAATGGCCTGCGCAGCGGCCTCAAGCGCGCCGCTGCTGGTGACGGTGCTGCGCAGCATTTCGGTGTCGATCAGACCGGGTGCCACCACGTTGGCCGTGATACCCAGCGGCGCCGCCTCGCGGGCGAACGCCTTGGCATAGCCCATCACCGCGGCCTTGGCGGCGATGTAGGCCGCGCTGGACCGGTAGCCACCCAACTGCGCCGCCACCGAGCCGAAAAACACCACGCGACCCGACGCCACGGGCTTGGCGATGCGATGGCGCAGGTATTCACGCGAGCAGAGAAAGGCCCCGGTGTTGTTCACCGCATGGCTGCGCTCCCAGGTCTCGAGCGTCATGTCCTGGATCAGCGGTCGCTGGCCGCCGGGCAAAAGCAGCAGGCCCGCCGCGCACACCAGCACGCTCACCGGCCCCAGGTCGCGCTCGATCTCTTCGAACAGCGCGCTCACCGCGCCCTCGTTCGTCACGTCGACCGGGCGCGCCACGTGAGCCTGGCCCAGATCGGCAACGACCCCGGCCAGGCGCAGGGCATCCACATCCACCGCCACGATGCGGTAGCCCGCGTCGCGCAAGACGGCGCAAACCCCCGCGCCAATGCCGCGCGCCGCGCCCGTGACGACCGCGATGGGGGCTTGCGAGAAGGTGGCGCTGGTGTTCATGGATGACGTTGAAAACGCCTCATTATGTATACATGAATAGTTTTTTACCTCGGTGATTTCCCTATTTTTGAGATTCACGGCATATCATGTATACATAAAGTTCTGATCGAAGCTACGAGACTCATGCCCACGTTGAGCGAGAACGTTACCGACTCCCTGCGCGACTGGGTGCTGCATGGCCGGCTCAAGCCCGGCGAACGGATCGAGGAGGTGCCCATCGCGAAAGCGCTCGGCGTCTCGCGCACGCCGGTGCGGGCCGCGCTGGCCAAACTGACGGCCGAGGGCTTGATCCTTCATCAGCCCAAGCGGGGCTACCAAATCCGCGAGTTCCGCCTGAGCGACCTGGTGGCGGCCTACGAGGTCCGCTCGGTGCTCGAAGGCCTGGCCTGCCGCTCGGCGGCGCAAAACGGACTGGCTCCCGCGCAGGCCGAGACGCTGCGCCGCGACCTAGCCGACTTGGTCGAGCGCGGGCTGCTGCTCAAGATTGGCGAGAAGCGCGGGGCGTACTATATTTTGAAGTAGGCCGGCGCTTCATCTTTGCCCTCACCCCCTGCCTGTTGCGGCGCGACATTGGGCGT
>DAIOSZ010000201.1:5477-6353 GCA_036752305.1 Burkholderiaceae bacterium
ACGCTGCGCCGCTGCCTGGACGACGGTGACACGATCCTCGGCAAGGGGCGGCTTGCGCCGCAGGACCACGAACCCTACCAGCGCATGAACGTCTGCCTGCACACCACGCTCATCGCCGCCGCGGCCAACCCCTGGCTGTCACGCTTCGCGGAGCAGGCGCATGGCATTCCCTATGCGTCGGACCGCATCGTGCTGTGGGACGACCACGCGCTCATCCTGCGCTCGCATGGCGACCATCACCGCATCGTCCAGGCCGTCGTCGAGCGCGATGCGCTGCGCGCTGAACAACTGATGCGCGAGCATGTCTACTACGCCGGGATCATCCTCAAGCAGAACTTCGAGCGGCTCATGTCCGCCCCCCGCGCCGCAGACGGCGCCTGAGCCGACCATCGCGGGCCCGGCCTTGCCAGGCAAGTCGACTCTTTTTAGCGCCACGAGAACTTCAAAAACAGTAGCTGCCCGTGGTTGTATTTATTAGGTTTCAACCGTATTTTTATCTGAATTTTGAGCCCAAATCCGCTCATAATGGCCATGAAACCAAGGATTTTGTTGATTAATCTACATTTTTGTAGACATATCTACATATTCACGCTGTAACCATAGCGCCCGGCGTCCAGCGCGGCCCCCGCACCCCAGAGCGCGGGCGATACCGGACTGTCGATCAGCCACACCGGAACCCGCGACAGATAGCCCCGATAGCGGCCCTTGGCTTCAAATCGCTCGCGAAACGCCGATCCGGCAAGCCAGTGCTTCCAGCGCGGCAGGATGCCGCCGCCCAGATAGAGCCCGCCCACGGCGCCGAGCATCAGCACCAGGTTGCCCGCCACCGTGCCGAGCTGGGCGCAAAACTGCTGGCGAATCTCCACCGCGCGCGGG
>DAIOSZ010000202.1:0-6313 GCA_036752305.1 Burkholderiaceae bacterium
TGCTGGTCGAGACCAAGAAGCACAAGCTGATGGTGCCGCGCTGCGCGCGCACCGGCCAGATCATCGAACCGATGCTGACCGACCAGTGGTTCATCGCGATGAACCAGGTGGGGCGGGGCGACGCCACCGGCAGGTCCATCGCCGGCAAGGCCATCGACGCCGTGGCCAGCGGCCAGGTGCGCTTCGTGCCGGAAAACTGGGTCAACACCTACAACCAGTGGATGGGCAACATCCAGGACTGGTGCATCAGCCGCCAGTTGTGGTGGGGACATCGGATTCCCGCGTGGTACGGCGCCGATGGCTCCATCTTCGTGGCGCGAAACGAGGACGAGGCGCAGGCCAAGGCCAGGCAAGCGGGTTGCCACGGCGAGCTGCGGCGCGACGAAGACGTGCTGGACACCTGGTACTCGTCGGCGATGGTGCCGTTCTCCTCGCTCGGCTGGCCCGAGGCGACGCAGGACCTTGAGCTTTACCTGCCCAGCAGCGTGCTGGTGACGGGCCACGACATCATTTTCTTCTGGGTGGCCCGGATGATCATGATGACGACGCACTTCACCGGCAAGGTGCCGTTTCGCGATGTCTACATCCATGGCTTGGTGCTCGACGCGCACGGCAAGAAGATGAGCAAGAGCGAAGGCAACGTGCTCGACCCGGTGGACCTGATCGACGGCATTGCGCTGGCGCCGCTGCTGGACAAGCGCACCACCGGCCTGCGCAAGCCGGAGACGGCGCCCAGGGTGCGGGAGAACACCAAGAAGGAGTTCCCCGACGGCATTCCCGGCTACGGTGCCGATGCGCTGCGCTTCACCTTCGCGGCGCTCGCCAGCCTGGGCCGTACCGTCAACTTCGACAGCAAGCGCTGCGAGGGCTACCGCAACTTCTGCAACAAGCTGTGGAACGCCTCGCGCTTCGTGCTGATGAATTGCGAGGGACATGACTGCGCGGTCGAGGCTCCGGCCGACCCGCCCGGAGCCCGGAGCAGCGCCGACCGCTGGATCGTCAGCCGCCTGCAGCGCGTGGAGGCCGAGGTGGCCAAGGGCTTTGCCGACTACCGCCTGGACAACGTGGCCAACGCGATCTACGACTTCGTCTGGAACGAGTACTGCGACTGGTATCTGGAGATCGCCAAGGTGCAGATCCAGACCGGCACGCCCGCCCAGCAGCGCGCCACGCGGCGCACCCTGATCCGCGTGCTGGAGGCTGTGCTGCGCCTGGCGCACCCGGTCATTCCGTTCATCACCGAAGCCTTGTGGCAGGTGGTGGCCAAGGTCGCGGGCAAGAGCGGCGATTCGGTGGCGACGGCGCCCTATCCGCAGGCGCAGGCGGGGAACATCGACGAAGCGGCCGAAGCCGACATGGCGCGCCTGAAAGCCTTGGTGGATGCTTGCCGCGGCCTGCGCGGCGAGATGGGCGTCTCGCCCGCGCAGCGCCTGCCGCTGTTCGTGCTGGGCGACGCCGACGGCTTTGTCGCGCGCCATGCCGCGGTGCTACAGGCGTTGGCCAAGCTCAGCGAGGCCAAGGTGTTCGCCGACGAAGGCCAGTGGCAGGCGGCGGCGCAGGCCGCCCCGGTGGCGGTGTCCGGCGACACGCGGCTGGCGCTCTTCATGGAGGTGGACAAGGACGCCGAGCGCGCGCGCCTGTCCAAGGAAGCGGCGCGCCTGAAGGGCGAGATCGCCAAGGCCGAGGGCAAGCTTGGCAACGCCGCCTTTGTGAGCAAGGCGCCGCCAGCGGTGATCGAACAGGAAAAGCGGCGCGTCGCCGAGTTCGGATCGACGTTGGCCAAGATTGGCGAGCAACTGGCCCGGCTGGGCTGAGCGGCCGCAGGGGATCGCGTGGCCGAGGCGTCCAGCACCCGCAGCCTCGTGGTCGATGACGATCCGCAAATTCGCGCGCTGCTGGCGGACTATCTGGGCACCTTCGGACACGCGGTGACGGCCGTGGGTGACGGGCGCGGCATGCGCCAGGCCCTGGCGCGGGCGAGCTTCGACGTGCTGCTGCTCGATCTGATGCTGCCCGACGAGGAGGGACTGGTGCTGTGCCAATGGGCACGGCGCGAATTCCCGCGGTTGGCGGTGATCGTGCTGACCGCGCAGGGGGACCCGATGTCGCGCGTGCTCGGCCTGGAAATGGGCGCCGACGACTACCTGCCCAAGCCGTTCGAGCCACGCGAATTGGTCGCGCGCATCAAGGCCGTGCTGCGGCGCGGCTCGGATGCCCGAGCGCGCGCGCAGGACAGCGGTACTGCGAGTTTCGCCGGCTGGCGGTTCGATCGCCTGCGGCGCGAACTCTGCGCGCGGGACGACACCGTCGTGCCGCTGTCGGCCGCCGAGTACCGGCTGCTGGCCGCCTTCGTCGATCACCCCGGGCGCGTGCTCAGTCGGGAGCGCCTGCTGGAGCTGTCGCGCGCCAGCGGCGTGGTGGTCAGCGACCGCAGCGTCGATCTGGCGGTCTCGCGCCTGCGCGCCAAACTGGGCGACGCCACCGGCGCCGACGGCGCGCGGCCGATCATCCGAACCTTGCGCGGCGAGGGTTACATGTTCGACGTGAAGGTCAGCGGGTGAGTCCTTCGCTCTGGGAGCGCGTTCGCGCGCGCGCCGACACGCTGTTCTGGCGCCTGGTGCTGTTGATGTGGCTCACGCTGGTGATCAGCCATCTGGTGGCGTTTCTGGTCGTCACGCGCGGTGTCCTGTCGGAAGGCCGGCCTTCCGACAGGACACCGCGCGAGCCGCCCCAAGGGTTCACGCAGCCGCATGAGCCGCCACCGGGGCATGGGCCACCGCCGGGGCCGGGGCCGTCCCGGTCTTCGTCGGCGTCGAAGCAGCACGCGCCGCTGCCAACCTTTCCGTCGCTGCCACCGGGCAACCCACTGGCGCCGCGGCTGGCCGGGGAACTGACGGATGGGGGGCGCCCGGCGATGCCCGCGCATGCGCTGTGGCTGGACTACGGCGTCAGGCTGCTGATCATCGCGCTGGGCGCCCTGATCGGCGCGCGGTGGTTGGCAGGGCCGATGGGGCGCCTGTCCCGGGCGTCAGCCGAACTGGCCAAGGGATTGGGCGGCGAGGCGCCGCCACCCTTGCCCGAGGAGGGCACGCGGGAAGTTCGCGCGGCGGCCAGTGCGTTCAACCGGATGGCGCGCGAGTTGCACCAGCAGTTCCAGGCGCACGAAACCCATATGGCCGCCGTCTCGCACGACCTGCGCACGCCGTTGACGCGGCTGGCGATGCGCATCGACCAGCAATGGCCGGTCGGAGCAGCGCAGGACGCCGCCCGCGCGGATCTGAGGGAGATGGACGAGCTGATCGGCGAGACCTTGGCCTTGCTGCGCGAACGGCACACCGGTGGCGCCGCGCGCGCCGTGGACTTTGGCGCGCTGGTGCAGGCGCTGGCGGACGAGTGGGACGAGCAGGGGCAGCCGGTCAGCCTGGCGCCGCTGCCCACCCAGAGCCTGCGGGTGAGTGGCCGGCCGCTGGCGCTGCGGCGCATCGTGGACAACCTCACCGGCAATGCCTTGCGCCACGCGGGAAGCGCGCGCCTGACGCTCGCGCGCGAGGCCGACCACGCGGTGCTGTGCGTCGACGACGACGGGCCGGGCATCGCGCCCGAACGGCTGGCGAGCGCGTTCGACCCCTGGGTGCGCCTGGGCGATGCCGCTGGCGCCGCGGGCGGTCATGGCCTGGGCTTGGCGATCGCCCGCGACCTGGCGCGGCGCGACGGTGCCGAGCTGACGCTGGCCAATCGCGCGGGCGGTGGCTTGCGCGCCCGGTTGGCAGTGCCGCTGGCGAGATAGCCGTCTCTCGTGTGTCGGAGTGGACACAAACGGCATGCACGGGCGATACACGCGGCCAGCATGATCTCAGTCTCGCTTCAACACTTCATCAATCGGGAGCCCATCTTGACCGCACTTTCTCAACTTCACCCCAGCGTCGATGACCACGACCGTGGCCTGTTGTTCGATCTCAGCCACACGGCCCAGCGTGCCCGCGGCGCGCTCAAGGGCGCCACCAGCCGCCGCGATGCGCTGCGCTGGCTGTCGCTGTCTGCCGCTCCGCTGGGCATGCTGTCGATGTCCGGCGCGCGTGCCGCGACGCTGGCCGAGGCCAACACGGTGTTCGGCTACGCCGAGACGCAGTATCCGCAGTGGTTTCCCGCCACGCAGAGCACGCTGACCAGCAACGACGGTTATCTGTACCGCTACTACCCCAGCACCGGCAACTACATTGGCGTCATCAACGAGCGCGTCAACGTGTACGGCCCGATCACCGGCAACACGCTGGTGGACGTGGGCGCCTTCTCGACCTATCTGAACCTGGCCAATGCCTCTGCCGGCAGCTGCACGCTGATCCCCGACGAGACCAATGGCCCCTACCCGGGCGACGGCACCAACAGCGCCAACGGCTCGGTGGTGAACGTGCTCACGCAGTCGGGCGTGGTGCGTCAGGACATCCGCTCCAGCTTTGGCAGCCTCTCGGGCACGGCGTCGGGCGTGCCGCTGACCTTCACGCTCAATCTGGTGAACACGCGCTCCAACTGCGCAAGCCTGGAAGGCCTGGCGGTGTACGTCTGGCATTGCGACGCGGGCGGCAACTACTCGCTGTATTCCAGCGGTGTGACCAACCAGAACTATCTGCGCGGCGTCCAGGTGACCAACAGCGCCGGCCAGGTGACGTTCACCACCATCTTCCCCGGTTGCTACAGCGGGCGCTGGCCACACATCCACTTCGAGGTCTACACCAGCCTCGCCGCCGCCACCAGCGGGCGCAACGCCAACAAGATCTCGCAGCTGGCACTGCCGCAGGACGCGTGCAGCACTGTCTACAACGGGGACAGCCGCTACAGCTCCAGCATCCGCAACCTGGCGGCGATCACGCTGGCCAGCGACAACGTGTTCGGCAACGACAGCGGCGCTTCGCAACTGGCCACCGCCAGCGGCAGCGTTTCGGCGGGGTACACGGCGGCGCTGAAGGTTGGCGTGGCGGTGTAAGCGCTGGTCCTAAAAAGCCGCGGCGGGCTGCCGCGGCAGGCCTCAGCGCCGCCGCATCAGGTGGATGAACTCCTTGCCCTCGGTTTGCTGCTCGACCAGCTCGTTTCCGGTCTGCTTGGCAAACGCCTGAAAATCGCGCACCGATCCGGGATCGGTGGCGACCACCTTGAGCACTTGACCACTTTGCATTTCCGACAAGGCCTTCTTGGCCTTGAGGATGGGCAAGGGGCAGTTCAGGCCTCGGGCGTCGAGTTCGCGGTCGGTGTTCATGGCTGTGGATTGTAGGCAGTCAGGATTGGGCCGAGCGCGGGTCGGGCAGCGCCGCGGGTTGGGGATCGTCCAGGCTGCCGGGCTCGCGCCGCCATACCGCGTCCCAGAACCGAGGTTCATGGCCCTTGCCGCGCAGCCAGTCGGCCAGCGCGAAGCCGGTGCCGGCTGGCCAGCACTTGACCTTGTCGTAGTCGAACAGGCGGTATTCCACCAATTCGGGCGACAGCCGTACCTCGCCATGACAACGCGCGTGGTAGGCAATGATGACCTGATTCATGCGAATGAACTCGTAGGCGCCGACCATCGTGAGTTCGTCAACCTCCAGGCTGGTTTCCTCCTTCACCTCGCGGCGGATGCCATCCTGCGGGGACTCGCCGGCTTCCATGAAGCCGGTGATGAGCGCGAACTGGCGCCCCGGCCAGGCCGCGTTGCGCGCCAGCAGGATTTGCCCATTCATCTCCACGATGGCGGCGAGCACCGGCGTGGGGTTGTTCCAGTGCGTCCACTGGCAGGCGGGGCAGCGCAGACGGGTGACGTCGCCGCCGTCCTCGGCCAGTGTGATGTCGGCCAGCGGCGTGGCGCAGCGGGGGCAGAAGCGGAAGTCGGAAACCATGGATGAAAACTCTCTTTTTTGTAGCTGCTCGTGGCCGTCAAATGGTCTGTGCCGCGCGAATCAGGCTGGAAAAACGCCGGTGGAGAGGTAGCGGTCGCCCCGGTCGCAGACGACGAACACGATGGTTGCGCCGTCCAGCCGCTCCGCCAGGCGCTGGGCCACCCAGCAGGCGCCGGCCGCCGAAATGCCGCCAAAGATGCCTTCCTCGCGCGCCAGGCGCCGGCACATGTCCTCGGCGTCGTCCTGGCTGACCAGCACCAGCTCGTCCACGGCCTGGGGGTCGTAGATCTTGGGCAGGTATTCCTCGGGCCATTTGCGGATGCCGGGAATGCGCGAGCCTTCGGCCGGCTGCGCACCGATCACGCGCACGGCGGGGTTGCGCTCCTTGAGATAGTGCGAGACGCCGGTGATGGTGCCCGTGGTGCCCATGGCGCTGACGAAATGCGTGA
>DAIOSZ010000203.1:0-731 GCA_036752305.1 Burkholderiaceae bacterium
CATCGGCGAGACCGAGCGGCGCCGCGCCCGGCAGATCGCCTTCAATGCCGAGCATGGCATCACGCCGCGCAGCGTGGTCAAGCAGGTGCGCGACCTCATCGACGGCGTCTACAGCGACAAGTCCGAAAAAGAGTCGCGCCGTCGCTCCGAGCAGGCGCAGGACCTGGCGCGCGTGCAGGAATTGGGCGAAAAAGACCTAGCCAAGGAAATCAAGCGGCTCGAAAAACTCATGCTCGAACACGCCCGCAATCTGGAATTCGAGCAGGCCGCGCGCGTGCGCGACCAACTGGCGCTGCTGCGCGAGGCCAACTTTGGCGGGGCAGGGCACGACAACGTGAGCAGCTTGGCCGCCCGACGCTGATGCCCGCGCGTTATTGGCCCGCCGCGGTCGTGGCTATTTCGGCGCCAGCCGGATCGCCCCGTCCAGCCGGATCACCTCGCCATTGAGCATGTCGTTCTCGATGATGTGCCGCACCAGCTTGGCGTAGTCCTGCGGCGTGCCCAGGCGGCTGGGGAACGGCACGCTGGCGGCCAGCGCGTCCTGCCCCTCCTGCGGCATGCCAAACAGCATGGGCGTGCCGAAGATGCCCGGTGCGATGGTCACCACCCGGATCAGGTGGTCGCCGCCCGCGCCCAGCGGATAGGAGGACGTGTGCCAGTAGTCGCCGCCGAGGGTGACCGGGGGCTGACCGTCGATCAGCACCTGCGCCGCGCCGATCGTCGCCGCGGCG
>DAIOSZ010000203.1:741-6310 GCA_036752305.1 Burkholderiaceae bacterium
ATGGGCGTGCCGAAGATGCCCGGGGCGATCGTCATGTTGCGGATGCCGTTCTTGCACAGGTCGCGCGCGATCGGCAGCGTCATGCCCACCACGCCGCCCTTGGACGCCGCGTAGGCCGCCTGGCCGATCTGCCCGTCGTAGGCGGCCACGCTGGCGGTGGAAATCAGCACGCCGCGCTCGCCCGTGGCCTCGGGCTCGTTTCGGCACATGGCTTCGGCCGCCAGGCGGATCATGTTGAAGCTGCCCACCAGGTTGACCATGATCGTCTTGGTGTACAGCGCCAGCCCGTGCGCGCCCTTCTTGCCCACCGTTTTTTCGGCCGGGGCGATGCCGGCGCAGTTGACCAGGCCCATCAGCTTGCCCAGATTCAGCGCCTGGGCCACGGCGGCCTGTCCGTCGGCCTCGCTGCTCACGTCGCAGCGCACGAACGCGCCGCCGATTTCGCGTGCGACCTGCTCGCCCTTGTCGGCCTGCATGTCGGCCACGACGACGGTGCCGCCGTTGGCCGCCAGCATGCGCGCCGTGCCTTCGCCCAGGCCCGATGCGCCGCCCGTGACAATGAATACCTTGCCTGCGATGTCCATGATGCCGAGGTTCTCCGAGAGAGGTGCAATAAAGAGGGTGAATTTAGCGTGCCGCTGCTTGCACGGGCCTGTCGGGGCGGTCCGACAGCGTGGCCAGGAAGGCCAGCACGTCTTCAATCTCCGCGTCGTCCAGCGCGGGCTGGTCACCGGGCTTGCGGTCGTAAGGACCTTCGTTGGTATTCACGTTGCCGTGCAAGTGGGGCGGCAGATCGTCGAACTTGGCAATGCTTCCATCAGCGCGGCGCGAGTACCAGCGCTCGGGGTGCGTGTCGCGCTGCACGTAAAAGCGCAGCACCTCGCGCAGCGACGTGAACGAGCCGTTGTGGAAGAAGCGCCTGCGCTCCGCCACGTTGCGCAGGCTGGGCACCTTGAAGGCGCCGCACAGCTCGCGCCGGGAGGCCAGATCGCCCGCGGCGCGGGCGCACAGGCCGAGGTCGAAGTACGCCGCGTCGCGGTTATGCGCCAGCGTCGGGTTGCGCGGCACACCCAGGTTGTCGTAGCTGAAGTCGGTGAACAGTGGCAGGCTGCCGTCCGGCCCCTTGTCCGCCGTGTGGCAGGCCGCGCAGTTGCCTTTGGCCGGGTCCTTGAAGAGCGCCAGGCCCCGCTGCTCGGCGGGCGTCAGCCGCGCCTTGCCGCGCAGCACGTCGTCGTAGCGGGACGTGAACGGCGCAAACGCCGGGTCTTCCCGTTCAAAAGCGGCGATGGCGGCGGCCAGCCGGTCGAAGGCCCGCTCGGGGTCCCGCCAGATGGCGGCGCCGTGCAGGCGCTCGAACTGCGCCGCATACGCGCTGCGCGACAGCCGCACCACGACCTCGGCCAGATTGGCGTTGGCCATCTCCACCGGATTGGTGAACGGCCCCTTGGCCTGCTCGTCCAGTGAGGCGGCGCGTCCATCCCAGAAGAAGCCGCCACGCGCCTTGCCCTCGGCGTCAAAGCCGAAGGCACCGTTGGTATGCAGATAGCGGATCGGCTGCGCGCTGCGACTGCCCGGGCGGTCCATGTCCACGCCGCCCATCTGCACGGCCAGATCGTTGGGCGCCATGTGGCCGCTGGCGGCGTCGTGGCAAGTGGCGCACGACTGCCGGCCCGATGCCGACAACGACACGTCGTGAAACGCCAGTTGGCCCAGCTGCGCCTGGGGCGACAGGTTCGGCGCGGCAGGCTCGGCCGGTCGCGTGGCGGAAGGGGGCGCGGCAGAGGCCAGCGCGCGCTGCGCCGCTTCGCCTATGAGCAGATGCGCGCCCAGCGCCACGCAGGCGGCGAGCAGCGCCAAGGCAATACCGAGTCGTCCTCGGTCAGTCATCGGAAGCCTCCTTCGAGAACTTCCCGATTGTTACTTGAATCCGGCGCGGTCCAGCATCTGCTGGACCTTCACCTGGCTGGCACCCACGGCGCTGATGGGCACCGTCTCGCTCTTGAAGCTGCCGCCGGTCATGGCCGCCAGGGCAGGGTTGTTCACCTTGATGCCCACGGCGGCAGGCCACTCGTTGTTGCCGTTGGCAAAGTGGTCCTGCGCGGGCGCGGTGGCCAGGTATTCGAGAAACTTGACCGCGTTGTCCGGGTTCTTGGCATGGCGCGCCACCGCGCCGCCGGCCACGTTGACATGCGTGCCCCAGCTCGACTGGTTGGGAAACACCACCCCCACGCGGTCCACCACGGCCTGATCCTCCGGCTTGCCCGAGCGCATCATGCGCGCCAGGTAATACGTGTTGGTCACCGCGATCTGGCATTCGCCGGAGGCCACCGCCCGAATCTGGTCAGTGTCGCCGCCCTTGGGCGCGCGCGCCATGTTGTCCACCATGCCCTTGAGCCACTCCTGCGTCTTGGCCTCGCCCAGGTGCTGCAGCATGGCGCCAAACAGCGACAGGTTGTACGGATGCGATCCGGAGCGTATGCACAGCTTGCCCTTGTTCTTGGGATCGGCCAGCTCCTCGTAGGTGTCCACGTCTTCGCGCTTGACCTTGACCTTGTCGTACACGATCACGCGGGCGCGCGTGGAAAAGCCAAACCACGGCGTCCCCTCGGGCGTGGCCGTGGCGCGCAGGCTGACGGGAATGGCGGCCTCCAGCGCCGCCGACCTGACCGGCTTGAACAGTCCTTCTTCCTGCCCCTTGTGCAGGCGCGCCGCATCGACCAGCAGGATCACGTCCGCGGGCGAGGCGCTGCCCTCGGCCTTCAGGCGCGCGAGAATCCCCGCGTCGTCGGCGTCCACGCGGTTGATCTTGATGCCGGTGGCCTTGGTGAAATTGGCGTACAGGGCCTCGTCGGTGGGGTAGTGGCGCGCCGAGTACAGATTCAATTCCTTGGACTGCGCCAACGCGCCAGAGGCGGCGGCCAGGGCCAGCGATGCCAGGGCGAGGCGGGGCAGAAAGCCGGGAAGATGAGGTTTCATGGAACGTGTGCGGGCAAAAGCCTGAGGTGAAGAATGTCAACGATAATATCGCAAATGAGAATTGTTCGCAATATTGGATGGACCCGACGGATCCTGACCTTATCGTTGCTCCTGGGGCTGGCCGGTTGCGCGAGCGTGCGCGGCCCGGGCGAGGTGACGCCCCCGGTCACGCCTCCCGTGCCCACGATCCCCCCGAAAAAGCCCCCCAGAATTGGCCTGGCGCTCGGCGGCGGCGCGGCGCGCGGCTTCGCGCACGTGGGCGTGATCCAGGTGCTGGAGGAAAACGGCATCCGGCCCGACTACGTGATCGGCACCTCGGCCGGCAGCTTCGTCGCCGCGCTGTACGCCAGCGGCAAGACCGGCGCGCAGCTCGGCCAGATCGCCGAGACGCTGGAGGAGGCGGCCTTCACCGACTGGACGCTGCCCATCTTCAACCGCGGCGTCATGCGCGGCGAGGCCCTGGGGCGCTACGTCAACCAGCAGGTGGGGCAAAAACTCATCGAGCAGATGGTCCTGCCGCTGGGCATCGTCGCCACCGACCTGCAAAGTGGCAATGCCATCGTGTTCCGCCGCGGCGACACCGGCACCGCCGTGCGCGCCTCCAGCGCCGTGCCGGCCATCTTTCTGCCGGTGCGCATTGCCGGGCGCGAATATGTGGACGGTGGCCTGGTCGCCCCCGTGCCGGTGCGCTTTGCCCGCGACATGGGGGCCGAATACGTGATCGCCGTGGACATCTCTGCCGACCCCGAAGGCGGCAGCGCCGCCGACACCGTTGGCCTGCTGCTGCAAACCTTTGCCATCATGGGCCGCAGCCTAAACGCCTGGGAACTCAAGGGCGCCGACCTGGTGCTCAGGCCCGCGCTCGCCGGCATGAAGGGCGCCGACTTCGCCGCGCGCCGCCGCGCCATCGAAGCGGGCCGCCAGGCCATGACGCAGGCACTCCCCGTGCTGCGGCGGGAACTTCAAAAACCATAGCTGCTCGTGGACGGTTTCATTGGCCTGATGGCCTAATTGACCCTGAAAAATCGCCCGCCAAACAAAAAAAGGCCCGATCTTGCGACCGGGCCTATTAAAGGATCCCTGAACCCGAAGGTGTCGAAAGGACCCGAGGAGACAACCATTGACGCTTGCGCGCTAACCAGATGGTCAGTATCTCAGATTTTGCTTCGTGTTTCTGGAGTGCTCACTCCATTTTTTGAAAGTGTGACAGTCTTGCCGCGCAGGTGGATCAGCGCTTCTTGCCGGTGGCGGCGGAAGCAGCGGTACCCGCGGCGTTCACGGCCTGGTTGGCCACGGCGTTGAAGTTGGCTTCGGCCACTTCGCTGGCTTGCTTGACGGCCTTCTGCACGCTCTCGAACGCGTTGTTGGCGGCAGCCACGGCGCTCTTCATCACGGCAACGGCGCTCTCGGAGCCAGCGGGGGCGTTCTTGGCGGCGTTGTCAACGATGGCGGCGAAAGCCTTCTGGGCTTCGGCCGTCTTGGCTTCGTAGGCCTTGGTGAACTCGGCGCCGGTGCCGGAGGCGATGTCGTACAGGTGACGGCTGTAAGCGGCGGTCTTCTCGGCCAGGGGCTGGAAGAGGGAAGCTTGCAGGGCCAGCAGCTCTTGCGCGTCTTTCACGCTCAGAACGGCTTGCGTGTGGCTCGCGGCGTCGCTCAGCGCGGCCTTGGAAGCGGCAACGTTCAGCTCGATCAGCTTTTCCATGCCTTCGAAAGCCTTGTTCGTCAGGCCGAAAAGGGTCTCGACGGAAGCCTTGTTGGAAGCGATCAGTTGTTCAGGGGTCAGCATAAGAATCTCCAGTAGAAGTGAAAAAGAGGGTTTTCCTGTTTGCCACTCCGCCCAGAATTGTTGCGGTGCAGCATGGGAACGAAGTATACGCTGATTTTGCTGCGTTGCAACATCTTTTGTTGCGGCGCAGCATTTTTAGTGTGGGCTTTCTAAGACCGGGCGGGAGAGGGCCTTCCATGCACCCATGCGCGCAGGCACAAGGACTCTGCCGGCCTCACGTCATGGCTCGCGCTTGGCGCTGCGAACAGGACACGGCGCCGCATGTCGGGGCGAGGAGGAGGTTCAGACGCTATGAATAGAGTAGCTGCCCGTGGTCGATTTTCTTGCTCCTGATGCCAAAGACATGCTCAAAAACGATGCAAAACCGGTCTCGTAAGGCCGCCCCGCCGAATGTTTTGTAGATGATGTAACAAATTCGTTAATGTCTCTACAAAATCTCGGCGCAGCCGGCCCCGCTCAGCCGAACATCCACCCCACCCCCACATCCGGCGCCGCCTGCGATGCACCCATCACACTGACCAGCCAGGCCTGCGCGGCCGTGGGCGCCTGCGCCGCCAGTTCGGCCGGGGTGGGGATGGGCAGATCGTCGGCCTCGTCCACATGCCGCTGCAGCGCAATCCAGGGGTTCAGATAAGCCTGCTGCTGGCTGGCCGACCATGAGCCTTGCACCTGCGCGGTGGACAGATGGGTCGCGGAGGGCGTCCATCCCGCCTCCGCCTGGCCGCTGGCCGCGCGGGCGGCGTCGAAAGCCTGCACCACCACCGGGCGGTTGTGCAGCGCGTCGGTGGCGCCGCTTTGGTAGTCGGC
>DAIOSZ010000204.1:0-6302 GCA_036752305.1 Burkholderiaceae bacterium
GGGCTCCTCGGGCGCGATCCTGTCCTACATCATGTGCAAGGCGATGAACCGCTCGTTCTTCAACGTGATCCTGGGCGGCTTTGGCGGCGACGCGGGCGCGGCCACCGGCGCGGGCGGCGCGCAGCAGCAGCGCAGCGTCAAGAGCGGCAGCGCCGACGACGCGGCCTTCGTGCTGGGCAACGCCGAGACGGTGGTCATCGTGCCCGGCTACGGCCTGGCGGTGGCGCGCGCGCAGCACGCCGTGAAGGAGCTGGCGCAAAAGCTCACCGAAAAAGGCATCACGGTCAAGTACGCCATCCACCCGGTGGCGGGCCGCATGCCCGGCCACATGAACGTGCTGCTGGCCGAGGCCGAGGTGCCGTACGACCAGGTGTTCGAGATGGAGGACATCAACGGCGAGTTCGGCCAGGCCGACGTGGCCATCATCCTGGGCGCCAACGACGTGGTGAACCCGGCCGCGCATGTGAAGGGCAGCCCGATCTACGGCATGCCCATCCTGGAGGCCTACAAGGCCAAGACGGTGATCGTCAACAAGCGCTCCATGGCCTCGGGCTACGCGGGCCTGGACAACGAGCTGTTCTACATGGACAAGACCATGATGGTGTTCGGCGACGCGAAGAAGGTCGTCGAGGACATGGTCAAGGCCATCGAGTAAGCGCACATTCCCTCACGAGGTTTCCCCATGACAAGACCCTGGCTCGGCGCCTATCCCGACGGCGTTCCGCACGACATCGACCCCGGTGCCTACCGCTCGCTCGTCGAACTGATGGACGAGAGTTTCGGCAAGTTCGGCGCGCGCACCGCGTTCAGCTTCATGGGCAAGGACTTGAGCTACCGCGAGGTGGATTCGCTGTCCCTGGCCCTGGCGGGTTACTTTCAGTCGCTGGGGCTGGTCAAGGGCGACCGCGTGGCGGTGATGATGCCCAACATACCGCAGTACCCGATCACGGTGGCGGCCGTCCTGCGTGCCGGCCTGGTGCTGGTGAACGTCAATCCGCTGTACACGCCGCGCGAACTGGAGCATCAGCTCAAGGATTCGGGCGCCAAGGCCATCGTGATCATCGAGAACTTCGCCACCACGCTGGAGCAGGTGTTGCCCCGAACGCCCGTCAAGCACGTGGTTCTCGCGGCGATGGGCGATCGGCTGGGCCTGCTCAAGGGCGCGCTGGTGAACTACGTGGTGCGCAAGGTCAAGAAAATGGTCCCGGCGTACAGCCTGCCGGGTGCGGTGCGGTTCAACGACGCGATCGCCTCGGGCACCCGCGCCGCGTTCAAGAAGCCCGAGGTCGGCCCGGACGACATCGCGCTGCTGCAATACACCGGCGGCACCACCGGCGTGAGCAAGGGCGCGGTACTGCTCAACCGCAACATCATCGCCAACGTGCTGCAGTCGGAGGCCTGGAACTCCCCGGTGATGAGCCAGCTCAAGGAAGGGACTCAGCCGGCCTCGGTGTGCGCGTTGCCCCTCTACCACATCTTCGCGTTCACCGTGAACATGATGCTGTCGATGCGCACGGGCGGCAAGTCGATCCTGATTCCCAACCCGCGTGATCTGGGCGCCGTGCTCAAGGAGCTGTCTGGGCACGAGTTTCACAGCTTCCCGGCGGTGAATACGCTGTTCAACGGCTTGGCAAATCACCCGGATTTCGACACCGTCAACTGGAAGAACCTCAAGGTGGCGGTGGGCGGGGGCATGGCGGTGCAGAGCGCGGTGGCCAAGCTGTGGCTGGACAAGACCGGTTGCCCGATCTGCGAGGGCTACGGCCTTTCGGAGACCAGCCCGTCGGCCAGTTGCAACCCGGTCACCAGCAAGGCGTTCACGGGCACCATTGGCGTGCCCATCCCCAGCACCTACATGAAATGCCTGGACGACGACGGCAACGAAGTGCCGCAAGGCCAGCCCGGCGAGATCGCGATCCGCGGGCCGCAGGTGATGGCCGGCTACTGGCAACGCCCGGACGAAACCGCCAAGGTGATGACGCCTGACGGCTACTTCAAAACCGGCGACGTGGGCGTGATGGACGAGAAGGGCTACTTCAAGATCGTTGACCGCAAGAAGGACATGATCCTGGTGAGCGGCTTCAACGTCTATCCCAACGAGATCGAAGACGTGGTGGCGGCCATCCCCGGCGTTCTGGAGTGCGCGGCGGTAGGCATTGCGGACGACAAGACCGGCGAAGCCGTGAAGATCGTCGTCGTGCGCAAGGACCCGAATCTCACGGCCGAGGCCATCAAGGCCTACTGCCGGGAAAACCTGACGGGATACAAGCAGCCGCGCGTCATCGAGTTCCGCGACGAACTGCCCAAAACACCGGTCGGCAAGATCCTGCGCCGCGAGTTGCGCGACGCCAGGAAATAGTCGAACCCGTCCAATCGCGGCGCCGGATCACCATCCGCCATCGCGACATCGGCGGCGCAGGTCACCCTTCGCCTTGGGCCGCGCAGGTGGCGCATATGCAGGCCTTGCGGCGCGCCGCCTCGGGCACGCGCGCCAGCAGCTCGGCGCTGAACACGGCCTTCGTGCACCAGCAAGGCGTTTGCGCCTTCCCGTCGCAGGCCATGGCGCAACCGTTGGGCTGACCGCACAACGGGCAGCGCGCCGGGTCTGGAGCGCCAGGGGTGATCGGCGCGGGTGGGTGGGGCGAATCGTTCGATGTCACGCGCGCATTGTGCCGCCAAGCCCCTTCTTGGGCTGGGCCTTGGGAGAGCGCTGGATAAAATGGCCGGTTCGCTTTTTTACAACGCCCGCATGCCCTCTGTCTCGGACGATCCAGCCCGCCATCAACTTCTCCTGTCCTTGCGGGCGGGAGCAGTGGACTTGGTTCACCTGCGCCGGGGCTGGCTGGGATGGCGGCAGGCGCATGCAGCGCATGCGGCGATGGCCGACCCGCTGGCCGACGCCGCGCCCTTGCGCGAGAAGCTCGCCACGTTGGCCTCGCCGTGGAAGTTGCCGCGTGGCGTGGCCACGAGCGTGGTGGCCGCCGCCGACGTATTGGGCGTGCTGCCGCCCGGCGCGGGCGCGTCAGCCCTGCCGTTTGACGCGGCCGAGGTGAGCGTGCAGGCTATGGACGCCGGGCGCGCCGGTGCGGGCGCGGCGCTGTGGATTCACAAGGACTGGCTGCACACGCTGGACACGCTGTGCGAGTCGCTCGGCTGGGTGTTGGTCGAGGTGTTCGCGCGTGGTCAGTTGGCGTTTTCCCGCCCCGTTGCCAAGAACGGCGTGAGCGGCGTTCTGGAGGCGGGTGCGGCGACCACGCAGTTGCATTGGTATGGTTCGCGCGGCGCCTTGCTGCGCAGCACCACGCTGGATGCGGCGGGCGCCCCGGTCTTCAAGCGCGCCGAGGCAGAGGCCCTGAGCATGGCCGCGGGTCTGGGCCAGGCGGAAGATGTTCCCATCCGCATCGCGGTCAGCGGCGCCGAGCCGCCCGCCAGCCCGGCCGGCGCGCTGCAGTGGTCGGCGCTGCCTGCCGTGGATGAGGCACGCCTGCTGGTGCAGTTGGCGCTGTCAAGCCAGCCGGGCATCGTGGTTCGCGAGCGCCGTAACCCGTGGCGGCGCAATATGAAAGTCGCCAGCGCCGTGCTGGCGGGGGTGGGCGCCGCGGCCTATGCGGCGCTCCTGTGGCACGACGGCCAGTTGCAGACCCAGATCGATACCCAGGAGCGGTGGATCCGGCGCCAGCAGGCCCGTTACGACCAGTTGAGCAGTCAGCAAGCCGAAGCCCGGCAGTTGCAGAACGTGTCGCAAGGCAAGCAGGCGCAAGTGGCGGTCACGCCGGCCAGCGCGGCGCTCGGCGCCTTGTTGTCGGGCTTGCCGGACAAGGCCACCTTGAGCACCTATTCCTATGCGGGCGGCGCGGTACAGATCGCCGGCACGGGCGCGAGCAGCGAGGCAGTGGTCAAGGCCCTGGGCCAGGCGCCGGGATTCTCGGCTGTGCGCCCGGTTTCCAACGCCGAGCTGCCGGAGGGCGATGCCTTCAGCGTCGAGGCCAAGTACACCCCGGCGCCCGCTCCCCAGGGCGCCGAGGGCAAGGGCGGCAAACTGGCCGAAGGGCGGGCTGCCTCATGATGCCGCGCGAACTCGTCCAGGCGTGGCGCGAGGACGGCATCAAGCTGTTTGCGTTGCCCCTCGTGGTGGTGTTGGCGCTGGCGGTGCTGTTCGACCGCGCGCTCGACCCCTATCTGGAACGGCGCGAGCGCGCACAGGACCTAGCGCTCAAGAGCGAGAAGATGCGGGCCACGCTGGAGCGTGGCGCGATGATCGAATCGGCCTACGACAACGGCCGCGCGGTCGCACAAGCCTTGCAGCCGCGCATGTTCGTCGCGGCCGACGCACCGGCGGCGGCAGCCGATCTGGCGGCCCTGTTGCGGCGCATCCTGGATACCTTGTACTTCGAGGTCGCCGACATCACCCCCGGCGAGCCCATGCCCAAGGACCCCGCAGGTACCGTGAGCGTACAAGCACGCTTCTTTGGCGTGCCGCAGCAACTGCCCCGCCTGGAAGAAGCCATGGGATATGCTGAGAAAGACTTGGAATTGACCGCCTTGCGCATCGATGTGGTGCCCGATACCCGGCGCGGCGGCCAGCAGATCGAGGTGCGCGCGACCGTTACGGGCTTTTACGCGCAGCAAGACCTCGTGAACCCGCCGCCACCCAAGGACGCCTCCAACACAGGGAAGAAAAAGACGTGATGAGCAGCGACCTCCGCTCCCCCTTGTCCCGCCCGGGTGCGGCACCGCTCGCCGGCCACGCCTTGCGCCTGGGCGCGGTGGCGCTGGCGCTGGCGCATCTGGTGGCGCAAGGGCAGACGCCCTTCAATCCCTTCATGCAGGCCCCGGCAGGAGCGGCGGCGCCCGCCCCCGTCAACCCTTTTTCACAAGCGCCGGCCGCCGCGCCGTCGCCGGCGACAGCACCTTCCGTGCCCGCTGCGGCACAGTTGCCGGTGCGGACCCTGCCGGCACCGCTGACGCCTGCACCTGCACCTGCCGCGAGCGCGCCCCCGCCCGTACCGGTGCCCGTGCCACCCGTCTCCCCCAATCCGGCGCCCGTGTCCGGGCAGATGCCCGCCCCGGCCGCTCCGGCCGCTCCGGCCGGCATGGCGCCATTGCCGCCGGCGGGCGCGGTGTCCGCGCCCCCTCCGTCCGCGCGCTCCGCCTCTCAACCGGCGGGGTCGGGCAGGGGGACCTACGCGCCGGCTCTTCCCACCACGCCCTCGGGCGGGGTGACGCTGCGGTTCGACAACGCCGAAATCTACGACGTAATCCAGGTCATCCTGGGCGACATCCTGCGCGTGGACTATGTGATCGACCCCTCGGTTCAGGGCCGCATCACGATCAAGAGCACCGAGGCGGTGAGCCCGGCCGACATCTTCAATGTTCTGGAGAGCGCGCTGGCGATGAGCAACATCTCCATCGTGCGCCAGGGCAAGACCTACCGCGTGACGCGTGACGCCAATGCGGTGCGCGACGTGATCACCGGCGACCCGGCGGGCCCGGGTTCGCCGCTGCTGCAGGTGATTCCGGTGCGCTTCGTGCAGGCCTCGCAACTCGTCAACACGCTGCGCAACTTCATCGGGCCGCAGGCGGCCATCACGAACGACCCGACGAACAAATACCTCATCGTGGCCGACCGCGCGGCCAACGTGGCCAAAATCATTGACATGGTCAAGGTTCTGGACGTTGACTATCTCGACAAGGTGCGCGTGCGTCTGGTGCAGGCCGAGCGAGCCGATGCGGCGGACCTGGCCAAGGAGGCCGAGGCGCTGTTTCGAACCTCGGGCCTGTTCAACATCGCGGGCACCGACAACACCAAGGTGTATTTTTTGCCGGTGGTGCGCATGAACGCCGTGCTGGTGGCGGCCGCCAACGACCCGCTGGCCAACGCGGCGGAGCAGTGGATCCGCATGCTGGACGTCGAGCCGAAAAACAGCGTCGGCAGCATGGTTCACGTCTACGCCGTGGCCAACACGAACGTCGCGCATCTGGCCGGCGTGCTGCGGCAGCTGTTCGGCGGCGGCGCGGGAGCGGCCCAGCCGACCACCACCAGCACCACGCCAGCGCTGGGCCAGCAGGGGATCGGCAGTGGCGCGTCGGCGTTCGGACAGAGCGCCACGGGCGCCACCGGCCTGGCGGGCGCGGCAACCGGCGCGGCGACAAGCACCGCCAACACGGCCAACCGCACGATCACCAGCGGCAACGCCGCCGGCTACGCGATCAGGATCGACGTCGAAACCACGTTCCAGGTCCAGAACTACGGCACGATCGACGATTCGATCTACGGCAAGTCGATTCCCGAGGAGCACATG
>DAIOSZ010000205.1:0-6298 GCA_036752305.1 Burkholderiaceae bacterium
GCCGCCGCGCGGGCCTTCGTTGCGGATGATGAGCACCTCGCCCGTGGCGTAGTCCTGGCGCGCCACGGCCCGCGCACAGGCTTCCTCGTTCTCGAACACGCGGGCGCGGCCTTCAAAGCGCAGCGCCTTGAGGCCGGCAATCTTGATGAGCGCGCCGTCCGGGCAGAGCGATCCCTTGAGCACCACCACGCCGCCGCTGGCGTGGATGGGCTCGCTGGCCGACCGGACCACGCGGCCATCGGCGCGCGGCAGGCCTTGCAGCGCCTGGGCGAGCGTCTGGCCGGTCACGGTGAGGGCCTGGCCGTGCAGATGGCCGGCGTCAAGCAGCGTGCCGAGGACGCAGGACACGCCGCCCACCCGGTGCAGGTCGCGTGCCAGATAGCGGCCGCCGGGCTGCATGTCGGCGATCAGCGGCGTACGCTGCAACACGTGCGCCACATCGTCGAGCGTGAAGCGGATGCCGGCCTCGTGCGCGATGGCCGGAATGTGCAGCGCGGCGTTGGTCGAGCCGCCGGTGGCGGCGACCACTGCGCAGGCGTTTTCCAGGCTGTGACGGGTGATCAGATCGCGCGGCAGCGGTCCACCGTCGGCCAGCAGCCTCATGGCCAGGCGCCCCGCGCGGCGCGCCAGCGCCAGCCGCTCGCTGTAGACGGCGGGCAGCGTGGCCGAACCGAGCAGGCCCAGGCCCAGCGCCTCGGCCACCATGGCCATGGTGTTGGCGGTGAACTGGCCTGGGCAGGCGCCCACCGTCATCGCGCAATGGGTCTCGATGGCGTGCAGCTGAGTCAGCGTGATCGCGCCGGTCTGCAGGCGCCCGATGCCTTCGATGGCGCTGAGCACCGTGTGCTCCTGGCCATCGGCCGTGTACCCCGGCAGCATGGAGCCGCCGTAGACGAAAACCGAGGGCACGTTCAACCGCGCCATGCCCATCAGTGTGCCGGGCAGCGTCTTGTCGCAGCCGGCAAAGCCGACCAGCGCGTCGTAGGCGTGGCCGCGCACGGCCATCTCCAGGCTGTCGGCGATCAATTCGCGCGACAGCAGGCTCATGCGCATGCCGTCGTGGCCCATCGAGGTGCCGTCGGAGACCGAGATGGTACCCATCTGCACCGGGACGCCGCCGCCTTCGGCCACGCCCAGGCGCGCCTGGTCGGCTTGCGGGCCCAGCGCCTTGGAGCAGGGGGTGTTGTCGCCATGGCTGCTGACAATGGCGACGAAGGACTTTTGCATGTCCTCGTCGTCCAGTCCGGTGGCGCGCAGGAACGCGCGGTGCGCGGCGCGCTCGGGCCCCCGGACGACGGCCCGGGAGCGGTGTTGGTGCAGGCTCATGGGCCCAGTGTAGCCCGCGAGGCGAAAGGCATGCGGCCTGGCGCGGCCGCGACCGCCTGGGAATGTCGTCCGTGCTGTTTTTCAGGAATAAAACGGGCCATAAGTGCCCGAAAAACGTCCACGGGCAGCTATCGTTTCAGGAGTTTCCTGCTCCGAAGTCAGGTCTCAAATCCGTGCCGCGATCGCCTCGCCCAGTTGGGTGGTACTGGCTTTTCCGCCCAGGTCGGGGGTGTGCGGCCCGGTCTTGATCACGTCCTCGATAGCCTTGAGGATGGCGTCGTGCGCCGCGCGCTCGCCCAGGAAGTCCAGCATCAGCGCGGCTGACCAGATCATGGCGATGGGATTGGCGATGTTCTGGCCGTAGATGTCGGGCGCCGAGCCGTGCACCGGCTCGAACAGCGAGGGGAAGGTGCGCTCCGGATTCAGGTTGGCCGAGGGCGCCAGACCGATGGTGCCGGTGCACGCGGGGCCGAGGTCGGAGAGGATGTCGCCGAACAGGTTGGTGGCGGCCGCCACGTCAAAGCGCTGCGGCTGCAGCACGAAGCGCGCGCACAGGATGTCGATGTGCTGCTTGTCCACCGTGATCTGCGGATAGGCCCGATGCATGGCGTCGGCTCGGCCATCCCACCAGGGCATGCTGATGGCGATGCCATTGCTTTTGGTGGCCACCGTCAGGTGCTTGCGCGGCCGGGCGGCAGCCTGCTCGAAGGCGTACTTGAGCACGCGGTCGGCGCCATGGCGGCTCATCACGGTTTCCTGGATCACGATTTCGCGTTCCGTGCCCGGATACATGACACCGCCGAGGTTGGTGTACTCGCCCTCGGTGTTCTCGCGCACCACGAGAAAGTCGATGTCGCCCGCCTTGCGTCCGGCCAGCGGGCAGGGCACGCCCTCGAAGAGGCGCACCGGGCGCAGGTTGATGTACTGGTCGAACTCGCGCCGGAACTTCAGCAGGCTGCCCCAGAGCGAGACATGGTCCGCAACCGTCGCGGGCCAGCCGACGGCGCCAAAGAGAATCGCATCCTGCCCTTGCAGCTGCGCTTTCCAGTCGGCGGGCATCATCTCGCCGGTCTTGGCGTAGTGGTCGCAACTGGCCCAACCGATCGGCGTCAGTTCAAGCGTGAAGCCGAAGCGCCGGGCCGCCGCCTGCAGCGCGCGAACGCCCTCCGGCATGACTTCCTTGCCGATGCCGTCTCCGGGAATGACGGCGATGCGATGGGTGCGGCTCATGGTTTCCTTTCAGGCAGGTGGTGTCGCGAAGTGTCAGCGCGCATCGTAACGAGACCGGCGCGGTGTCGGGCACCGATTGGCGCATAAAACCGCGCTTTCGGCTTTGGGGCAGCGTTGCCTGCCCTCGCTCCGAGGTCACATCCGTCGGCTTTGTCAGTGCCTTGCGGCATCGAACCTTGCATCAGGAGCGCTCCGGCGGCCGAGGGGGCCGGGATTGAGAGCCATTTGTGCCTGAAGTGAACGAATGACCACCACGGGAAGCTATTGTTTTGATAGTGTGTTGCGTGCCAGTTCATCCACCCAATCGGCCTCCCATCCGCCGCCAAGCGCCTGCACCAGCGTGACCGCCGCCTGCTGGCGCGACAACAGCAGTTGCAACACGGTGCGCCGGGCGGTGAGCGCGCTGGCCTGGGCGGTGACCACCTCGGTGTAGGCCGACAGGCCGGCCTGGTAGCGGTTGAGGAACTGCTGCTCGATGCGCTGGGCCGCGTTCGCCGCCGCGCGGGCGTGGGCGATCTGGGTGTCCAGCGTGGCCAGGCTGCTCAATTGGTCTTCCACCTCGCGCATGGCGGTGAGCGCGGCCTGGCGGTAGCGGGCAACGGCCGCGTCATGCGCGGCTTCGGCCTGCTCCACGCGGGCGCCGCGGGCGCCGCCGTCGATGACGGTCTGCGTCAGCGACAGGCCCATGGACCACAGCAGATTGGGCGCGCTGGCCAGCTCCAGCAGATGCGGCGCGGTGGCGCCGATGGTGCGGCTGAGGCTGAAATTGGGGAAGTAGGCGCTCTTGGCCACGCCGATCTGCAGGTTGGTGCTGGCCACCGCGCGCTCCAGGCTGGCAACGTCGGGCCGGCGCAGCAGCAGCGCCGAGGGCAGGCCGGCGGGAATGGCGGGCACCTTGCCAGCCCAGGCGGTGGTGCCGGTGGCGGACTCGATGGTCAGTCGCGCGGGCGCCTCGCCGATGAGCAGCGCGATGGCATGTTCGGACAGCGCGCGCGAGCGCGCCAGCGCCTGGCGCGTCGCCTGCGCGTTGCGCAGCGTGAGCTCGGCCTGGTAGGTATCGGTGCGCGGGGCGACGCCAGCGTCGTAGCGGTTGAGCGCGATCCGGGCCGAGCGCTCGTAGCCGGTGACGATGTCGCCGATGAGCGCGGTCTCGGCATCCGCTTCGCGCAGCGCGAAATAGGCGTTGGCCAACGTGGCCTGCGCGGACAGGCGCGCGGCGGCCAGGTCGGCGCGGCTGGCCTGCGCCAGGGCCGATTGGCCCTTGACCGCGTCGCCCACGCGGCCCCAGAGGTCGGGTGACCAGCTCGCCGCCAGGTTGGTCGAGGCGCTGCGCGTGACCGGCTGGCTTTCGGCCACGCCGCGCTGGGCGCTGGCACTGGCGGTCAGCGTGGGCCAGTACCCGGCCTGCTGCTGGCGCAGCAGCGCCTCGGCCTGCGCCACGTTGGCGGCGGCCACAGCGAGGTTCTGGTTGCCCACGTCCACGCGCGCCATCAGACCATCGAGCACCGGGTCTTCGAACAAACGCCACCAAGCGCCAGCGGCCCAGTCGCGGGCCTGCTCGGCGCTCTGCCAGCCGACGGCGGGCGCTGCCTGGCTCCAGGCCGGGGGCAGGGTGGGAGGCGTGGCGTTCTCGCGCGGCGTGAAGCTGCACGCGGCCAGCAGCAAGGCGGTGGAGGCAGCGGCCAGAACGGCGGGGCGTGTCAGCGGATGGAACATGGTTTACACGGGGGCTCTCAGCGGCACGGCGGTGGCCTGGGCGCGCTTGTAGGCGGTGAGCGCGTCCTTGCCGCGCCCGCGGCGCAGTCGGTCGAGCAGCACATAGACGACTGGCGTGGTCAGCAGCGTGAGCAACTGGCTGGCGATGAGGCCGCCGACGATGGTCACGCCCAGCGGCTGGCGCAGTTCCGCGCCCTGGCCAAAGCCGATGGCCAGCGGCAAGGCCCCGAGCCCGGCGGCCAGCGAAGTCATCAGGATGGGCCGAAAGCGCAGCAGGCAGGCCTCGCGCACGGCCTGCACGGCGCTCAGGCCGCGCGTGCGCTCGGCCTCCAGCGCGAAGTCGATGATCAGGATGGCATTCTTCTTGACGATGCCGATCAGCAGGAACACGCCGATCAGCGCGATGACCGAGAACTCCATCTTCATGGCGATCAGCGCGAATACCGCGCCGAAACCGGCCGAAGGCAACGTGGTGAGCACCGTCACCGGATGGATCAGGCTCTCATAGAGCATGCCCAGCACCAGGTAGATCACGACGATGGCCGCCCCGATCAACAGCCATTGCTGAGACTGGTTGTCCTGCGCCGCGCCCAGCGCGCCGGAGAACTGGCCGCGCACGTTGTTGGGCATGCCGATGGCGGCCACGGCCTCGCGAACCGCCTCGCGTGCCTGTTCCACCGTCACGCCGTCGGCGAGATTGAACGAGAGCGTGGACGACAGTTCGCCGCCATCGTGGAAGACGGCGCTGGGCACGGCGCGCTCGGCAAAGCTGGCGATGTCCGACAGCGGCACCATCGTTGCCGCGCTGCCGGACAGCGGCAGGCCCAGCGATGCGTTGCGCAGCCCCGGATTGGCCGATGCCGTGGCGGCGCTGGTGGTGGCGCTCGCGGCGGTTGGTGAGAAGCCGCGCGAGGCCGGCACCATCATGTCGGCCAGCACCGCGGGCGATCGGGCGTAGGCTGGCAGCCACTCCATCACCACCGAGTACTGGTTGAGCTCGCCGTACATGGTGGCCACGTTGCGCTGGCCAAAGGCGTTGTACAGCGCCTGATCGATGGCGCTGTTGCTCACGCCCAGTTGCGCGGCGCGTTCGCGGTCGATGCGGATGAAGCTTTCCACGCCGTTTTCCGTGATGTCGTCGTCGATGTCCTCCAGCCGCTTGTCGGTCTTGAGCTGATCGGACAGGCGCTTGACCCATTCGCGCAGGTCGCCCTGGTTGTCGCTCTTGAGCGTGAACTGATAGGTCGCGTTGCTCGAACGCCCGCCGATGCGCAACTCCTGCACCGGGTTCAGGAACACCCGCAGCCCGGTGATCTGCGCCAGTTGCGGGCGCAGCCGCGCGATCACCTGGCGCGTGGTCTCGGTGCGTTCGGGCATGGGCTTGAGCGCGGCGGAAAGAAAGCCGCCGCCGGCGTAGCCGCCGCCCGAGAACCCGACCACCGTGGCGACGGCCGGATCCTTGTGGACGATTTCCACCGCGCGCTGCAGCTTGTCGGCCAGCGCGCTGGAGGAGATGCTCTGGTCGGCGCGCAATCCGGCGACGAGTTGGCCGTTGTCCTGTTCGGGGAAAAAGCCCTTGGGTATGTTCTTGAACAGATACACGTTCAGGCCGATGACGGTAAGCAGCACGCCGATCACGATCCACGGGGAGGCCAGCGCCCAGTCGAGTGCGCGGGCGTAGCCGCGCACCACCGCGCGCGGCAGCCACATCAGCCAGCGGCCGACGCGTTCGCGCAGGCGTTGCGCCCAGCTTTGCCGTGGGACCGGCGTGGGCGCCGGGCGCATCATCGGCGTGGTGGTCAGCGAAACCACCAGCGAAATCATCACGGCGGTGGACAGCGTCATGGCGAACTCGCGGAACATCCGCCCCATCTGCCCGCCCATGAAGAGCAGCGGAATGAACACCGCCACCAGCGAGATGCTGATCGTCAGCACCGTGAAACCCACCTCGCGCGCGCCCCGCAGGGCGGCCTGCATGCGGTCCATGCCGGCCTCGATGTGGCGCGAGACGTTCTCCAACACCACG
>DAIOSZ010000206.1:0-1158 GCA_036752305.1 Burkholderiaceae bacterium
ATGCCGCTCATGCCGGACATCCCGCTCATGCCACTCATGCCGGACATGCCTTGCTGGCCAGATTTTTTCTTGGTGGACTTTTTCTTCTTGGTGTTGCCGGACATGCCGCTCATGCCTTTCTGGCCAGACATACCGGACATACCGGACATGCCCGACATACCCGACATACCACTCATGCCACTCATGCCTTGCTGACCCGACATGCCGGACATACCCGACATGCCGCTCATGCCCTGCTGCTGAGCCAGCGCCGGCAAAGACGCGGACAGCGCCGCTGCGACCACCGACAGCGTGAGAACGTGACGAACTGATTTCATGGAAAACTCCTTGGTTGGGAAAAAAGTCTGTTGCAAGAAAAAACCGAGGCTGATGGGAGCCTCCTGCCGGTCGGCAGCATCGCCTCCATCGCCGAAACCGGCGCAAGCGCGATTCAAGGGCGCAACCTGTCCGTCGCAGCGGAACGGTTCACGCGGAAACACGGGACAGGCCACGTCAGCGCGAAGCCGGGGCGGGAGCGGCGTCACCGGCTCCAGACAGGGGGGCCGCCTTTGGCTTGTCGTGCAGGCCGCGGGGGTCATAAGGCGCCAACATGCCGGGATGGCTCATCGGTTCCCACCACGCGCCCGCGGAAACGACGGCACGCAAATTGGCCGGCGCCACGCCTTCCACGCCGCGCAAGGCCTGCGCGACCTGGGCATCGGTGACGGCGAACTGGGTCAGGCGCGGCGCCCCGTCGGGCCGGCGATCCGGATGCACGCCGGCGATGTAGGCACCCGGAGTCTGGCTCCAGCCCGCACCGGCCAGCACGGCCAGAAGAAACGCGATATGGATTTTGGAGGTCACTTCGATAGGCGGGCGATGAATCGATACCCTCTATCTAGCAAGGGCCTTGCCAGCCCGCGTGGCCCATCTAAGCGATTGATTTCAAAGGAAGTTTTTTACTTGCTCGGGGCTTATCTGCCAAGTTGGCAGCCCTTGTCGACGGCCAGCCTGCCACATTGACATGTCAAAGTGGCAGCAACCGGCGTCAGCTTCCCATCCAGCCCATCCGGCGTCCCCGCGCGGCACCAAGCGCAGCGGTCAGGCCCCAAGGGCCCGGCCGACGGACCTGCCCCGCATGGCCTGGGTCAGCCCCGAAACCGCTGGCGTGTGAACGCC
>DAIOSZ010000206.1:1168-6291 GCA_036752305.1 Burkholderiaceae bacterium
CCACGGGTGGGCGGGCCACTGGTCCAGGAACAGCGGGCGCACCAGGTCCACCGCCGCCGCCAGCGGCAGCCAGTTGGCGATGGCGTGCGCAAACGCGGGCAGTTGTTCGCGCGGGAAGAACACGCCCGAGAGGAACATCATGGGCGACAGGAAGACCGCGAAGTAGTAGGTGAAGAAGTCGTAGCCCTTGGCTTTGGCGTTGAACACGAGCGCCATGCTGGCAAACGTGATGCCCCCGCCCCGCAGGATGGGCCGCCCCAGCAGCAGCTTGGGGCTATGGCTGATGCCCAGCGCCAGCATCACCAGCAGGATGGCGACCACCGCGAACAGCGCCTTGAAGCCGGCCCACAGCATCTCGGCCAGCACCACGTCGTCCAGTTGCACCGGCGCGTTGAGGATGCCGTCCCAGGTCTTTTGCACGTGCATGCGCGAGAACGCCGAGTACAGCGCCTCGAAGCTGGCCGCGTTCATGGCGCTCATGCAGATGGAGCCGCTGGCCAGAAACACGATGTAGGGCACCTCCTGCCCATGCGTCGGCACCTTGCCGACCAGCGCGCCCAGACCGTAGCCAAAGGCCACCAGCCAGAGCAGCGGCTCGCCGATGTTGGCCAGCAGGCTGGGCAGCGCCAGCTTGCGCCACACCAGCAGGTTGCGCAGGAACACCGGCCACCAGCGCATCGACAGCCGCGGGAGCGCCCAGATGGAAGGCTCGTTCACGTCAACCGTCCTCCCTGATCTGGCGGCCGGTCAGCTTGAGGAAAAGATCCTCCAGGTTGGCCGGCCGGTGCAGCGTGCGCAGCAGCGGGTGCGCCTCCAGCGCTTGCAGCAGCGGGCGGGCGTGGTGGGTGTAGAAGAACACGGTGTCGCCGCTGCGCTCCACGCGTTCGGCCAGCGCGGTCAGCGGTGATTCGGCCAACGCGGGGGCGCCGCTGCCGTAGACCTCGACCACGTCCGGCTCCAGGTGCTGCGCGATCAGCTCGCGCGGGCGGCCCTCGGCGATCTTTCGGCCGTGGTCCAGCACCAGCAGGCGCGAGCACAGGCGCTCGGCCTCGTCCATGAAGTGCGTGGTCAGCAGGATCGACTTGCCCTGCGCCAGCAGCCTCTGCAGGCGCTCCCACATCAGGTGGCGCGCCTGCGGGTCCAGGCCGGTGGTGGGCTCATCCAGTAGCAGCAGGTCGGGGTCGTTGACCAGCGCGCGCGCCAGCGACAGGCGCCGCCGCATGCCACCCGACAGCTCCTGCGGCCGCGCCTGGGCCTTGTGCGCCAGCGCGGCAAACTCCAGCAGACTGGGCACGCGGTCCCGGGTCTGCTCGCGCGTGAAGCCGAAATAGCGGGCAAACACGATCAGGTTTTCGGCGCAGGTGAAGTCCGGGTCCAGCGAATCGAACTGCGTGACCACGCCCAGCCGCGCCTTGATGTCCAGCGCATCCCGCGGCATGGCCAGCGCGCCGCCGTCCGCGCGCGCAAAGTAGCGGATGCTGCCGGCATCGGCCGCCGTCAGCCCCGGGCAGGCACGGATCGTCGTGGTCTTGCCCGCGCCGTTGGGGCCGATCACGCCCAGGCATTCGCCAGGGTCGATGTGCAAGGACACCCCGTCCACCACGCGCGTGCCGCCGTAGCTCTTGACGAGATCGTCAACGGCAAGCAGGGGCAAGGCGGGCATCGCGGCATTGTGCCCGCATGCATCACGGCGAGCGGACGGCGGGCCCCGCTAACGAACGGCCCAACCGCCGCTGACCGGAAAGACCTGCCCGACTGGTACGTCTGGTGGGGGCAAGTCAGCAAGTCAGCAAGTCAGCAAGTCAGCAGGTCAGCAGGTCAGATCGAACTCTAGAAATTCGCGCTACGGATCACCGGGGGCAGCGCACTTCCGGCAGCTTGTCTGCCGCTTGCAACATGTGGTGATGCGGTGACGCAGATTCCATGTCGGCACGGGACTTTAACGATCCCACTCCAGACGCCGGATATACGACTGCAGGTGTTCTACCCACTGGTCCCCAATCGGTCAGTCCCTTGCTGTTGAAGGGAGTCCATATACGACCAGTTAGGCATTTGTGCCTTGAATGAGCCTGCTGATTTGACGAACAAAAGCCTGTGTGTCGAGGAAGTAGTTGGGGTACGCTTTACGTAGGGCATCGATAGGGCCTGCTGACACGAGGACGGCCTCAATGTTCTCGCCGTCCTTTGCTCTAGCTTCAATTTCAGCGTAGGCGCTGTTTGCCTCATCAAGGCGCGTTTGAGGAAACGGACGAATGATCACCGTTCGGGCTGTTGAGTCAAGTATGACCAGGTGATATGCGCCTTGCCCTCTCTCCTTCGTGATGCTGTTTGCGGCGATAGCAAAGCCATTTAGCTTATGAAGAACTTGAAGCTTTTGCTCAGATGCCGCGAGCTGCTGAAAAATCTGTGCAGAACTTAGCTTCTCAAAGCCTGGCGGAACGGGACACTTTTCGACAAGGGCTAAAGCCGCAGACGCGATTTCAAAGAAGTCTCTCCAATCCTTTTCGCCTTGGCCAGACTTGAGGGCTTGACCTAGGAATGTCCCCATCGTCTCTACAGCCGTAGCCCAGGCGTGCTGAAGTGTTGTTCGCAACTGCAGCTCGATTGACAGGCCCTCGTACTCAGGTGCACGTGGATTTGAGTAGCGATAGATAAGGTGAACGCTGCGATACCCATCTGGTTTAGGTTCCGCGATGTAGCCTTTCGATGACACCAGCTGATGCTTAAACGACGCATTCCTGTAAGTGGCTTCCAGCTTGCGTAATTTAGACATGGAACTCACAACCGCGCGAAGACCACCAATGTCCTGCATTCGTGCAAGGTTCATTCCTTCAAAGCGCTCAAGCTTATGGATGATCGATGGGGCCCGTTTTAAGCGCTGAGCAACCAGTGCGTTGCCATCAATGGATTTGAGCTTTAGCCGTAGCAAAGCTTGAAATGTGTTGATGGGATACAGATGACATGCACGCCAGTTGGCAAGAACTTTGTTTGCCCATAAGAATTCTTCAACATCAAATGGCCCCTTTGAGATCAAGATGTTGCCGGCGCGATTGACCTGTCCTTTTGTGAATTCAAGCTTTGCAAATGCCATAAAAAACTCCTGAACCTTATTGTGCTTATGTCAAACGCGGCCTAACGATCAGCGTTTATCAGCGGCGAAATGACGAATGAGTTGATCATGGGCCTCCCGTGCGGCTGATAAACCTTGTTGAGCTGAACCGCGCGAGGTGGATGCGCGTGTTGTTTGTAAACGGGCAGTGTAAGTTTCAACCGCTGATTCGGGCAATCGCGGAGGCCGCTGCGTACTGCCTGTGTGTGGCGACCACCGCGCTGGCACGCTCGGTGTTGCCGCGGACAGCCCATGGTCTGCCTCGGCGCCGCCGGATGCGCTTGAAGCCAGAAGGCAACACGTGTCGCCTACAAACTCCAGCCCGCCGATGCGCGCCACGCGTCTGCCGCCGCTGTCAATGGCCCACACACGCGGGCTCACCGCTCCCCCCTCTAGGCTCAGCAGCCGCTCGTTGCCCAGCGTGAAGGCGCCAGCGCCACCCAGCCAGCGCGGGTTGGCCGCGAACTCGCTGAGATTTTTGTAGAAATATCAACAAAGTCGATGCCAAACAGGCTGTGCGGAGCCGTCTCAAGCCCGTTTTTCAGAACAAAACAAGCCTGAACCTCCCGAAAAACAACCACGGTCAGCTATACTTTTTGAAGTCTGGAAGGAGCCGGTTGTGCGCGCGCACCAACTCCAGCGGAACACCGCTTACGAAAACAGCCGCCGCGCCAGTGCCGAGCCGGCGGCGATTTCGCGCGATTCGAGCGCGTCGTAGAGCTTTTCAAGATCCTGGCCGACGGCGTCCATCGCCTCGGGGCGCAGGGGATGGCCGTTGTCGTCGGTGACGGTGCCGTCCATGGCGGCGGCGAGGGCGTCGGCCACCTCGCGCAGGCGCTCGAAGGCGCGCTCGCCGCGTTCGACATGGGCCACGTCAAGCGTGAGCTGGATTTCGCGCAGCGCCTGGTGCTCGGGGTCTTCGGCCAGCGCGGCCTGCGGGTCGAAGCTGAGCGTGAGGATGGGCGGCGCCAGCGGCTGGGCGGACGGCAGCACCAGGCGGCCGGGAATGCTGCCGGGCGTGAAGCCCAGGCGCTGCGCGTGCTGCTGCACGTAGCCGGGGCTCCAGGCGCTGGCGCTGGCGCGCAGCGTGAAAGAGAGCTGCGCGTCGTGCGTACTGGCAAACAGGTCGAGCTCGCGGGCGCGCGCCACCTGGTTGAGCATGTCGGGGTAGTCGGGGGTGGCGCCCAGCTGGTCGGCCAGCGCCTGGGTTTTGACGACGAATTCGGAGTATTCGATCTCATTGAGGGCGCCGGCCCGGTTGGCCAGTTGCACGCCGGCCTGCAGCGCGCCGTAGCGGGCGCCGGGCACGGGGGGCTCGAAGTCGCCGCGGCCGGGGGGCTGGCCTTCCACCGAAAACGGCTTGGTGCCCACGCGTCGTGTAGCAGGCAGCGCGGCGAGCACCGCGTCACCGGAGACGGGCGTGTCCAGCGCGAGCGTGGCGATCACGTCGATCAGCGGGTCCAGCCCCGCCTTGCGTTCCTCGTGCGGGGCCAGGCCGACCAGGCCGCCGCCCAATGGGTCGTCCAGCGTGGGCTCGACGCGGCCGGACTCGGTGCCGGCGGGCGCGGCGGCGCTGGTGCCACCGGGCGCGGGCTCGGGCTGGCGCGGCTGGTTCTTGCGCGACTGCCAGGCGCTGTGCGCCACCACGGCGGCCAAGACCAGGCCTCCGGCCACCGCCAATCCCAATTGCAAGGTGTTACTCATGGTTGTCGTGATTCCTGGTGCGGGCGACGGCGCGGCGACTTCATGCGGCGGCCATATCCTTGGCCGTCATCATGTCCACGGCGACGATGCGCGAGACGCCCTGCTCCTGCATGGTGACGCCGATCAACTGCTCGGCCATTTCCATCGCGATCTTGTTGTGGCTGATGAAGAGAAATTGCGTACCCTGGCTCATGCGCGACACGAGTTTGGCATAGCGCTCGGTGTTGGCGTCGTCCAGCGGGGCATCGACTTCGTCGAGCAGGCAGAACGGCGCCGGGTTGAGCTGGAAGATGGCGAACACCAGCGCGAT
>DAIOSZ010000207.1:0-1227 GCA_036752305.1 Burkholderiaceae bacterium
CCGCCACGCCCTGCACCAGCAGCTGCGCATGCAGGATGCCGCGCTGCTCGAAGCGGTGGTCCGACACGTCGCGGTGGCCGTGCGCCACCACCGGCCAGCGCGACAGCAGGGCGTTGCCGTGCTCGCCGTCGCGCGTGACCGCATTGGTGCGGTAGACCGCCTGGTAGCCCTCGGGTGCCAGGAATTCGGCCTGCGGCTCGCTGGGCCAATGCGCGAAGCGCCGCGCCTGGCGGTGGTTGAAGGCGCGCACCTCCTGCAGGCACACCACATCGGCGTCGAACTGCTCGACCGCATGCACCAGATTCAGAATTTCCAGCCGCTGGCGCGGGCCCAGGCCGCTGACGCCCTTGTGGATGTTGTAGGTGGCCACGCGCAGCCAGGGCATGCCGGTGAGCGGGCCGTGGTCCGCAGCGGCGGCCGGCGCGTGCCTGCGGCTCACCGCGCGCCCCGCCCGAGCGGCCCGGCCAGGCGGCGCGGCAGTTGCAGGATGGCCTCGGCATTGCTCGGCGAGAAGCAGTGGTCGGCCGCCTCGCGCCAGGGCAACCAGCGCAGCGCGTCGTGCTCGCGCGGCGCCAGCACCACCGGCTGGCCATCGGGCACCGTCAGGCCAAACACGCGTTCCGTGTTGCGCACCACGTCCGGCCCGTAGCGGTAGGACCAGCGCGGATAGATGTCGTAGACGTTCTCCACCCGCCAGTCGCGCAACCGGCAGCCCGGCGCCGCGCAGTCGATGCCGGTTTCCTCCAACACCTCGCGCCGCGCGGTCGCCACCCAGCTGTCGGCGCGGCGCTCCTTGGCGCCGGTGACCGACTGCCAGAACTCGCCCTGCCCGCCGGTGTCGGCGCGGCGGATGAGCAGCACCTCCAGCGCCGCGGTGTGGATCACCACCAGCACCGACTGGGGAATCTTGTAGCGCGGCTTCATGCGGGCGCGGGGTACTGCACGTCCAGCACCTCCAGTTCACGCGGGCCGGCCGGCGTCTGCAGGCGCACCAGGTCGCCCACCCGCGCCTTGAGCAGCGCCCGGGCAATCGGCGAAATCCAGCTCACCTGGCCCTGCAGGCTGTCGGCCTCGTCGATGCCCAGGATGCGGATGCGGTGCTCGGTGCCCTCGTCGTCGGCGTAGGTCACGGTGGCGCCAAAGAACACCTGGTCGCCGCCGTGGTGCAGGCTCGGATCGGCCACCTCGGCAATGTCCAGCCGCCGCGTCAGGAAGCGGATGCGCCGG
>DAIOSZ010000207.1:1237-6243 GCA_036752305.1 Burkholderiaceae bacterium
GTCGATCTCGCGCAGGCGCTTCTTGCCATACAGGTAGTCGCCGTTTTCCGAGCGGTCGCCGTTGCTCGCCGCCCAGTGCACCACCTCCACCATGCGCGGGCGCTCCTCGTCGATCAGGTGCAGCAGCTCGGCGCGCAGGCGCGCGTAGCCGGCCGGCGTGATGTAGTTCTTGCCGCCGGGCGGCAGCGGCGGCGGGGCGACGCCGTCCTCGTCGTCCTCGCCGGCGTCGGGGTTTTCCTTGGTGAACGCCTTGCTCACGGGCGGGAAGCGTCAGACGACCTTGACCGACAGCTCCGGCAGCCCCTCGATGCGTCCGAGCATCACGTCGCCGCGCACCACCGGGCCGACGTTCTCGGGCGTGCCGGAGTAGATGATGTCGCCGGCCTTGAGCTCAAAGGCCTCGCTCAGCTTGGCGATCTGCTCGGCCACGCTCCAGATCATCTGCGACAGGTCGGCGTTCTGCTTGACCTGGCCGTTCACCCGCAGGCTGATCGCGCCGCGCGCGAAATGCCCCACCCGCGCCACCGGGTGGATGGGGCCGATGGGCGCGCTGTGGTCGAAGCTCTTGCCGATCTCCCAGGGCTTTTTCTCGTCGCCCATGGCGCGCTGCAGGTCGCGCCGCGTCATGTCCAGGCCGATGGCGTAGCCGTACACATGCTCCAGCGCGCGCTCCTTGGGAATGTTCACGCCGCCGCTCTTGAGCGCGGCCACCAGCTCGATCTCATAGTGGTAGTTGCGCGTCAGCGGCGGATAGGGGTGGTTCGCCGTGGTGCCCGGCGCCACGTACTGGATGGCGTCGGTCGGCTTTTGAAAGAAGAACGGCGGCTCGCGGTCCGGGTTGGAACCCATCTCGATGGCGTGTGCCCGGTAGTTGCGGCCGATGCAGTAGATGCGCCGCACCGGAAACTGCTCGCGCTCGCCGACGATGGGCACCCGCGTGGCGGGCAACTCGAACAGCGCCCGCGCCTGCCCGGAGGCACCCGAAGGCGCCGCGCAGCCGGCAGCCAGCGCGCCGCCCATCAGGGCCGCCGTGGCGGTGGTGGACGAATGGAGCATCTGGCGGCGCTTCATGGGCAGGCTTTCGTGTGGGGATGGGGCAGTTTAGGGCAAGGCCTGGGCGGGCGCCCGCGTGGCGCGCTCGCGCAGGCGATGACTTCAAATTTCATAGCTGCCCGTGATGTGTTTGCGCCATTTTCCAACCAAATCGTCTCAAAAAAACCGGGTTTGAGCGGCTTTCATTGGGTTGAAAAATGTGTTTTTGTTGATGTTTCTACTTTTTTTGTTGACATATCAACAAAATTCATGAAATCCGCTCGCCGTGCTCCTCCTTTTTTGCCATTTTCATGCATCATTTTGGCCTAGACTCCAATGAAAACAACCACGGGCAGCTATGCTTTTATGAGTCCGCACGTTCCGCCTTCGGCCCGCATGGCGCTCATTCGCTGGCCTTGAAACCCGAGACGCGCACGGCCTCCTGCCAGCGCTTGGAGTCGGCCTGGATGAGCCGCAGAAACTCCTCGGGCGTGCCCGGAATCGCTTCAAAGTCCATCGCGCGCCATTTGTCGCGGATCTCGGCGCTCCTGAGGATGCGCGAGAACTCCGCGTTGAGCTTTTGCATCACGGCGTCGGGCGTGCCCGCGGGGGCGGACAAGCCCGACCAGATGTAGATTTCCAGCTCGGGAAAGCCCTGCTCGGTGAAGGTGGCCAGGTCGGGCACCAGCGCCGAGCGCTGCGGACTGCTCACCGCCAGCAGCCTGACCTTGCCGGATTCGACATGCGGCTTGACCGCCAGCAGCGGCAGAAAGGCCGCCTGCACCTGCCCGCCCACCAGGTTCTGCACCGCCGGCGGCGTGCCGTTGAAGGGCACGTGCACCAGATTCAGCCCCGTGCGCTGATTGAAGATGACGCCCGCGAAGTGCGAGGCATTGCCCGCCGTGAACGAGGCATACGACACGGGCGCGGTCTGCGCCTTGGCCCAGGCGATGAACTCCTTGAGGTTGGCCGCGGGCACGCTGGCGTTGACCGCCAGCACCAGCGAGGCGCCGAGAAAACCGATCACATGCTTGAAGCTCTTCTCGGCGTCGTAGGGCAGCTTGGTGAAGGTGTGCGGGTTGATCGACAGCATGCTGATGTTGGACAGCAGCAGCGTATGGCCGTCGGGCGGCGCCTGCGCGACCATTTGCGCGGCGATGAAGCCCGAACCGCCGGGCCGGTTGTCCACCACCAGCGGCTGGCCGGTGTTGCGCTTGAACACCTCGGCCACCTGGCGCAGCGCGGTGTCCAGCGTGTTGCCCGGCGCGAACGGCGTGACCACGCGCACCGGACGGTCCGGGAACGCGGCCGGGGCTTGCGCATGAGCGCGCGCGGCGGCCAGCCAGGCTGCGGCGGCGGCCAGAAGACGACGGCGGGGCAAACGCATGGTGAACACTCCTCTTGGTTGGGTGGAATCGTCGCGCCGACGGGCTGTCGGGCAGCTTGTGCGGCGCCCTAGTGCAGTGTTCGACGCTTTGCGGTACTTATGGGCCAGCGGATTTGCCTGCGTGGCTAGGCGCAAACCACAGCGATGCTCAGTGGCATCGCGAGGATTTGCAACGACGCCACGGAGGCAAAGGCGCGGCGCCATAAGTGCTGCATAGCATCGAACACTGCACTAGGGCTTGGCGCCCTTGGCCTGCGCGACCAGCTTGGCGAGCTCCTCGCCGCTCTTGTAGTGCGGCACGCGCAGCGTCAGGCGCCGGGCGCGCTGGACGAAGCTGTTGCTGCCCTGGACTTCGTCGGCCCAGTATTTCTGGGCCAGCGCGACGTTGGTCTTCGGGTCGAGCAGGAAGGCGTCCATCGAGCCGCGGCCGCCGAAGATGTAGAGCTTGCCGTCGATCATCGTCCAGGTGTCGGCGTCGCCGCCCCAGGGAATCCCGTAGACGATGCCGTTGGCGCAGTAGCCGCCAAACTGCGGCAGGTAGCGCGCGGGGTCCTTGTCGAACAAGGCCTTGTGCTCGGCGCTGGCAAAGTGGAAATCCACGTCCTGATAGCGGCTGGCAAAGGCCGGCTGGCCCTGGACGTAGCGGCCTTGCGTGAAGTAGGCCACGACGTCGGCGCCCTTGAGCATCAGGCGCTCGGCGTTTTCGGCCGGCACCGCGTTGACCGGGCGCAGCGTGCCGCCCGGGTTTTGCGCGTGCATGGCGCCGCAACCGGCCAGTTGCAGCGCGAGCGCGGCGGCGGCCAGGGCGAGAAGTTGACGTTTGTTCATGGCGTGACTCCGTCGGTTGACTCGAAGGGAACCGGCCAGCCCAGCAGGCGGCTGGCGCGTTCGCCGCGCGCGCGCAGATCGTCCGCGTCGCGCCCGTGCAGGTGAATGATGCCGTAGCGCGTGCTTTGCAGCCACTTCAGATCGCGCTGAACCGATGAAGGCGTTTGCGGAAAGTGGAAATACAGCGCCTCGGGCTCGGCCGCGCGCAACGCCGCCTCCTGCTCGGGCCGTGGCGCGGGCGGCAGCGTGGCGGGGCCGAAGGCGCGGTAGACGAGGCTGGAGGCCGCGCCGCCCAGCGGCGCGGCGCGCGGCGCGAGGGCCGGATCGCGGCCATGCGCCAGATGCAGCGCCATGGCGTGCAGATCGACGCCCAGCGTGCGGCGGTACAGATCAGAGAACTGCGAGGCCATGCGCGGGTTGAATTCGATCACCGTGAGCTGGCCGCTGGCCGCGTCGTGGAAGAACTCCATGTTGAACAGGCCATGCGTGAAGCCCGCCGCGCGCAGGAAGCGCCGCGCCACCGACAGCGCCTGCCCCTGGGCCGCCGCGCTCAGCAGGCTGGGCGTGTCAAAACGCATGAAGGCCTGCGTGCCCGGGTACATGATGGAATCGGTAAAGCCCACCGCATGCAGGCGGCCGTTCCAGACATAGCCGTCCAGGTTGTACTGCGCGGCCCGCACCGGCGACTCGACCATCATCCGGTGCGCGCTGCCCGCCTGCGGCAGGCGGGCGTGTGCGATGCGCTCGAAAGGCTCGACCAGCCGGCGGATGACCCACAGCTCACGCCGGCCAAAGCGCGTGTGCGCGTGCAGCGCGGCACGGCTGTCCACGGTGCGCGCGAGCACCGAAAACGCAGCCTTGACCGGCTTGACGAACAGCGGGTAGTCCAGCCCCTCGGGAACCGGCCCGCCATAGCGCGCCTCCAGCGGCGCCCAGTGGGCGGGGTTGGCCTCGGGCGCCACCTCGGCCAGCAGGCGGCGCGCGTGCAGCTTGTGCTGGCAGGCCAGGATGGCGTGCACCGGCGTGCCGGGCCAACCCATGCGCTCGGCCAGCAGGGCCGCCGCGAGCGCGCCAAACTGCTCGTGCTGCGAGCTCACCGCGCGCCAGCCCCGGCGCCGCGCCAGGGCGGCCAGCCGCTCGGTGTAGCGGTCCAGGTCGAACCAGGCCAGGCGCGCGTTGCTCGGAAAGCTGAACAGATCAAAGCCCCGGCTCTCCTGCGGCCAGGCAGGCGCCAGGCGCGCGTAGCCGCTGGCGTCCCAGTCGTAGTCGAACAGCAGCAGGGTCTTGGGATTCACGCGGCGGTGTTTTAGCGGGCGATGAAGGCGCGGTCGATGCGATCCTTCCACCACCAGACCCAGGCACCGCTGGCGCTCCAGTCGCCCCAGCTGGCAATCGCCGTCTTGCCGCCGCAGGACAGCAGGTTGAGCGTGCGCCGCTGGGGCTGATAAGGCCTGAGCGGCTGGCCGTTGGCGCTGGCGCGCAGGTTGGCCAGCAGCGGCGGGCCGGCGCGCACCGCGTACACGCCGCTGCGGGGGCGCGGTGCGTCGGCGCGGCTGGCGATGTCGCCAGCGGCAAACACCTCGGCGTGGCTGGTGCTTTGCAGGAAAGCGTTGGTCTGGATGAAACCGGCGTCGTCCAGCGCCAGGCCCGAGCCCTGCAGCCAGGCGGGCGCCCGCCCGCCGATGGCCACGCTCCCCGCCTGGCAGTCCAGCCGCGTGCCGCTGTCGAGCACGGCGTGGCCGGGGTCGAAGCCCGCGCC
>DAIOSZ010000208.1:0-6046 GCA_036752305.1 Burkholderiaceae bacterium
AGGCCCAGATCACCCCCGCCACCGTGGCCGTCACCAGCATGCCCACGCGGGTTTCAGGCGCCTGCGCCTGCAGCCAGCCCACCGGCAACAGCAGGCCCACCACCACCACCGTGCCCGGCACCGCATAGCCCAGGCCCGCCACGCGCGCGGCCAAGCGCACCAGTGGCCGGCTGCGCATGCGCAGCGCGAACGCCAGTGCCAGCGCCAGACCGGTGGCAAGCAAGGCGGTCGTCAGCCCCAGGCGCAGGCTGTTGAACACCCAGTGGCCGAAATCCCGCCAGGGCAGGGTGCCCCAGTCGGCCAGCAGCGGACGCAGCATGAACACCAGCGGAGCGACGAAACCCATCAGCACCGGAATTGCGCAGGCCAGCCAGGCCAGCCACTGCCCGGCACCGCGCAGCACGAAGGGCCGCGCCTCGTCCGAACCCGCGCGGTCCACGCGCCCGGCCGCGTAGCGCATGCGCCGCTGGGCGCGCTGCTCCAGGGCCAGCAGCACGGCCACCAGCAGCAGCAGCAGCGTGGCCAGTTGGGCGGCGGCCACCCGGTTGTCCATCACCAGCCAGGCCTTGTAGATGCCTGCGGAGAAGGTCTGGATGCCGAAATAGCTGGCCACGCCGTAGTCGGCCAAGGTTTCCATCAAGGCCAGCGACAGGCCGGCGACCACGGCCGGGCGTACCAGGGGCAGCGCCACCTTGCGGATGCGTCGCCAGGGCGAGGCGCCCAGCAGCCGCGCCGCTTCCATGAGCTGCGCCGCGCGCTCGGCCAGTGCCGTGCGCGCCAGCAGATAGACATACGGATACAGCGTGAAGCTGAACACCCAAGCCGCGCCGGGCAGGCTGCGCACCTCGGGCAGCACGCGCCCTTCAAGGCCGAACGTGGAGCGCAGCAGCGTTTGCAGCGGACCGCTGAACTGCAGGAAGTCGGTGTAGGCATAGGCCACCACGTAGGCCGGCATCGCCAGAGGCAGCAACATGGCCCATTCAAAAAAACGCCGCAGGCGAAAGTCGAACAGCGTGACCGCGATCGCCGCGCCGGTGCCCACGGCGGTGACGCCCACGGCCACCATCAGGCACAGCCACAGGCTGGTGAGCGCATAGTCGGGCAGTACCGTGGCCGCCATTTCGCGCAGGATCTGCGCTGAAACGGCGTCCCACTGCAACCACGAAGCCAGCACCGCCAGCACCGGCAGCGCAAGCAAGGCCACGGCGACGGTCAGCGCGGCGCTGGCGAGCGCGCGCGGCAAGTGGCGGGGCGGGGCGGAGGTGGGGGCCAAGGCACGAGCGAAATGAGAATTGTATGCATCCGCGCAACCTACAATGGCCGGCATGTACTTGGAAGTGGCCGGTCTGAGCGTGCGCTATCCGGGCCAGCGCTCGCCCGCGGTGGATGGCGTGACGTTCGCGCTGCGCGCGGGCGACATCGGGGTGTTCATCGGACCGTCGGGTTGTGGCAAGACCACCTTGCTGCGGGCGGTCGCGGGCCTGGAGCGTGCCAGCGCGGGCATCATCAAGCTGGGCGGCGAGGTGGTGGACGATGGCCAGCTGCGCCGTCCTCCCGAGGAGCGCAAGGTGGGCATGGTGTTCCAGGACTATGCGCTGTTCCCGCACCTGACCGTGGCCGAGAACGTGCGCTTCGGTCTGCACGGACAGGCGCGCGAGGCGCAGCGCGCGCGCGTGGGGGAGGTGCTGCAACTGGTTGGACTGGCCGAACAGGCGACGGCCTATCCGCATGCGCTCTCGGGCGGCCAGCAGCAGCGTGTGGCGCTGGCGCGCGCGTTGGCGCCCAAGCCGCGGCTGCTGCTGCTTGACGAGCCGTTTTCCAACCTCGACGTGGAATTGCGGGAACACCTGGCCCAGGAGGTGCGCCGCATCCTCAAGGCAGCGGGCGCGACCGCCCTGCTGGTGACCCACGATCAGCAGGAAGCCTTTGCGATTGGCGACCAGATCGGTGTGATGAGCCAGGGACAGCTTCACCAATGGGATGACGCCTACACGCTCTACCACCGGCCCGCTACCCGCTTCGTCGCGGATTTCATTGGCCATGGCGTCTTCCTGCCAGGCACCATCGTGCGGGAAGGCAACCGTACCGTGGTGCGCACGCCCGTGGGCGACTTGTCGGACCCGGACGAATGCGCGCTGCCCTGCATGCACGACGGCGGCCTGTGCGATGTGCTGCTGCGCGCCGACGACATCGTGCACGACGACGCCTCGCCGGTCACCGCGCGCATCGTGCGCAAGGCCTTTCGCGGCTCGGAATTCCTGTACACGCTGCAATTGGCCACCGGTGAGACGGTGCTGGCACATGTTCCCAGCCACCACGACCACAAGATCGGTGAATCCATCGGCATCCGCGCCGAGGTGGACCATGTCGTCACGTTCAGCCGCTCGTGTCCGCACAGCCGCGATGCGGTCTGTCGGATGCCTTGCCAGCATTCGCCGCAGGGCGGGCAGGTGATCGACGTTTCGGCGCTGCGCCCGACAAGCGCCATGGCCAGTAAGCAGGCGTGACCGTAGCGCGGGTGTGACGGTGCGTGACCGCGGGCTCGAATTCCGCAAACGGCTGCGGGGTTCTCGTCATCACGCGGGTGGTTCCTGGCGCTCCAGCAATGCGCTGTGCGGTGCAGCATTGGCAGCACACAGCCCTGTGACTTCAAAATTGGTAGCGGCTCGTGGTGAGTCTGTTTGGTATTTCGGGCAATACGATGTAAAAAAAAGAGCCTGAATCAGTCGAATTTGTAGATGGATCAACATATTTTGTTACAACATCTACAAAATTCTTCGAAATGCCGACGAGAAGCCTGAATTCGAGGTCATTTTTTAGTGTCCTTTTGGCCTCAACTCCTTTAAAAACGACCACGAACCGCTATCAATATTAAAGTGATCGCAGGGGTTTCGAGCGACGCTCCTTACGGGTGGTGTTCGGATGGCGCGATCGGGTCGCGGGCCCGGCGCACCTCATCTGCGGCCGCGTCTGTACCGGCCGCACGGCTTTGCAGTGCGGCGACGGTCTCATGCAGTTGGGAGGCAAGTTCGCGGCGCTTGCAGCCTTCGGCGGGTGTCAATGGAGTATCCGCCTGCACCACGGCGCGAATCGGCGCGGCGTTGAGTAAGCGCCAGACCGAGGCGGCTAGGCTCTGCTCCCCCACGTACGCCGGGGCGGTGCTCAGGGCATCCGTGGCGGCGTCCTCGTAGCGCAGCGCGATGCACTGAACCGGTGCGCGCGCGGTCAGCGCCGCCTGCAGCAGGTTGGCGTGAAAGGGCAGCAGGACGCTGCCGTCGCTGGTGGTGCCTTCCGGGAAAACGGCGGCAATGTCGCCGGCTTCCAGGCAGGTGGCCAGGTGGTGGACGACGCGCAGCGCATCGCGGCGCGATTCGCGCTCGATGTACAGCGTGCCGGCTGCCGTGGCCATGGCGCCCACCAGCGGCCAGTGATGGACCTCGGCCTTGGCAACGAAGCGCATGTGGCGCCACGCGTGCAGCACGAGGATGTCGAGCCAGGAGATGTGGTTGGCGACGATCATCAGCGGGCCATGCGCCGGCGCGCGGGCGCCGCGCTCGGCCAGTTCGACGCCGCAGATGACCAACGCCTGGCGCGCCCATTGCTCCACCGCGCGCTCCCGCTCCGCGCCGCTCCAGGATGGAAAGCGCCGCCGGATGGTGCGGCGTCCCGCCAACAGGTGCAGGACAAGCCTGACCATCCTCGCGCAGGCGCGCGCGGCGCTGAAAAGGTTCAGCACGTGCTCACGGGGTGGGCGCGCCGTGAGTGAAGCGGCCATTCAGCAGCGTGGCCCGCACCCGCCCGGGCAGGTGCCAGCCTTCAAAGGGTGTGTAGCGGGAGGCGCTGGTCAGGCCCGTGGGGTCCACCCGCCATTCGGCGGCCGGGTCGTAGATGCAGAGGTCGGCGATGCCGCCGACCGAGAGCCGTCCGGCGCCGCTCTGGCCGGCCAGCGCCGGGCCCACCACGCCAGCGGGCCCGGCCGTCACGGCCTGGATCGCGCGGGCCAGCGGGACATGCTCGTCCACGCTCCACCTGTGCGCCAGCGCCAGCAGCAACTCCACGCTGCCAGCGCCAGGCGCCGCCTCTGCGAACGGCAGGGTCTTGGCATCGTCGTCCACGGGCGTGTGATCGGAGACCAGGGCGGCGATGCTGCCGTCGGCCAGGCCGGCGGAGAGCGCCTCGCGGTCGCGCGCCTGCCGCAGCGGGGGGGTCAGGCGCGCGCGGGTGTCGAAGAAGCCGATGTCGTGGTCGGTGAGCAACAGGGAGTGGACGCTGACGTCACAGGTCACGTCCAGGCCCTCGGCCCGTGCCTGGCGCACCAGTTCCAACCCGGCAGCGCTGGACAGGCGGCACAGGTGCACGCGCGAGCGCGTGGTGCGCGCCAGATCGAAGAGCGTGTGCAAGGCCACCGTCTCCGCCGCCACGGGAATGCCTGCCAGGCCCATGCGCGTGGCGAGCGCGCCGCTGGCCGCCACGCCCTTGCCCAGGTAGGCGTCTTGTGGCCGCAGCCAGACGGTGTGGCCAAAGGTGCTGGCGTATTGCAGCGCGCGCAGCAGCACCTGGGTGTTGACGATCGGAACTTCGGCCTGGCCAAAGCCCACGCAGCCCGATTGAGCCAGGTGCTGCATCTCGGTGAGCACCTCGCCCGCCAGACCGCGCGTGAGCGCGCCCAACGGAAACACGCGCGCCAGACGCAGCTTCTCGGCCCGCCAGAGCAGCATTTCGACGCGGCCGGGCTCGTCGAGCACCGGTTCGGTGTCCGGGGGACAGACCAGGCTGGTCACGCCCCCCGCGGCCGCCGCCGCGAGTTCGCTGTGCAGGCGCTTGTCTTCCCCGGTTCGCACCGCCAGGTCAACCAGGCCGGGGATGACCCAGCAGCCGCGGGCGTCGAGCCGCTGGTCGGGCCGGAACTGCTGGGCCAGCGCGGGGCCGATGGCGGCGATGCGGCCGTCGGCCAAGGCCAGATCGGCTGGCTCGTCCAGGCCCGAGGCTGGGTCGATCAGCCGGCCGCCTTCGATCAAGAGTTTCATGGTCGCGGCTCCTTCAGGCCTGGTTGCCAGAGACGATGCTCATGACCGCCATGCGCACCGCGATGCCGAAGGTGACCTGCGGCAGGATGACGCTCTGGCCGCCGTCCACGACGGCCGAATCGATCTCCACCCCACGGTTGATGGGCCCCGGGTGCATCACGATGGCGTCGCTCTTGGCCCAGCGCAGCGTCTCGGGCGTGAGGCCGAAGCTCTGGAAAAACTCGTGGCTGGAAGGCAGCAGCGCGCCGCTCATGCGCTCGTTTTGCAGCCGCAGCATGATGACCACGTCGCATCCCGTGATGCCTTCTTCCAGCGAATGGCAGACGCGCACGCCCAGCGGCGCCAGATCGCCTGGCACCAGCGTCTTGGGGCCGACCACGCGCACCTCGGCACAGCCCAGCGTGGTGAGCGCGTGGATGTCCGAGCGCGCCACGCGCGAGTGCAGCACATCGCCGACGATGGCGACCGTCAGGTTGGCGAAGTCGCCCTTGTAGTGGCGGATCGTGTACATGTCGAGCAGGCCCTGCGTCGGGTGCGCATGGCGCCCGTCCCCGGCGTTGATCACGTGCACATGGGGCGCCACGTGCCGCGCGATGAGATAGGGCGCGCCGCTTTCGCCGTGCCGCACCACGAAGATGTCGGCCGCCATCGCCGAGAGGTTGGCGATGGTGTCGAGCAGCGACTCGCCCTTGGCGGTGGAACTGCGGGCGATGTCGAGGTTGATCACGTCGGCCGACAGGCGCTTGGCGGCGATTTCGAACGTGGTGCGGGTGCGTGTGGAGTTCTCGAAGAACAGGTTGAACACGCTCTTGCCGCGCAGGAGCGGCACCTTCTTGACCTCGCGGTCACTGACGCTGGTGAACTGCGCCGCCGTGTCGAGGATATGCGTGAGGATGTCGCGCGACAGCCCTTCGGTGGACAGCAGGTGGATCAGCTCGCCGTTGGCGTTGAGTTGCGGGTTGCGGGACATGGGCTTCATCGGCGCGCCTCCAGGCTGAAGCGAAAACGTCCGTCCTCGT
>DAIOSZ010000209.1:0-5814 GCA_036752305.1 Burkholderiaceae bacterium
GGAATACACGGCGATCTGGTTCGGCATCATGGTGCTGATGACCGTGGGCTTCGGCCTGCTCGCGCCGCCGGTGGGGCTGAACGTGTACGTGGTCAACGGCATGGCCAAGGACGTGCCCATGGCCGAGAGCTACCGCGGCGTGCTGCCCTTCCTGGCCAGCGACACCATCCGCACCCTCTTGCTGCTGCTGTTTCCGGGGATATCGCTGTTTATCCTCAAGTACATCGGCTGACGGGCGCCTCGCGGTGAAGGCGCGCGCCGCGAAGGCTTTTCGGCACTGGGTTAGGGTTAGAGCCGTAACCACTGGACGCCCGCCTGCGTTATGGTCGCGTCCAGCTTTCAATTGGAGACCATCGCCATGATCAACCGCCGTTCCCTTCTCAAATCCGGTGCCGTCGCCACGGTGCTGGGCGCGCCCGCGCTGTCGGGCTTCGCGCAGGCCACCGCCACGCTCAAGTTCCACACCTTCATGGCGCCGCAGTCCAACGTGTGGCTGAACATGCACAAGGCCTGGATGGACAAGGTGGAAAAAGACTCCGGCGGACGCATCAAGTTCGAGGCCTATCCGGCCATGCAGCTGGGCGGCACGCCGGTGCAGCTGTACGACCAGGCCAAGGACGGCGTGGTGGACGCTGCCGGGCAACACCGCCGGGCGTTTTCCGCGCATCGAGGTGTTCGAGCTGCCGTTCATGATGAGCAACGCCGAGGCCACCTCCAAGGCGTACTGGGAATACGTGCAGACCGTCGCACCGGACGAGTTCAAGGACACGCAGGTGTTGGCGCTGCAGGTGCACGGTCCGGGCGTGATCCACACGGCAGACAAGCCGGTCAAGAGCATCGCCGACATGAAGGGCGTGAAGATGCGCGCCCCCACGCGCCAGGTCACGCGCCTGATGGGCACGCTGGGCGCTACGCCGGTGGGCATGCCGCTGCCGAGCATCCCCGACGCGCTGTCCAAGGGCACCATCCAGGGCTGCGTGATTCCGTGGGAGGTGGGGCCGTCGGTCAAGGTGCATGAGCTGACCAAGGACCACGCCGAATTCGACCCCGCCGGCGGCGCGCTGTACACCACCACCTTCGTGATGGCGATGAACAAGGCCAAATACAACAGCCTGCCGCCAGACCTCAAGAAGGTGATCGACGCCAACTCCGGCATGGCGACCTCGGCCTGGCTGGGCAAGGTGCAGCAAGGCGGCGACGTGCCGGGCCGCAAGGCCGCCGTGGACCGTGGCAATCAGATCTACACCATCGGCGCGGCCGAGGCGCAGGATTTCCGCCGTGCCTCGCGCTCGCTGGAGCTCGACTGGGTGAACGACATGAACAAGCGCGGCTACGACGGCAAGAAGCTGCTCGACACCGCCCGCGGCCTGATCGAGAAGCACACCAAGACGACCAAGGCCTGAGCGCCCTGCCGCGGCATGCAAAAGGCTTCCTCGGAAGCCTTTTTTCATGCCCGCCGAGGCCCGCGGCCGCCGCTATACACTCAGCCAATGCAGCCGCGCCGCTCCATCCGCTTTTGCCGCTCCTGCGGGGCGTCCACCGTCTACCGCCTGCCGGACGACGGCGATGCGCGCGAACGCGCCGTGTGCACCGCCTGCGCGACGATCCATTATGAGAATCCGCTGGTCGTCGTGGGCACCGTGCCGGTGCTGGGCGAGCGGGTGCTGCTTTGCAAGCGCAACATTGAGCCGCGCTGGGGCAAGTGGACGCTGCCGGCGGGATTCATGGAGCTGGGCGAGACCCTGTCCGAGGGCGCGGCCCGCGAGACCGACGAGGAAGCCGGCGCGCGCATCGACATGGGCGAGCTGTTTTCGGTCCTCAACGTCCGGCAGGCGGGACAGATCCACGTCTTCTACCTGGCCACACTCACCAGCGACGCATTCGACCCGGGACACGAGACCATCGAGGCCAGGCTGTTTGCCGAGGACGAAGTGCCCTGGAACGAGATCGCGTTTCGCACCGTCGCCACGACCCTGCGCGCCTACTTCGCCGACCGGCAGCGCGGGCGGTTCGAGCTGCACCACGGAGACATCGAATGACGCTGCAACCGGCCGCGCTGATACCGGTGGTGCAGGCGCTCGACTGCGTGGCCGACGCATGCCTGCTGGTGGATGGGCAGCAACGGGTGCTCCACCTCAACGGCCCGGCCCAGGCCATGGTGGGCACCACGGCCGCCGATGCTGTGGGCCGCCCCGTCACCGACGTGCTGCCCCTGGACTCTCCGCCCGATGGCGCCTGGAAGAGCGGCCGGCAATACAGCCTGCGCGCCTCCTGGGGCGGCACCCTGCCAGTTGAATTGCTCAGGCAGCCGCTGGGCGCCGCGGACGGCACGCCGCTGGCCACGCTCTGGCTGCTGCGCAACGTGACCGAACAGTTTGCCTACGCGGCGACGCTGGAACATCTGTCCGGGCACGACGCGCGCACCGGCCTGCTCAACCGCCGGGCGCTGGAAGACCGGGCCATGCAGGCGCTCGAACTGGCGCGGCGCTACAAGCGCGCGGTCGGCGTGGTGGTGCTGCGCGTGGAAGGGCTGGAGCGCATTTTGCGGCGGCTGGGCGACGAAGTGGCGCAGGCCCTGCTGCGCGAGACGGCCGTGCGCATGCGCACGGTGCTGCGCCGCTCGGATGCCGCGGGGCTGCTGACGGAAGACAGCTTTGCCGCCTTGCTCACGGAACTGGCCGACGCCGGGCACGTGGCCGTCGCCGCGCAGAAGGCATTGGCCTTGTGCACCGCCCCGGTGGACGTGGGCGGCACGTCCTATCAGCTGCCGCTGCGCCTGGGAACCGCCACCTATCCGTCGGACGGCGAGGATGGGCGGGCGCTGCTGGCGCTGGCGCTGTCGCGCACCGAGGTCTGAGCAGGCCCGCGGCCTATACCCCCAGGTGCTGCGTGAGCAGGTCGGGCTGGGCGATCAGCTCGGCCGAGCTGCCTTCAAAGACCACCTGCCCCTTGACGAGAATCACGTTGCGGTCGGTGACCTGCGTGACGTGCTTCCAGTTCTTGTCCACGATCACGCTGGAGATGCCGGTTTCGCGGATCACGCCGCAGATGCGCCAGATCTCGCGCGCGATCAGCGGCGCCAGGCCTTCGGTCGCCTCATCGAGGATGAGCACGTCGGGATTGGTCATCAGTGCACGGCCGATGGTGAGCATCTGCTGCTCGCCGCCGGACAGCTGCTGACCGCCGTGGCCCAGGCGCTCCCGCAGGCGCGGAAAGGTCTCCAGCACGCGCTCGTAGGTCCAGTCGCGCTGCCCGCGCGTGCCCGCGCGCGCGGCCATGACCAGGTTTTCCTGCACCGACAGATTGCCGAAGATGCCGCGCCCCTCGGGCACATAGGCAATGCCGCGCTGCGCGATCTCGTAAGGCTTGCCGCCGGTCATCGGCCGTCCGGCGATCTCCACCGTGCCGGCACGCGGCTTGACCAGGCCCATGACCGTCTTGAGCAGCGTGCTCTTGCCCATGCCGTTGCGGCCCATCAGCCCGACGGTCTCGCCGCGCTCGACGCAGAAGTCCACGCCGCGCAGGATGTGGCTGGCGCCGTAGTAGGTGGACAGGCCGCGCGCGTCGATCAGCCGTTCGCGGCTTGCCGTGTTCTCGGCCATGTCAGTGCCCTTCCCCGAGGTAGGCGGCTTGCACGGCCGGGTCGGCGCGGATAGCGCCCGGCTCGCCGCTGGCGATCACCTGCCCGTTGACCATCACGGTCAAATGATCGGCCAGCACGAAGATGGCGTCGATGTCGTGCTCCACCAGCAGCATCGCGTGGTCCTTCTTCAGCCGCAGCATCAGCTCGATCATGCGCTCGGCCTCGGCCGTGCCCATCCCCGCCAGCGGTTCGTCGAGCAGGATCACCTGGGGCTCGGTGGCCAGCGTCATGGCCACCTCCAGCTGCCGCTGCTCACCGTGGCTGGCCGCGCCGGCCACGTGGTGGCGCCGCGCCGCCAGGCCAGCCAGTTCGAGCGCGCGCTCGGCGCGCTCGTTGACCGTGCGGCTGTGGCGCGCGCTGGTCAGCCAATTGAGCGGATTGAACGGCCACTGGCCCTCGCGCGACTGCGCCGCCAGGCGCACGTTGTCCCACACCGTGAAGGGCAGGAAGATGTTGGTCTTCTGGTAGCTGCGGCCCAGGCCGCGGCGCGAGATTTCCTCGGGCGAATGGCCGGTCACGTCCGCCGCGCCGAGCCTGACCGTGCCGCTGGTCGGCCTGAGGTCGCCCGACAGCAGATTGGTCAGCGTCGATTTGCCCGCGCCATTGGGGCCGATGACCGCGTGCAGCCGGTCGCGCCACAGATCGACGTTGACCTCGTTGACGGCGGCCAGCCCGCCAAAGCGCTTGGTCAGGCCGCGCGCCGACAACAGCACCGGGGCGGCATCACTCATCGGTGCCTCCCTTGCGGCGCCCCACGCGCTCGACCAGGCCAAGCAGCCCGCGCGGCGCAAAGACGATGACGGCCACGATGAACAGGCCCATCCACAGCTGCCAGTGCTTGCCCATGTTGAAGCCGGCCACGGTGGGCAGATCCTTGAACAGATGCAACAGGTACTCGAACGCGAACGCGCCGACGATGGCGCCCGCGAAATTGCCCATGCCCCCCAGGATCACCATCATGATGGCGTGCGCGCTCATGTGAAAGCCCATCAGCTCCGGGTTCACGAAGCCGGTCTGCGCGCCCCACAGATAGCCCGCCAGCCCGGCCAGCGCGCCGGCCAGCGTGAAGGCCGTGAGCTTGTAGCCGAAGGTGCCGTAGCCCATGGCGCGCATGCGGTGCTCGTTGACGCGAACGCCCGCCAGCGCCCGGCCGAACGGGCTCCACAGCAAGCGCCGCAAGAACCCGTAGGTGATCACCAGCGCGGCCAGCGTGACGTAGAAGAACACCGCCTTGTTCTCCAGATCGAACAGCCCGGCGTCCGGCTTGAAGTTGACGTAGATGCCGTCGGAGCCGCCGAGCTTGAGCGCCCAGTCGCCAATCAGCTTGAGCTCCTTGTTGTCGAACACCAGGTAGAACAGCATCTGCGCGAACGCCATCGTCACCATGATGAAGTAGATGCCGTGCGTGCGCACCACGAAAAAGCCGATCACCAGCGCCGCCAGCGCCGCCACCGCGATGGCCACCGGCAGCGACAGCCACAGGCTGATCGGTCCGCTGTCGGACGACATCAGCGCCAGCGCGTAGCCGCCCAGGCCGAAGTAGGCCGCATGCCCCAGCGAGACCAGCCCGGTGACGCCTTGCAGCAGGTCCAGGCTCATCGCAAAGATCGCCAGGATCATCATGCGCGTGAGCGTCTGCACGTAAAAGTCGCTGCCCACCCAGGGAAACAGCGCCAGCGCGCCCAAACCGAGCAGCAGCACCAGTTGCACGCTGCGGGGCAGCGTTTCGAGATTGGCCTTGGCGACGGACATCAGTCAGACCCCTTGTCAGCGGCCCCGGTGCCCGTGCCCTGGAGAAAACGCGCGCGCATCATTGCTTGAACAGACCTTCCGGCTTCCACAGCAGCACGGCGGCCATCAGCATGTAGACCAGCATGCCCGCCACCTGGGGCAGCAGCACCTTGCCGAAGGTATCCACCGTGCGCACCGAGCCGATGCCGCCGATCACCACCACCACGAAGCACATGATGAGCACCTGCGAGCCCATGTTGGGATAGACGCTGGAGATCGGCGCGGCGATCATGCCCGCCACCGCCGCCAGGCCCACGCCCATGGCGAACACGATGGCGTAGAGCAGCGAGATGTTGATGCCCAGCGCCTCCGTCATGTCGCGGTTGAACGCACCCGCGCGGATCTTCATGCCCAGCCGCGTCTTGGAAATCAGCCAGTAC
>DAIOSZ010000210.1:0-5764 GCA_036752305.1 Burkholderiaceae bacterium
GGTTCGGCCGGCGCGGCGGCCGGCGCCTGGGCGTTCGCGCCGCCAAAGGCCAGGCCGAGCACGAGCGCGAGGGAAGCGATGAGGGGTTTCATGGAAAGACTCTCATGGATGACTGGGGGGCGGGCGCGTCAGAGCGCGCTGGTGCCGGTCTCGCCGGTGCGGATGCGGACCACCTGCTCGAGATCGAAGACGAAAATCTTGCCGTCGCCGATCTTGCCGGTGCGGGCCGAGGCCTCGATGGCGTCGAGCACCTGCTCGACCTGTCCGTCGTCGACGGCCGCTTCGATCTTGACCTTGGGCAGGAAGTCCACCACGTATTCCGCGCCGCGGTACAGCTCCGTGTGGCCCTTCTGGCGGCCAAAGCCCTTGACCTCGGTGACCGTGATGCCCTGCACGCCGATCTGCGAGAGCGCCTCGCGGACTTCGTCGAGCTTGAAGGGTTTGATGACTGCTGTGACGAGTTTCATGGCGGTACCCGTGTCCTTAGAAGCTGTACTTGATGCCGAGCACCAGGCCGGTGCGGCCGGTGAACTTGCCCGCGGGCGTGAAATAGACGCCGCGGTTGGCGTCGGTGCTGTAGAGCGTGGCCGACGCCGTCAGGCCATTGCCCAGGTCCTTGCCCAGCGCCAGGCTGAAGTCGGTGTAGCTGGCGGCACTGGTGCGCTTGACCACCTGGTGGCCCACGTGCGGGGCGAGCGACCAGCCGTTGCCCAGGTCGAAGGTGGCCGACAGGTCCAGGTAGCCGCTATTCTTGCTGTCCGCGAAGCCGAACAGGTTGGTCAGGCTGTGCGAATACTTGGCGGTGAACACGCCGTAGGTCAGCGCGCCGTAGATCTCGGTGGTGTTGGGGCTGACGACCAGTTTGTGGTTGAAATACTGGTAGCGCAGCAGACCCACGTCGTAACCCAGCCCGTCGGCGATGCTGCCTTTGTAGCCGCCGTACAGATCGAGCTCCACCGGCCCGTCGCCGCCCGCGTCCTTGATCCACTTGATCGTGGAGGCCCAGGCGCCCACATAGAAGCCGCTCTTGTGCGCGTAGTCCACCCCGCCTTGCAGCGCGGGCTGCAGGCGGCTTTGCGAGATGCCGCGGTAGCGGTACTCGGTGACCGCGCCGACGTTGAAGCCCAGGGTGCTTTCCGGTTCGGCGGGCGCCGCCGGCGCCGCGGTCTGGGCAAACGCCACGCCCGAGCCTGCCAGTAGCGACAGAATGACGGTCTTGTGGACTTTTGTGGTGAGTGCTTGGCGCATGGTTTTCTCCAATGAAAAAGTCGGACAGCCGATCCCCGTCGGCCGCGGTACGCCTGAACCTACGCAGGAGGCGTGCCAGCCCGCGCCGCAGGCCCCGGCGTGGAAAAACCGGGCAAAAACCGGGAAATTGGCACCGTTTTGGGGCGTCCGGGTGCCGTTCGGGGGCCTTTGCCGCACCAATTGCGGGACTGGCGCCGCATGAGCCTGGCCATCGTCCACAGCCGCGCCATCGTTGGGCTGCAAGCGCCGCCGGTCACGGTGGAAACCCACCTGGCCAACGGCCTGCCCAGCTTCACGCTGGTCGGGCTGGCCGACACCGAGGTGCGCGAGGCGCGCGAGCGCGTCAAGAGTGCACTGCAGAACAGCGGGCTGGAGTTTCCGCACAACAAGCGCATCACGATCAACCTCGCGCCCGCCGACCTGCCCAAGGACTCGGGGCGCTTCGACCTGCCGATGGCCATCGGCATCCTTGCCGCCAGCGGGCAGATCGATGCCGCCCGCCTGGCCGGCTGGCGCTTTGCCGGTGAGCTGTCGCTGTCGGGCGAGCTGCGGCCGGTGCGCGGCGCGCTGGCCATGGCGCTGGCCTCGGTGGCGCCCGGCGTGGGTGGGCCGGAGCGCCTGGTGCTGCCGCCCGGCAGCAGCGAGGAGGCCGCCCTGGTGCCCGGCGCCGAGGTATACCGTGCGGCGCACCTGCTGGACGTGCTGGCCCAGTTTCTGCCCCGCACGGGCGAAGCGCCGGCCGAGGCGCCGGGCTGGGCCCGCGCGCAGCCGCCCGCCGCCGTGCACGGCGCGCCGGCCGGCCCCGACCTGGCCGACGTGAAGGGCCAGCTCGCCGCGCGGCGCGCGCTGGAGATCGCCGCCGCCGGAGGGCATTCAGTGCTGCTCGTGGGCACGCCCGGCACCGGCAAGTCGATGCTGGCGCAGCGCCTGGCCGGGCTGCTGCCGCCGCTGGCCACGGCGCAGGCGCTGGAGACGGCCGCGGTGTGGAGCCTGGCGGGCGAATTCAGGCCCGAGCTGTGGCAGCGCCGCCCGACCCGCGCGCCACACCATTCGGCCTCGGCGGTGGCGCTGGTGGGCGGGGGCTCGCCGCCACGGCCGGGCGAGATTTCGCTGGCGCACCACGGCGTGCTGTTTCTCGACGAGTTTCCCGAGTTTGCCCGCAGCGCGCTCGAGGCGCTGCGCGAACCGCTGGAGAGCGGGCACATCACGGTGGTCCGGGCCGCGCGGCGCGCGCGCTTTCCGGCCAGTTTTCAGCTCGTGGCGGCGATGAACCCCTGCCCCTGCGGCTACCTGGGCTCGCGCATCAAGCCCTGCCGCTGCGCGCCCGACCAGGTGGCACGCTACCAGGGGCGCATCTCGGGCCCGCTGCTCGACCGCATCGACCTGCAGGTCGAGATGGCCGCGCTGGACCCACGGGAGCTGCTCGACGCGCCGCCCGGCGAGGCCAGCGCCCCGGTGCGCGAGCGCTGCGCCGCCGCCAGTGCCCGGGCCCACGCCCGCCAGGGCTGCGCCAACCACGCGCTGCACGGCCAGGCGCTGGAGGACGCGGCGCATCTGTCCGACGCCGCGCGCACGCTGCTGCAAGGCGCCGCCACGCGGCTGGGTTGGTCGGCGCGCGGCACGCACCGCGCGCTGCGCGTGGCCCGCACCATTGCCGACCTGGCCGCCTCGGGCACCATCGAGCCCGCACACGTGGCCGAGGCGGTGCAATACCGGCGGGCCATCCGCTCATCTTGACGAAAGTGCCACATCCATGAGTTCGTTCGAGGAACGCCCCAAATTTGTCGATTCCACCACCGGCGCCTTCCGCTGGCCCGGGCCGCCCTTTGCCGCCTATGGCAGCTACGGGCCGCTGCTGGACCCCATTTCCTGCCAGATGGAGGGCCTCAACGGCATGGTGCGCGCCTGCCAGCTGGTCGATCTGGAGAGCCACACGCGGCAGGCCTACATCGTGATCCCGCCGGCGCGCACCACGATGCCCATCAAGTTCGGCCAGTTCCGCCGCCTGCGGCTGCAGCGGCACCTCAAGCCGCTGGCGGTGGTCGGCGACGACGAGGAAGCCGAGTTCGCCGCCATCCTGCGCCACCGCCCGGTGATGGACTTCCAGATGCTGCTGACCAGCGGCGAGGAGCTGCGCGGCCAGACCGTGGGCTACGTCGAAACCGAATGGGGCCTGTTTCTCTACCCGCCGTCGAATGACGACGGCGAGGTCACGCTCGAATTTTTGCCGCGCGACGCCTATTCCGGCGTGCGTTTTGGCGGCCACATCGGGCAAATCCTGGTCGATCAGCATGCCGTCACGGAAGCGCAGATCGAGCATGCCGCCAACGAGCAGCAGCGCCTGCGCATGCGCAAGCTGGGTGACTATCTGGTCACCGAGCAGATCGTCACGCCCGAGGAACTGGTGCGCGCGCTGGAGCAGCAGTCGCGCATGCCGATGGTGCGCATCGGTGAGGCACTGACCGCGCTGGGGCTGATAACGCAGGCGCAGCTGGACCAGGCGCTGGAGACGCAAAAACACGAGCGCGACATGCCGCTGGGCGAGCTGATGGTGCGCATGGGCATGCTCACGCGCCAGGACCTGCACCAGGCGCTGGCGCGCAAGATGGGCTACCCGGTGGTGGACGTGCGGCACTTTCCCGTGGAAGTGCAGGCGTTGCGCAAGGTGCCGGTGGCGCTGGCGCGGCGCCTGAACATCCTGCCGCTGCTGCAGCGCGCCGGCGCGCTGGTGATCGCCACCGAGGACCCGTCCAACCGCCACATGGTCGATGAGCTGGAGTTCGCGCTGCAGATGAAGGTGGCGCCCGCGCTGGCCACCGCCGCGCAGATCGCGCAGGCCATCGAGACCGTCTACGACAAACACGGGCTGGACGGCGGCGGCGCGGCCCTGGCGCGCGGCGAGACGCTGGGCGAATCGCTGGACGAGCCAGTGCCCAGCGCCCGTGGCCTGCTCGAAACGCTGGAGCAGCAGGAGGCCGAGGGCGCCTCCGAGACCGAGCGCCCCATCGAGCAATCCGACAACTCGCTGGTCAAGCTCATCAACACCATGATCATGGACGCCGCCAGCCAGGGCGCCTCCGACATCCACATCGAGACGCAGCCGGGCAAGCGCAAGGTGCGCATCCGCTTTCGCCGCGACGGCGTGCTCTCGCTCTACCTGGAGCTGCCGCCCACCTACCGCACCGCGCTGGTCAGCCGCCTGAAGATCATGAGCGACCTGGACATCTCGGAGCGCCGCAAGCCGCAGGACGGCAAGATCGACTTCTCGCGCTACGCCAAGCACGTCAAGCTGGAGCTGCGCGTGGCCACCATCCCCACCAACGGCGGGCTGGAAGACGTGGTGCTGCGCCTGCTCGCCTCGGCCAAGCCCATCGGCATGGACCAGCTCGGCCTGTCCGAGGACAACATGGCGCGGCTGGTGAAGGTCATCGAGCGCCCCTATGGCATGGTGCTGTGCGTAGGCCCCACCGGATCGGGCAAGACCACCACGCTGCACTCAGTGCTGGGCCACATCAACACCCCCGAGCGCAAGATCTGGACCGCCGAGGACCCGGTCGAAATCACCCAGCCCGACCTGCGCCAGGTGCAGGTCAACCCCAAGATCGACTGGACCTTCGCCAAGGCGCTGCGCGCCTTCCTGCGCGCCGACCCAGACGTGATCATGGTCGGCGAAATCCGCGACCAGGAAACCGCCCACACCGCCATCGAAGCCTCGCTCACCGGCCATCTGGTGCTCTCCACGCTGCACACCAACAGCGCGCCCGAGACCGTCACGCGCCTGCTCGACATGGGCATGGACCCGTTCAACTTTGCCGACTCACTGCTCGCCGTCCTCGCCCAGCGCCTGGTGCGCCGCCTCTGCCAGGCCTGCACCCGCGCCGAGCCCATGTCCGCCGCGCAGCTGGAGGAAATTCTGGAGGACTACCTCTACGCCTACCCCCCGGACCAGCGCCCCGACCGCGATGCCCTCATCGCCGACTGGACGCGCCGTTTCGGCCGGGACGGCCGCCTGATGCACCACCACGCCAGCGGCTGCCCCGTCTGCGAAGGCAAGGGCCTGCGTGGGCGCGTCGGCGTGCACGAGCTGATGACCGTCACTCCCGCGCTGCGCCGCCTGATCCAGACCAAGGCCGACCCCGCCGCCATCCAGCGCCTGGCCCTTGCCGAGGCCGGCATGCGCACGCTGCGCCAGGACGGCCTGGAAAAGGTGCTGGCCGGCATTTCAAGCCTGGAGGAAGTGCGGGCGGGAACGAACGGCTGACCCACGACGCGGCGAACGGCTCACGCACCACTCCTGAAACAATAGCTGCCCGTGGGTGGTTTCATTAGCCTTGTAGGCCATTTGTATGGGAAAAAGCCGTCGGTTTCAGCATGATTTTGTAGAACCATCTACATATTTGTCACAACATCAACAAAATCATTCAAAAACGATCCACAGGAACCCGATTTTGGCTCCATTTTGGGTGTTGACGCCGACCGAAAATTGACCAGCAAAGCCGGGTGATGCCGACCGAAA
>DAIOSZ010000211.1:0-2017 GCA_036752305.1 Burkholderiaceae bacterium
GCGGTATACGGATCCTCTCTCAGGTAACCCAGCTTGACCAGCGTGTAGGTAAAACGCGAAATCGTGGGGCGCGACAGCCCGGTCTCATCGGCCAATTCCTTGTTTCCCAGCACTGGTCGCACGGCGGTGAAGCAGCGCAGGATCTCGAAGCCGCGGGCCAGCGTGGTGGCGAACTGCCGGTCGTCCGCGCCGCTGGCCACGTTCTGGTTGTATTCGAGATCGGCCGGCTCCAGGTTTGTCTGATAGGGGTTGCGACCACCACCCGCGCCCTTGTTTCTGCTTCGCGCGCCACCGGGTGGATTCTGCATAGCCGAATTCTATTCAGATAGTCGAAATGAGCGGGTGTATCCGGGATGAGCCGACACACACTGCGTGAATACCTCATCACGCAGCGGACGGACACATGCTGAGCCGACAAGACAACGAACTGCTCACCCTCACGGGTCCAGGAACCTCCATGGGCGGACTTTTCCGCCGTTATTGGATGCCTGTCCTTCTGTCGCGCGAACTGCCGGAGCCCGACTGTCCGCCCAAGAAGGTTAAGGTACTGGGAGAAGACCTGCTGGCCTTTCGCGACACCCAGGGCAAGGTCGGCCTGGTGGATCCCGTTTGCCCGCATCGCGGCGCGAACCTGTACTACGGCCGCAACGAAAATTGCGGGTTGCGCTGCGTTTTTCACGGTTGGAAATTCGACACCAGCGGCCAGTGCGTGGATATTCCCACGGCGCCGGCTGACTCCGGCGCCAAGGACCGCATCCGCATCAAAGCCTATCCCACGCAGGAATGGGGCGACTGCATCTGGGCCTACATGGGCGCCGAGACCGAGGCGCCGCCCCTGCCCATGATGGCTTTCGCGCTGGTGCCGCCTTCGCACCGCTACGTCAGCAAGAAATGGCAGGACTGCAACTGGCTCCAGTGCCTCGAAGGGGCGGTGGATACGGCCCATTTTTCCTTCTTGCACATGATTCTCGGGACCGAGGAACTGGACGAGAAGGCGGCCGTCGAGCGGCTCAAGCACGCGGCCATCGGCGCCCAGGCCGTCCGCAACGACCGCTTTCGCTGGGTCCGGGACGACCCGAGCCCGAAATTCAGCGTCGAGGAAATCCCCAGTGGCCTGGTTCTGGGCGCGGCGCGCGCGGCCGACGGAGAAGACCTGTATTGGCGCATCACGCACTTTCTGACGCCCAATCACGGGCTTGCCCCCAGTGCCTTCCCCGGCGAGAACTACCACGGCCAGACGTTTGTGCCGGTCAGCGACACCAGTTGCTGGATCTACACCTACACCTGGAACCCCGACCGTCCCTTGACCGAGCAGGAGATCGCGATGGCCAAGAACGGCCACACCGTGCACGCCGCGGTGGACGAGCACTACGTGCCGATCCGCAACATCCGCAACGACTACCTGATCGATCGCCACGACCAGAAGTACAACAGCTTCACGGGTATCCACGGCGTGTCGGAGCAGGACGCCGCGATCCAGGACAGCCAGGGCCCCATCGCCGACCGCACCCGTGAGCACCTGGGCCCCACCGACGTGGGCGTCGTGCGCACCCGCCGCCTGCTCCTACGGCAGGTACGCGATCACGTCAACGGCATCGCCCCCGCGGCCTTGTCGCATCCCGAGGCCTATGCGGTGCATTCCGGCGGCTGGGTGGCGCACCGCTCCAAGCCGCTCAATGAAGTGATGGTCGAGCGCTTCGGCGACATCGAGGGGCGCGGTACCGGCGCCCATCACCGGTGAGTCCACCGGACGCGCCCAACTCAAGGAGAAAAGCGATGAGACGATTCGTGCAAAGCGCCCTGCGGCTTCTGGGGATTCTGGTCCTGGCCCTGGGGCCAGCCTGTACGCTGGCGCAGGACTATCCCAGCTTCGAAGTGGTGGTGATCGACGACGGATCGCACGACGAGACCTACCTGAACGCGTTCAAGATCCAGCGCGGCACCGGCGGCGCGTCGGTTCGCCTGCTGACCAAGCCGAACAGCGGCAAGGCCGATGCGCTGAACTTCGGCATTGCCC
>DAIOSZ010000211.1:2027-5720 GCA_036752305.1 Burkholderiaceae bacterium
GCAAGCCGATACGGCTTGTCGTCCCTTACCCGCCCGGTGGCATCGGCGACACGCTGGCGCGCGAACTGGGCACCCAGTTGGCGGCGCGCATGGGACAGCCCGTGCTGGTGGACAACAAGCCTGGCGCCAGCCAGATGATTGGCGCCGAGTTCGTCGCCAAGTCCCCGCCGGATGGCTACACGCTGTTCCTGGGCAGCCTGTCGAGTCTGGTCCTCAACGTGTACGCGCAAAAGGCGCTCTCCTACGATCCCTTCAAGGACTTTGCCCCGGTTTCCATGTTCTTCAGCACGCCGTTGTATCTGGTGGTGACCCCCTCGCTGCCGGTCCGGAATGTGCATGAGTTCGTGGCCTATGCCAAGGCGAATCCCGGCAAGCTGAGCTTCGGCTCCATCGGCACGGGAAGCTCGTTGCACCTGGCCGGAGAAATGTTCAAAGCCATGGCGGGCGTGGACATGCTGCATGTGCCTTACAAGGGCAGTGTTCCCGCTGTGACCGACCTGATCGGGGGACAGATTCAAGCCCTGTTCGACGCCGGCACCTCCTCGTTGCCGCAGGTGCGCGGCGGCCGGCAGCGCGTGCTGGGCGTCACCAGTGCCAGGCGCGCAAGTGGAACCCCCGCCATCCCGCCCATCGCCGACGCCGTGCCGGGTTACGACGCTTCGTTCTGGTTTGCCATCGTCGCGCCGGCCGGCACGCCCCGGCCCATCGTCGAGCGCCTGTCCAGCGAGATCACCGACATCCTCAAGCAACCCGCGCTGCGCGATCGCTTCAAGGGCGACGGCGTCGAACTGGGGGGCAGCAAGCCCGAGGAGCTGGCCGCGCAGATGCGCGCCGACCTGCCACGCTGGATGAGCATCCAAAAGCAGGCCGGCATGCTGCCGCAGTAACAAAAGGAGACGGCTTCATGCGCAACACCTTCAAAGCGCGGCTTCAAGCGCGCGACCCGCAATTCGGCCTGTTCGTGGTCTCCAACGCGCTGCAGACCGCCGAAGCCCTGGCGGGCAGCGGATACGACTATCTGTGTTTTGACGTCGAGCACTCGCCCAGCTCCACGCCAGCACTGCACGCCCAACTTACCGCGTTGCAAGGCAGCGGCACCGCGAGCGTGGTGCGCGTGGCCGTGCTCGATCTGGCCGCGTTCAAACACTACCTGGACCTCGGCGTGGATGCCTTGATGGTGCCCAACGTGCACACCGCGGAGTTGGCGCGCGAGGCCGTGCGCTACACGCGTTATCCCCCTGCGGGCGGCGTGCGCGGCATGGGCGGCACCATGCGCGCCACGCGCTACGGCCGTGACAAGGCCTACTTTGCCGAAGCCGCCGGCAACACCTGCCTGCTGGCGCAGATCGAAAGCCGTGAAGGCCTGCGCAACCTTGATGCGATCTGCGCGGTCGACGGCGTGGATCTGTTGTTCTTCGGGCCGACCGACCTGTCCGCGGACATGGGGCACCTGGGGCAACCGGGGCATCCCGAGGTGGTGGCCGCGATCGAGGCAGGCATCCGTCGCGCGCGGGCGCTGGGCAAGCCGTCGGGCGTCCTGGCTGGCGACCCCGATTGCCAGGGCTACATCGCCGCCGGCGCGACCATGGTCATTCTGGGATCGGACCTGGGGCTGATGGTGCGCGGCGCCGACGCACTGGCCGCCGCGTACTGCAAGCAAGGCGGAGGCCGTGGCTCATGAATCCGTCCGACAAGCCGCAGGCCCTGGCCGACCTCGCCGCGATGTATCGCATCCGGCTGCTGGAAGAAAAAATCACCGAGCTTCGCAAGCAGCAGATCATTCAGGGTTCCGTGCATCTGTGCGTGGGGCAGGAAGCCCTCTACGTGGGCGCGCGCGGCGCGCTGACATCCGAGGATCGGGTTTTCTGCACATATCGGGGCCATGGCTGGGCCATGGCCTGCGGCGTGCCGGCCGAGGGAATCCTGGCTGAACTGCTGGGCCGCGAAACCGGCGTTTGCCAAGGCCGGGGCGGCTCGGCCATGTTCAGCGCCGCCGACCACGGCTTCTACGGCGAGAACTCCATCGTCGGCGCCGGTGCGCCCATCGCCTGTGGCGCGGCGCTGTCGGCACGGGTCAAGCAGGAGCCACGCGTGGTCTTGACCGCGTTTGGCGACGGCGCGATGAACCAGGGCGGCATTCATGAGGCCATGAACTTCGCCGCCTACCTCGACCTGCCCGTGCTGTTTGTGTGCGAGAACAACACCTACGCCGAGTTGACCCCCATCGCCGATACCGTGCGCGATCCCGAGCTGTACAAGCGCGCCGCTGCCTACGGCATGCCTGGCGAGCGCATCGACGGCAACGCCCTGGCCGCCGTGCGCGCCTGCGTGGCGCGCCATGCGAGCCGTGCCCGCGAGGGCCACGGGCCGGCGCTCATCGAGATGATGACGCAGCGCCTGGTTGGCCACTACTACGGTGACATGCAAGGCTATCGGCCCAAGGGCGAACTCACCGAGGCCAAGCGCCATGAGCCCATCGCCCGCCTGCGTGCCGGCTTGGGGGCCCAGGGTGTTTCGGTTGCGGAACTGGATGCGGTGGAAGTCGGGGCTCGCGGCCACACCGGGGGGGGCGCCGGTGCCGCGCGCGCGGCGCCGCTGGCGCCCGCCGCATCCGTCAAGAGGCACCTGTATGCGTAGCGATCCGCCCCAGGCCACTACGGTGGCGTTGTCTTTCGCCAAGGCGGTGAACGCCGCGCTGCACCGCGCGCTCACCGAATGCCCCGAGACCGTGCTCTACGGCGAGGATCTGGCCAAACCCGGCGGCGTATTCGGCGTCACCAAGAACCTCCAGGCCGAGTTTGGCGCCAGGCGGGTGTTCGACACCCCGATCAGCGAGACCGCGATGCTCGGCGCCGCGGTGGGCGCCGCGATGACCGGCCTGCGGCCCATCGTCGAGATCATGTGGATCGACTTCAGCCTGGTCGCGATGGACCAAATCGTCAACCAGGCCGCCAACGTGCGCTACGTCTCCGCGGGCCGTCTGGCGGCGCCACTGACCATCCGAACCCAGCAGGGCGCAACGCCGGGCTCCTGCGCGCAGCATTCGCAAAATCTGGAGGCGTTGTACGCCCATGTGCCGGGGCTTCGCGTGGGCGTTGCGGCTACCGCCCAGGATGCCTATTCGATGCTGCTGGCCGCCATCGGCTGTGATGATCCGACATTGATCATCGAGAACCGCGCGCTCTACCATGGCGAGGAGCAGAGCGTGGTGATCGACGGGCCGATCGAGTCCGCCGAGGGCGCACGGATCGCGCGTGAGGGGCAGGACCTGACATTGGTGACCTGGGGGCCCATGCTGTACCAGGCCCTGGCGGCGGCTCGGCAGCTGAGCGCCGAGGGGATTGAGGCCGAGGTGATCAACGCCCGATGGATCGCCCCATTCGACTGGTCGGCGCTGTTTGGCAGCGTGAGCCGCACCCGCCGGCTGCTCGTGGTGCACGAGGCCAACGTCAGCGGTGGCTTTGGCGCTGAAATCGCCGCCCGCGTGCAGCGCGAACTGTTCGGTCAATTGGCCGCGCCGGTCGAGCGGCTGGGCGTGGACAACTGCCGCATGCCCGCCGCGCCGCACCTGCAGGCCGCGCTCATCCCCGATGCCGTGCGCATCGCCGAACGCGCCCGCCAGTTGTGGGCGGGCCGCGCATGAGCGCGCCGGGCCGCTCCCAAGCGCGAATCCCGCAGCGCCATGCGCGGAGG
>DAIOSZ010000212.1:0-5719 GCA_036752305.1 Burkholderiaceae bacterium
GGTGTGGTTCGACGGCCAGCCGATCCACCGTTTGCATTCCGACGAAATCGTTCGCCGAGGTCTTGTGCAGGTGCCCGAGGGCCGGCAGGTGTTTCGCGATCTCACCGTGCGCGAGAACCTGGAGCTCGGCGCCTATCTGCGCACCGGCCGCGCCGCGATTGCCGAGGATTTCGCCAAGGTGTGCGCGCTGTTTCCACGCCTGCGCGAACGAGCCGAGCAGAGGGCATCCACGCTGTCGGGTGGGGAGCAGCAGATGCTCACCATCGGCCGCGCGTTGATGGCGCGTCCGCGCCTGATCATGTTCGACGAGCCGTCGATGGGACTGTCGCCGCTGCTGGTTGAACAGATTTTCGACGCCATCCGCAGCCTCAACCGCGAGCAGGGTGTGACCGTGCTGCTGGTGGAGCAGGACGTCAGCCTGGCGCTCAGCATGGCCAGCCACGCGACCATCCTGGAAAACGGCGAGGTCAGCCTGCAGGGCGAGACCGCCGCGCTGATGCACGACCCCGCCGTGCGGCGGGCCTACCTCGGCATGTAGGGACACATCATGGGTTTGCTGGACGGGAAACTTGCGCTCATCACCGGCGGCGGTGGCGGACTGGGCGGGGCGCTGGCCGAGGGTTTCGCGCGCGAGGGCGCCCGCGTCATCCTGGCGGACCTCGACCATCGGGCCGCGCAAGCGGTGGCGGCGCGGCTGGGCGCGGCCACCGCCTGGGCCTACGCGCTGGACGTGACCGATCGCGTGGCGGTGAACGCCTTCGCAAAGCAGGTGCAGGAGCGGCATGGCGCCATCGATATCCTCATCAACAACGCGGGCATCTCGGGGCGCGGCAAGGTCGATGATGCCCAGGCTCCCGATTTGTGGGACTGCGCTGAAGCGCGCCGTCGACCTGTCGCGCAACCTCGACGGCCTGTTCAACGTGAGCCATGCCTTCGTCGGGCAGCTGAAGGTGTCGCGGGGGTGCATCGTCAACCTGTCGTCCATCGTGGCCTTCGTCAGCGGCATATCGACGGCGGGGTACGTCGCTTCCAAGGGTGCGGTGCGCTCACTCACGCAGGCGATGGCGCGCGACCTCGCCGCCCATGGCGTGCGCGTGAACGCGGTGGCGCCCGGGTTGATGCTGACCGAGATGGTGCGTCCGCAGCTTGAAACGCCAGGAGGAACCGACTGGTACATGGACCGCGTGCCGATGAAGCGCGGCGGCGAGCCGCGGGAACTGGTCGGACCGGTGGTGTTTTTGTGTTCGGAGATGTCAAGCTATGTGACGGGCACGGTGCTGCCGGTCGATGGCGGATTTCTTTCAGCGTGAGGATGGGACATCATGAGTGGTTTGCGGTGGGCTCTGGTGACGGGCGGCGCCAGCGGCATGGGGCTGGCGACGGTGGAGCGCCTGGCGCGCGATGGCTTTTCAGTGGCCTTCGCGGATCGCGATGCGGTCGGTGTGGCACGCGAGGCGGCACGGCTGAGCGCCCAGGGTCTGGCGGTGCGCGGCCATGTGCTCGATCTCACGGACGAGGCCGCCACGCGCGCATTGGTCGATGAGCTTCCGCCGCTCTATGCGCTGGTCAACAACGCGGGCTTGTTTGACGAGCGGCGCTTCGACGAAGTCAGCAGCAGCGACTTCCGCCGCGCATATGAGGTGAACCTGGTGGCGGTCAGCACGCTCACGCAGGTGTCGGCGCGCCGCATGGCGGACAACGGCTTCGGGGGCGGGCGCATTGTCAACATCGCTTCGCGGGCCTATCTGGGCGCCAAGAACCATCCTCACTACGTGGCCAGCAAGGCCGCGCTGGTCGGTTACACGCGAGCCAGCGCCATGGAACTGGCACCGCGCGGGATTCTGGTGAACGCCATCGCGCCGGGACTCATCGACACGCCGTTGCTGCGCGCGCTCACGCCGGAGCGCATGGCGGCGCAACTGGCTTTGCAGCCCACCGGCAAGGCCGGGCGGCCCGAGGACGTGGCGCACGCGGTGGCATTTCTGGCCTCGCCGCAAACGGACTTTCTGACGGGGCAGGTGATTTTTGTCGATGGTGGCAAATCGCTGGGCGGGAGAGGCGCGTGAGCACCGCCCGGCCGCCCGAAGGCAGCCAGCAGGGCGAAGGCACCGCCGTGAACGGCGACCCTTCGGCCTGGCAAGCCGAATTCGACGTCGTGGTCGCCGGTTCGGGGGCGGGCGGCATGGCGGCCGCGCTCACCGCGGCACAGGCCGGCCTGTCGGTGCTCATCGTTGAGAAGACCTCGCGCGTGGGCGGCAGTACCGCCATTTCGGGTGGCGCGATCTGGGCGCCGCTGAACGCCCACAGCGCCGCCGTGGGGCATCCCGATACGCGCGAGCAGGTGCAGACTTACCTGCGGGCCACGGTTGGCGCGCATGCTCCGGCGGCGCTGCAGCAGGCCTTCGTGGACCATGCGGCGCAAGCCGTGGCCTGGTTCGAGTCAAACACGGCGCTCAAGCTCGCGGGGCGAGCCTATTCGCCCGACTACTACCCCGACCGTCCCGGCGCCGCCCTGGGCGGGCGCTCGCTCGACCCGGTTGCTTTCGATGGCCGTCTGCTCGGTCCGGCGTTTAAGGACTTGCGCGATCCCCTGCCCGAATTCATGGTGCTTGGCCACATGATGGTCACCATGACCGACGCGCGCCATCTGCTGGCGGCGCTGCAGTCCTTCACCTCGTGGAAGGAGAGCATGAAGCTCGTGCTGCGCTATGGGTTTGACCGCCTGAGCGGGTATCACCGCGGCACGCGGCTGGTGCTGGGCAACGCGCTGGCTGCCCGGTTGTTCAAGAGCGTGCTCGACCGCCAGATCCCGTATTGGCTTGACGCGCCGCTGCAGAACCTGCACCAGGACGGTGGACGCACGGTGGGCGTCACTGTGCTGCGCGGCGGTCGCCCGGTGCGGGTGCGGGCACGGCGCGGCGTGGTTGTTGCCACGGGCGGATTTCCGTGGGATGCCGCGATGCGCCGACAGCATTTCCCGGCGCCCACCGGGCCGTGGTCCATGTCGCCGGAGGGCAATGCCGGCGAAGGCATCGCGCTGGCCCGGCAGGCTGGCGCGGCACTGGGCAGCGCGCATGCGAGCCCGGCGTTCTGGGCGCCGGTCTCGATCCTCAAGCGCCCGGATGGCAGCGAACTGCGCTACCCGCATCTGGTGTGGGACCGCGCCAAGCCCGGCTTGATCGCGGTGAACCGACGGGGCGAGCGCTTCGTCAATGAGTCCACGTCTTACCACGAGTTCGTGCGCGCCATGCAGGCGCGGCCCGAGAACCTGCCAGCCTACCTGGTCTGTGACCGGCGATTCATCGACCTCTGGGGCCTGGGCCTGGCGCTGCCGGGTGGGCGGCCGCGCGAACATCTGGTGCGCGCGGGCTATCTGCGCCGGGCGACGAGCCTGACCGAACTGGCCACGCAACTTGGCATCGACGCGGGGCGCCTGACAGCCGCCGCCGCGAGCATGAACCACGCGGCGTCGCAAGGCGTGGACGAGGCTTTTGGCAAGGGTTCGACCGCCTACAACCGCTATCTCGGTGACGCCGCGCAAGCCCCCAACCCCTGTCTGGGGCCGATCGACGAGCCACCGTACTTCGCGGTGGAAGTCCTGGCGGGCGACATCGGCACCGCGCTGGGCATCGCCACCAATGCGCATGCGCAGGCATTGGACGCCGCGGGCCAGCCCATGCCAGGGCTCTACGTGGCGGGGAATGACATGCACTCGGTCATGGGCGGGCAGTATCCCGCGCCTGGCATTACGCTGGGGCCTGCGCTCACGTTTGGCTGGCTGGCAGGCCGGCACCTCGCATCACAGGAAACCACGCCATGAAACTGCTGTTCTCGCCGTTCTCGCCCTATGTCCGCAAATGTCTCGTCACGGCGGCCGAACTCGGTCTGGACGAGCGCATTGAACTGCGCCCGTCCAGCGCGCACCCGATCAACCGCGACCAGGCCATCATCGCCGACAACCCTCTGGGTAAGGTGCCGACCTTCTTCACCGACGACGGACAGGTGCTCTACGACAGCCGCGTCATCTGCGAGTACCTGAATGACCTCGCCGGCGGATCGCTGTTCCCGGCTGGCGCGGCACGCTGGAAGTCGCTCACGCTGCAATCGCTGGGCGACGGCATGCTCGACGCCGCGCTGCTGGCGCGCTACGAAACCATCGCCCGCCCCGAGAACTTGCAATGGCCCGCCTGGCGCGACGCGCAACTCGACAAGATCGAGACCTCGCTGGCGGCACTTGATGCCCGCCCCGAACTGCTCCAGGATCGTCTGGACATCGGCAGCCTGACGATCGGCTGCGCGCTGTGGTATCTCGGGGTGCGTTTTCCCGACCTGGGCTGGCAGGCACGCCGCCCGCGCGTGGCGGCGTGGTGGGCAGGCTTCAGCCAGCGGCCCTCGATGAGCCGCACCTGGTCCTTGCCCGGGTAGACGCGGCGCGGCCCCATCCGCCCCGGCGCGTACCGGTAACATCGCGCCACCATGTCTTCATTGCCCCGCATCACGGTGATCGGCACCGGTGGCACCATCGCCGGCCAGGGCTCGGCCTGCGCCGGTTCGGCCGCGTATCGCGCGGCGGTGGTCGGGGTGGACGATCTGCTGGCCAACGTGCCCGGGCTGGAACGCCTGGCGCGGCTCGGCGTGGAGCAGATTTTTCAGATCGACTCGGCGGACTTCGACGACGAACGCTTGCTCGCGCTCGCGCTCGCGCGCCGGGTGCAGGCCTGCCTGGATGACGATGCCGTGGACGGCGTCGTCATCACGCATGGCACCGACACGCTGGAGGAGAGCGCCTACTTCCTGCACCTGGTGCTCAAGAGCCGCAAGCCCGTGGTGCTCACCGGCGCCATGCGGCCCGGCACCGCGCTGGCCGCCGACGGGCCGCGCAACCTGTTTCAGGCGGTGGCGGTGGCGGCGCATGCCTCGTCGGCCGGGCGGGGTGTGCTGGTTGCGATGGACGACGACATCCACTGCGCGCGCGACGTGAGCAAGACGCACAGCATGGCGCTGCGTACTTTTGCATCGCCCTTCGGGCCGCTGGGGTTGACGATCGAGGCGCGGCCGCGCTGGTATCGCGCAACCGCCCGTCCGCACACGCTGCAGACACCGTTTTCGCTGCCGCGGATCACCGCGCTGCCGCCGGTGGCCGTGGTCACCACCCACGGTGGCGTCACACGCGTCGCCTACGACGCGTTCGCCGCGGCGGGCGTGCGCGGCATCGTGCATGCGGGTTTTGGCGGCGGCACGGTGCCCGAACGTGTCGCGCCGGCGCTGCGCGCCTTGCGGGCGGGCGGCATCCACGTGGTGCGCGCCTCGCGCATGGGCGGCGGCGCGCTGGTGCGCAATGCCTCATTCGATGACGACGATGCTGGAAGTATCGTCACCGACGACCAGAACGCGCCGCGTGCACGGCTGCTGCTTGCGCTTGGCCTCACGCTCACCGACGACGCGCGCGAGTTGCAAACCCTGTTCGACACATACTGACCAAACCCGTACATCGGTGCCTCCGCCGCCATGTCCTCGCCGCCACCCGCCCCCCTGCCGACCCCCGCCGCGCTGATCGACGTGGCGCGCATGCAACGCAACATTGCACGCATGCAGTCGCGGCTGGACGCGCTTGGCGTGGCGTTTCCCCCGCACGTCAAAACGAGCAAATGCTGGCGCGTCGGGCAGGCGCAACTGGCGGCGGGCGCGCGGGGCCTCACGGTCTCCACACTCCACGAGG
>DAIOSZ010000213.1:0-2297 GCA_036752305.1 Burkholderiaceae bacterium
GCCTCGCCTTCGCCATGGCCCTGGGGGCGCAGGGCTTTCGGGGGCTGCTGGCGGGCGCCCGCGCCATGGATTTGCATTTTCGTGACACGCCGCTGGCGCACAACCTGCCCGTGCGCCTGGCATTGCTCGACATCTGGTACCGCGACTTCCTGCGCCTGCCCACACGCTGCGTCGCGCCCTACCACGCCGGCCTCAAGCGCCTGCCGGCCTATCTGCAGCAGCTGGAGATGGAGAGCAACGGCAAGCGCGTCGCGCTCGATGGTTCGGCGCTGGACTGCGCCACCTCGGCCGTCGTTTGGGGCGAGCCGGGCACCAACGGCCAGCACGCTTTCTTTCAGATGCTGCACCAGGGCACCGAGGTCGTTCCCGTCGAATTCATCGCGGTGCGCGAAGCCCCGCGTTCCGCGGCGGTGCCCGACGAGACGCTGGACGAGCAGCACCGCCTGCTGCTGGCCAATGCGCTGGCGCAGGCGCGCGCGCTGCTGGTTGGCCAGCACGACGCGGGCGGCCACCGCGACTTTCCGGGCAACCGCCCCAGCAGCTTCCTGCTGCTCGACCGCCTCAGCCCCGCCAGCCTGGGCGCGCTGATTGCGCTGTACGAGCACCGCGTCTTCGTGGCCGGCGTCATCTGGGGCATCAACAGCTTTGACCAGTTTGGCGTGGAGCTGGGCAAGACGCTGGCCAAGGACATCGCGCCGCGCCTGGCCAGCGGCGCCACCGATGGCCTGGACGCGTCCACCGCGGCGCTGCTGTTGCGCCTGCGCTGATCACTCGCCATTGTCTTTTGGAGCACTTGAATGAACGACCTGTCGGCCTTTCCCGTCACCCGCAAATGGCCCGCCCGGCACCCCGAGCGTTTGCAGCTGTATTCCCTGCCCACGCCCAACGGCGTGAAAGTGTCCATCCTGCTGGAGGAATGCGGCCTGCCCTACGAAGCGCACCGCGTGAGCTTTGACACGCAGGACCAGCTCTCTGCCGAGTTCCTGGCGCTCAACCCCAACAACAAGATTCCCGCCATCCTCGACCCCGACGGCCCCGGCGGCAAACCCCTGGCGCTGTTCGAATCCGGCGCCATCCTGTGGTATCTGGCCGAGAAGACCGGCCGCTTCCTGCCCGCCGACGCGGCAGGCCGCTACGAAGCGCTGCAATGGCTGATGTTCCAGATGGGGGGCATTGGCCCCATGTTCGGCCAACTGGGTTTCTTCCACAAATTCGCCGGCAAGGACTACGAGGACAAGCGCCCGCGCGACCGCTACGTGAGCGAGAGCGCACGCCTGCTGGCCGTGCTCGACAAGCGCCTCGAAGGCCGCGCCTGGATCATGGGCAGCGACTACACCGTGGCCGACATCGCGGTTTTCCCCTGGGTGCGCAACCTCGTGGGCTTTTACGGCGCGGGCGAACTGGTCGGCTTTGAGCGCTTTGCCAACGTGCGCCGCGTGCTCGACGCCTTCGTCGCCCGCCCGGCCGTGCAGCGCGGGCTGACGATACCGGTGGCGCCCGCGTAGGGCGCCACCCGTCGTTCATTTCGGCGTATCGCCCAGCGCGATGCCTTCGCGCCGCGGGTCGGCGCCCCCGACGTAGTAGCCCAGCGCGTTGGCCGTGGTCGGCACCCGCACGATGGTCGAGACACCGCTCGACTGCGCGGCGAACGACACGGTGTGGCCCAGGCTGCGCAAGCCGTTGAGCAACGGATCGTTGAGCCCGTTGTTGCTCACGTCGATGGCCGGGTTCTCGCCCCCCACGCCGGTGGTCGGGCTGTTGGCCGCGCCGAAGTTCACCAGCGAGGTCGCCTGCTGCGCGTCGAGCTTCCAGTCGAGTACGCCGACCAGGGTCTTGACGACGAACTGGATGATCGTCGCGCCGCCCGGCGAGCCGGTGGCCATCAGAAAATCACCCATCGAGCCGTCGGCCGCCTTGGCGAACACCAGCGTCGGCGCCATCGAACTGCGCGGGCGCTTGAGCGCAGCGATGCGGTTGGCGATCGGCCCGTCGGCGTCGCTGGGGTCGAAGGAAAAGTCGGTGAGCTGGTTGTTCAGCAGGAAGCCGCGCGTGAAGTGGAACGAGCCCATGCCGCTTTCGATCGTGGTGGTCATCACCACCACGTTGCCTTCCTTGTCCACGATCGACATGTGCGTGGTGCCGTTGCCCTCCGGCCCGCTCTTGCCCGCCGGCGTGCTGGTGGCGAACACGCCCGCCTGCGCGGTGCCCATGCTGCGCGTGGTGGAAATCAGCGCGGCGCGCGAGCGCAGGTAGGTCTTGTCGATCATCGACGACAGGCCCAGCCCGGGCAGTGGCAC
>DAIOSZ010000213.1:2307-5709 GCA_036752305.1 Burkholderiaceae bacterium
CGGCCACGTATTTGTTGCGGTCGGCGTAGGCCAGGCGTTCGGCCTCGCTGACCAGGTGCACGCCCATCACGGCGGGCTTGCCCCCATCGCCGTTGACGGCTGTCGGGGGATAGGCGCCCAGGCTGAAGTTCTCCAGGATGCCCAGCGTCTGCGCCACCGCAATGCCGCCCGAGGACGGCGGCCCCATGCCGCAAACCCAGGTGTCGCGGTAGGTCGAGCACACCGGCGAACGACGGATCGCCCGGTAGTTGGCCAGGTCGGACATCTCGGTCAGCCCCGGCGTGATGGCCACCGGCGTGACCACGCCGCCCGAGGTGACCTTGATCTTGTCCACGATGGACTGCGCGATCGGGCCGGTGTACAGCGCATCGGCGCCGCCGGCGGCAAGCTGGCGCAGCGTGTCGGCGTAGGCCGGGTTCTTGATGGTGGTTCCCAGCGTCTTGGCGGAAAAGTCGGGGTTGAGGAAGTACGCCGACGCTTCGGCGTCACGCATCAGGTCGGTGCGCGCGCCGGCGATGGCCGCCGCCATGCGCCCGCTGATCTGGAATCCCCCGCTGGCGAGATTGATCGCCGGGTCGAACAGCAGCCGCCACGGCGCGCGGCCATGGTCCTGGTGCGCCAGCTCCAGCATGCGCACCGCGCCGGGCGTGCCGATGGAGCGGCCGCTCGCCTTGGTGCTCAGGAACGAGGTGCCCAGGTTGGGCAGTGGATTGGTCTTGTCGGTGGCGCTCACGTAGCGCAGGTAGTCTTCCGTCGCGGCCGCGGGCGCCGTCTCGCGGCCGTCGTAGCTTTGCACCGTCTTGTTCGACGCCTTGTAGTGCAGCATGAACGCGCCGCCGCCCACGCCGGACGACTGCGGCTCCACCAGGCCCAGCACCATCTGCACCGCCACCGCGGCGTCCACCGCCGTGCCGCCGTCACGCAGCACCTCGCAGCCCGCTTGCGTGGCCAGCGGGTTGGCCGTCACCGCCATGTAGCTGGCGCCGATCACCGGCTGCTTGCCGGTCTTGTAGCCCGACTGCGGCTCGGGAATCGCCGGATCGCCCGGCAGGCCCGAGCCAACGACCACGCTGCCATTGGCCGTGCTCTGCAGGCAGGCAGCGTATTGCGGGTCGCTGCCGCCGCAACCCCACAGGGACAGGGTGGTCAGCGCACATGCGCCGAGCAGCCCCCAACGCCGCAATGGCGTCGAAGGCTCGGTGGTGAAAGTCATCAAATCAATCTCCTCGGCTGGTTATCGCGTTTGGGACGGCCAGCATAGGGCCATCGCCACGGGGGCGCAAGATCGTCCGCCAGGAGGCGCCCCTCGCGCTACTGCGCCGTCACCCCGGCGCGCTTGAGCAGCGTGAGGTAGCGCTTGGATTCGCTGACGAAATGCGCCTTGGTCGCCTCCGGGCTCATCAGCACGATGGTGTTGCCCTGCTTGGCCATGGCGTCTTTCACCTCGGGCGTCTCGAACGCCGCGGTGACGGCCGCGTGCACGCGCTTGACCGTCTCGGGCGCCATGCCCTTGGGCCCGACGATGGCCGACCAGCCGCCGATGAGGTAGTCCTTGTAGCCCTGTTCCACGCCGGTGGGCAGGTTGGGCGCGGCGCTGTTGCGCTCGGCCGTGGCGATGGCCAGGGCCTTGAGCGAGCCGCTGCGCATCTGGCCGACCAGCGCGGGCAGCGCGCCCACGCCCCAATCGACCTGGCCGCCCACGATGTCCTGCACCATCGGCCCAAAGCCGCGGTACGGCACGTGGGTGGAGAACACGCCCGCCTGCTCCTTGAACAGCTCGCCGGCCAGGTGCAGGATGGTGCCGTTGCCCGATGAGGCCATGTTGTACTTGCCGGGGCTGGCCTTGAGCAGCGCGACGAACTCCTTGAGGTTGTTCACCGGCAACTTGGGGCTGGCGACGATCACCATCGGCGAGGTCGCCACGTGGACGATGGGCGTGATGTCGTTGATCGGGTCAAAGCTCAGGTTCTTGACCACGCCGGGATAGATCACGTGGTTGTTCGACACGAAGCCCAGCGTGTGCCCATCCGGCGCGGCGCGCACGATGGCCTGGCTGCCGACCACCCCGCCCGCGCCGGGCAGGTTCTCGATCACCACCGGCGCGCCCAGCGCCTTGCCCAGCGCCTGACTGGCGGCACGGGCGATGGCGTCCACGCCCGATCCGGCGCTCACCGGCAGGATGAGGCGCACCGGTCGGCCATCGGCCTGCGCGTGGGCACGCCAGGCGGGCAGCGTAAGCAGGGCGGCCAGGGCGCGGAGCGTGGCGCGGCGGCTCGGGTGGTGGTTCATGGGGCGGTGTCTCCGTCGGTCGTGGGTGTGTCTGTCAGGCGTCCAGCGCGGCCAGCGCGCCGAGCACCGCCGCGTCATGCTCGCCCACGCGCGCCAGCGGCTGGCGCCCGCCCGGGCGGCGCCCGCCCATGAGCAGCGGCAGCAGCACGGTCTGCGTGGGGCCGTTTTCGGTGTCCAGCGGCACCAGGCCGCCGCTTTCGATGAGGTGGGGGTCGCGCAGCAACTGGTCGGGCCGCACCACCTTGGCGTAGGGCAGGCCGGCGGCGTCCAGGCGCGCGGCCAGCTCGTCGACGTTCCAGCGGCGCACGGTTTCGGCCAGCCGCTCCAGCAGTTCGGGGCGGCGCTCCACGCGCTGCGCGTTGGTGGCCAGGTCGGGGTCGGCCCGCAGGTCCTCGCGGCCCAGCACGGCGCACAGTTGCACGAACTGCTTGTCGCTCACGGCGCCAATGAACAATTGCTCGCCATCGGCCACGTCAAACGTGTCGTAGACGCTCCAGGCCGAGACGCGCGACGGGAAGGGCGGCGGCACCTCGCCGGTCATCAGGTGCTGCTGCATGTGCTGCGCGGCCAGCAGGCAGCAGTTTTCGAACAGCGCGCTTTGCACCTCCTGTCCGCGCCCGGTGCGCTCGCGCTCGCGCAGCGCGGCCAGCACGCCGATCGCGCCGAACATGCCGCCCATGATGTCGTTGACCGAGCTGCCCGCGCGCAGCGGCCTTCCCTTGGGGCCGGTCATGTAGGTCAGGCCGGCCATGTTCTGCACCACTTCATCGAGCGCCAGGCGGCTTTCATACGGCCCGGGCAGAAAGCCCTTGTGCGACGCATAGATCAGCCGCGGAAACTCGGCCGCCAGCGCCGCGTAGCCCAGGCCCAGCTTGTCCATCAGGCCGGGGCGGAAGTTCTCCACCAGCACGTCGGCGGTGCCGATCAGCGCGCGCGCCTGCGCCAGGCCGTCGGGCTGCTGAATGTCCAGCACCACGCTCTTCTTGTTGCGGTTGAAGCTGCGAAAAAAGCCGATGCCCAGGCCGGGCAACTGGCGGGTCTTGTCGCCGCCGGGCGGCTCGACCTTGATGACCTCGGCGCCCAGGTCGGCCAGGATCATGCCGCAGGTCGGCC
>DAIOSZ010000214.1:0-5682 GCA_036752305.1 Burkholderiaceae bacterium
CTCGCAGGCGGCCGGCCTGCTGGCCGAGCGCTGGTTCTTCTTCGCCCAGGCGCGCCATCCGCAGAACATCTACTACCAGGCCGTGTCGTGACGCCGGCGCTGCCCTTCGTGCGCTGGCTGAAACGTGCGCGAAAATCCCCCTGTGAGCATCCCACCCTCGCGCCCGGCACCTGTCGGCGCACAAGGCAAGCCAACTCTGAAGGACCCGCAGGAAATCGAGGATTTCCTGCTGTACCGGCTTTTTCGTATCACGCACGTCGGCCTGCGTGGGACGGACGACATGTACAAGCGGGAACTCGGAATCTCCCGCCGCGAATGGAGGATCCTGGCGTACCTCGCCCGCACGCCGGATGCGAGCCTGAAGGCCCTGGCGGCGGACGCGGGCATCGACGTGGTCGTGGCGAGCCGGACCGTCGCCGACATGCATTCGCGTGGGCTGGTGGACAAGCGACGCTCCCCGGGCAACAAACGCCTGGTGTGCCTGCGCCTGACCGACGACGGTGTCCAGATCCACGGCAAAGCCAAGCTGATGGCTGCGGCTTACAACCGTTAGCTCGCAGAGTGCCTGACCCACGACGAGGCGTCATTCCTCTTCGAACTGCTGACGAAGCTGGAGCGGCAGGCAGCTCTTCTCACTCGCGACAGGTAGCCTTGGGCCCGTGTCCCCCAAGTGCGTCAGAGGCTTGAACGCACTTCGTCGAACGTCATGCGGCGCGGTCTGGTGACCGCAGATGCATAGCCGCCGAACAACTCAGGGCGGCTGGCGGACGGCGGCAACTGCCGCTCGCTTTGATGGCTGCGCACCGCCTCCAGCAGCATACGGCGGCATTGCGCCATGGGCATGTCGGAAGGCATCAGCTTCTCGCGGGAGCGATCATGCACGCGTCCCTGGCTCTCCTGCACCGCCAGATCTTGCAGCTGCGCGCTGCGAATACCGGTGAAGGACGCACGCCGCTGCAAAGCACGGTCCTGCAGGTAATCGTTCTCGCGCGACCCGCGCGGAAGGTAGGAACCGGGCACCAGCGGTGCATAGTCCTCGCCGACATCCCTGTAGCTATCCAGTTCGGCAGCGGTCAGCGGCCGGTCCTGGTGCCAGCGAATCCGGTACCACCAGCAGTTCTCGTCGTCGATCGGAATGAACAGGTTGATGCGGCTCACGTTGCCCGGCGCCGTGGGCACGATCACGAAGCACGGCAACAGCCACCGCGCGACACGCCAGTACGCGTTCTCCGCACCGGCGTCACGGCGCGCGCCGATCTGCAAACCGTAGTCGGTGCGCTCGGCGAACAGCGTTGGACGTCCGTCCTCGTCCGAATAACGGATCATGTCGCCGATGCCGAATACGTCGGAGCTGGTCTCTCCTTCCTTGTGCAGGAAGGAGATGTGCGAGTAGTCGATGCTGCCTTCGAGCGCCTGCAGGTAGTTGCAGCGCATCAGGCACTTGGAGACATACGTGTGCTCGCCAGGAACCAAAGTGAACGCCAGGGCCGGGGGCAGCGCATGCGGCTCGCCTTTTCCCATCCATGCCCATACGATGCCGCCCCGCTCCTGCGTCGGGTAAGCCGTGGTGGAGAGTCGTTGCATCTGCGCCGGGGTGCAGCTGTCGGTCGGGACATCCACGCACCTTCCGCCGGCATCGAACTTCCAGCCGTGGTAGATGCAGCGCAGGCCCCCCGCCTCGTTGCGGCCGAAGTAAAGCTCCGCCCTGCGATGCGGGCAAAAGGCGTCGAGTAGGCCGACCCGCCCGCTGCTGTCGCGAAACGCGACGAGATCCTCGCCAAGCAGCCGCACGCGCGCTGGGGGGGCGTCAGGCGCCGGCAGCTCCTTGGAGAGCAGCGCGGGCATCCAGAACTCCCGCATCAGTTCGCCCATGGCCGTGCCCGCGTCAGTCCGCGTGAGCAGGTCGTTCTCTTCCGCTTTCATCGTTTTCCCACTCGGGCGCGACGCCGCGTTCATTCCTTGTCGATCTTGATTTTCTTCAGCGCTTGTTCCCAACGAACCGTTTGCTGCTTGAGCATGGTGTCCACCTGCTCCGGGGTGCTCCGGTCGGAGATCATGGCGCCGGCTTGCGCGAGACGATCGCGCACGCCTGGATCCGCGAGTGCCTTCGTGAATTCCTCATTCAGCCGCTGCCGAACGGCTGCTGGCGTCTTCGACGGCGCGACGAGAGCGTACCAAGACACGACCTGCGCATCGGGGAAACCCGCTTCGGCGAAGGTGGGCACGTCGGGCAGATCTTTCACGCGGGTCGGCGAAGCAACCGCTAGGGCGCGCAGCGATCCGCTCGCGACGTGGCCGCGGGCGACGGACATGGGGGACATGGCGAACGCGAGGCGCCCCGTCAGAAGATCGGGCATGCCCGGCGGCACGCCCTTGTACGCAATGGGCTGCAGTTCGATGCCGGAACTCAGCCTTAGCATCTCGGTGTTGAGGTGCATCGAGGTTCCAACGCCGGGCATCAGGTAGTTCAGCTGCCCCGGCCGCTGCTTCGCGTTACTCCACGAACTCCTTTAGCGTCCGCACCGGCAGCGATGCGGGCACCAGCGCCACCACCGGCGCGTTCACGAGTTCCACGATGCCGCTGAAATCGTCGGCCGGATGCCAGGTGCTCTTGCCGGCCGTCAGTCCGGGATTGGTGACGTGGCTAAGCGTAGCCAGCAGCAGCGTGTAGCCGTCGGCCGGACTGCGTGCGACGTGGGCAGCGCCGATCGATCCGCCCGCGCTCGGACGCGCTTCGACCACCACCGGCACTCCCCTATCGTCACCGCCCGTGCGGGGTAAGCCTGCGGCAATGCCGGCGTTCCGAAAACCATGGCCAGCGACGCCATGAGCAGCGTACCGAGCATCCTGCGATTCGTCATCGAGTGTCTCCTGTGGGAAAGCCTGTTGGCAGAGTATGTGCTCCAAGCGGCCACGTCGGTGGCGGGACACTTGACGAGCACAATCGTTTTCCGCTGCGGAGGCGACGATTGACTTGGTCAATGGCAAGAGCCGAACGTAGCATCCGCCCACTTCCGCATCGGACACGACATGACCCAGACAGACAACAGCGCCATCGTTGCCACGCCCCTGAACGGGCACATCGGGGCCGAGATCTCTAACATTGACTTGGGCCGGCCCCTGGCGCAAGCCGATTTCGACGGGTTGCAGGCCGCACTCGCGCGCTACGAGGTGCTCGTCTTTCGCGACCAAGACATTTCGCTCGAAGCCCAGATCGCGTTCGCGAAGCGGTTCGGCAACCTGTCCACGCATCCGTTCGCGACGAACCTGCCCGACGTGCCGGAGGTGATCGAGTTCGACAACTCCGGCCGCAACCCCGCCGGGCCGACCGACTCGTGGCATTCGGACGAGACATTCCGCGCCCGCCCGCCAATGGCCACCATCCTGCGGGCTAAGGTCGTGCCACCCTATGGCGGCGAGACGGTGTTCGCCAGCATGACGGCCGCTTACGACGGCCTGAGCGAGCCCATGAAGGTGTACGTCCACCGGCTGCGGGCGCGGCACGACTTCAAGCCCTGGCGCCACATGTTCGCAGACTCCAAGGCTGCGCGCATGAAGCTCATCGAGCTGGAGGACGAATTTCCCAACCCCATGCACCCGATCGTGCGCATCCACCCGGTGACCGGACGTCGCGTGCTATTCGTGAATCCGCAGTTCACTGTCGGCATTGAGGGGCTGAAGGAAGACGAGGGCCAGACCATCCTGAATTTTCTGTATCGGCAGGCGATGGTCCCCGACTACCAGCTGCGCTTGAAATGGAGGCCGCACACCATCGTGATGTGGGACAACCGGTCCACCCAGCACTACGCGCCGCACGACTACTATCCGCACCGCCGCAACATGGCGCGGCTAACCGTGGAAGGCGGCCCCGTGGATGGCCCAGTCGGCGATTACGAGCCTCAGCCGGAGAACCCGCTGAAGCTGGCACAGCCGCCGTCGCAGGACACCGACGAGAAGAAGCTGCTGCGACCGTTCGAGCGCGCGATGATGTGAGCCTGCGCGCAAGGAGCCCGCTCAGCGCGGCACTTGCGCTCGGCTGTCCGCCTGCCTGAGCATTCGCCGGAAGCGATGAGCACGATCGCCTGCCGGATCGCCACCGGCATGAACAACCATTGCACCGGCACATGCTGCAGCATCCAGTTGGTGATGGCGATGCTCACGATGGTGAGTGCGAACGCAATTGGTACCATGAGGACGGAGCCAACATCTTCTGCGGATGCGTGCCTGGCGGCCAGCGCGGAGAACTGCGGCGATCCGCCGACCACCGTCGCGCCCAGGAACAGTGGGGGCGCCCATTGGAACGCCAACGGCAGCAATCAGGCAGATGCACAGCTGTGGGGGCGACGCGCGCGCTGCCTACGCGCTCGCTCCAGTGCCCGCGCGGCAGAGCCGCGCCGCTGGCCATCACGAGGAAGGACGACGGCGACACCTAGCCCGGATATTTCGCGAGCCCAGGTGCTGCCTAATTCTTGAGCAGTTTCGGGGGTTCGCGGAATTCGTGCGGGTTGGAGGCAGGCTGGTAGGCCTCTTTTTCTGCCGCCCAGGCGTACTACCCCCTTACCCCCCGTTGTTTGTCGGCGTGCCGGGGACAGCACTGTGCGAGGTTCTACGGGGCCAGGGCGCGCGCTGCCATGAGGAACACGTGCTTCGGTCCCTCACCCCAGAGGCTGCGTTGCGGGCCGCCCAGGCTGCCCTGCAAAGTTGCGCGCGCACAGGCTATCAAGTGGCGGTCGCAGTCAGCGACCGTGCGGGCCACCCCCTGGTCATGCTGCGCGATCGCCTCCCTGGACCGCATACGCCGGAAACTGCGATGAACAAGGCCTATACCGCGGTCACATTCAAGATGGACACCCTGGCGTTCGCCCGTGCCACCCAGGCTACGGAGGTATCCTCGGGAATCCGGGAACTGCCGCGCGTGGTCGCCATCGGCGGTGGGCTGCCTATCGATTCCGCCGTCCAGGTTCACTGGTGGGCAGTATCGGCGTGTCGGGTGCGCCCGGCGGAGATGCCGATCACGCCTGCGCGTCAGGCCTCGCCGCCATCAACGACGATCTCGAGTTCTGAACCCCGGCCAGGTCGTCGTGGCGGAGACGAAGCTGTGGCGCAACAACCTTGAGGCAAGGCGCACCGTGCTGGCGCAGATCCTGGACTATGCAAGGAGCTGACCGCCTCAAGGTACGAGACCCTCTCTGGCGCACAAAAGAAACGACGCGGGGAAAGCACGGGTTCTGCTGGTATGGAAAGGTGAACAGAGGATCCGACGCACAAGCCCGGCGGAACATTCCAGCCCGCCTAGTCAGATAACTGGTCCTATCGCAACAGCACGGAACCGAACGCGCCCGAGGTCTGTTTGTCGACTGATAGTTGGGCGCCCGGTACCGCTGCCTACTGCACCTCTCGACCCAGCTCACCACGGCTGCGGCTTCACGCGCGTAAATTCCGCTTTATGCGAAGCCAGACGGAATTTGGGGTGTGTAGCTCACTGCGAGCAGCCTATTCCCCGTCGTGGTAAGTCACCACAGGGCCGAGTCGCGCATCTCCTCCAGTTTCGCCTTGCGCCTGCTCGCACGCGCTTTCTGCACGATAGCGGCGCAGACGGCTAGCACGCCGGCCAACGCGATAAGTTCATGCGACGTCAGTGATCGCTCGAGCACGTACGGGGCTGCGAGGTCAAGTATTAGG
>DAIOSZ010000215.1:0-5635 GCA_036752305.1 Burkholderiaceae bacterium
CAGTTGCCGGCGAGCAGGGCCGGGACGACGTGACCGTTGGGCAGGTGGCCGGGGAAATTGTAGGGGCCGAGCCCTGCCATCCCCCCGTGCGGCCGGTGGCGCAGCACCGCCTCGCCCACGGGCGTGACCGCAAAGCGCCGCGTGCTGCGCTGGATCAGCCGCAGGCCCAGCCGCGCCTCCAGGCCGCTGACGCGGCGGCTCAGCTTGGACTTGGGCACGCCCAGCGCCCGCCCCGCCGGGGCAAAGCCGCCGTGGTCGGCCACCGCCGCGAAGTAGGCCAGATCGTTCCAGTCTTCCATCGCCTTTATCGTTCCAAAAATAGAACTTTGTACCCGATTGAGCGCCACTTTTCAAATCACCGTTGCGACCATAGTATCAGTACATGCCGATTGCAGAGGTCGGCCCCACTTCACAGGAGCACACACATGAGCCAGAAATCCCTTGTCAGCACCGCTCGCGCCCCCGGTCGCCACTGGGTGGGCGACGGCTTTCCCGTGCATGGCATGTTCGGCTACAACGGCGCCGGCGTGGCCGAGCGCAGCCCCTTCCTGATGCTCGACTACGCCGCGCCCACCCAGTTTTCGCCCACCACCGGGCGCCGCGGCGTGGGCCAGCATCCGCACCGGGGCTTCGAGACCGTGACCATCGTCTACAGCGGCGAGGTCGAGCACCGCGACTCCACCGGCGCGGGCGGCATCATCGGCCCCGGCGACGTGCAGTGGATGACCGCCGGTGGCGGCATCATCCACGAGGAGTTCCACTCGCCAGCCTATTCCCGCGCGGGTGGGCCGTTTGAGATGGTGCAGCTGTGGGTCAACCTGCCCGCCAGGGACAAGAAGGCGCCGCCGCACTACCAGGGCATCACGGCCGCCAGCATTCCGGCCGTGCCGCTCGGTGAGCGGGGCACCGTCAACGTGATCGCGGGCGAATTCGCTGGCGCGCAGGGTCCGGCGCGCACCTATACGCCCATGAACGTATGGGACGTGCGCCTGGCGCCCGGTCAAGCCGCCGAGCTGGATCAGCCCGAAGGCTGGAGCACGCTGGTCGTGGTCCTGGCCGGTGGCGTCACGGTCAACGGCCAGGCGCTGGGCCCCACCGAGATGGCGACCTTCTCCACCAGCGGCAGCGGCCTGCGCGTGGAGGCGTCGGCCGACGCGGGCGAGGCCAAGGTGCTGGTCCTGGCCGGCGAGCCGATCGACGAGCCGGTGGTGGGCTATGGGCCGTTCGTGATGAACAGCCAGCGTGAAATCGCCGACGCGATCAACGACTTCAACAGCGGTCGCTTCGGACGCATGCCCGCCGCCGCGTAAGGCGCCCCAACGTCGGGTCGCCCGGCAGTTTGATCGACCACGGTCAGCTACAAAAACAGTAGCTGCCCGTGGTCGTTTTTATTGGTCAAACGGCCAAAAGCATCGTAAAAATCGACCAAAAACAGCCCGAAATCCGGCGATTTCAGGAAATTTTGTAGACTAATCTACAAAATATATAGATTGCTCTACATATTTTCTGATTTCAGCGCGCCACCACCAGGGTTTCGACCACTTCCAGCAGATCCTCCGGCCCGCCAAAGGCGCCCGAGCGCGTGTGGCAGACCACGCCGTCCCAGCGCCCGCCCACCAGGCGCGCGCAGCCCCAGCCGGTGCGCGCCAGCGGCACGCCCGAGCGCAGCCCGGCGGCGCCCAGCGCCTCGCACAGCGCCAGCAGCGTATCGCCGCCCACGACAGCCAGCACCCCCGGGCGCGGCGCCGCGCGGGCGATGGCCTGCGCCTGCGCGTGCAGCAGCGCCTGGGCCTGCGCGGGGCTCAAGGCGTGCAGGGGCGACAGTTCGATGAGGCGCGGGTAAGGCGTGCCGCCCGCGGCCAGCGCGTCGGCCGTGAGCGCATCGGGGTCGGCGCCGTCCAGGCAGCGCGCGGCCCAGCGCGAGGCGTGCAACACCTGCCATTGCTGGCGCGAGACGGCGTGGTGGCTGGCGCTGAGCAGCAGCAGCGCCGGGTCCGCGGCATCGTCAGCACCGTCGGCGGCGGCGAATCCGCCCACGCGCCGCAGCGCGTGCGCCAGACCCGCGCTGCCGCAGCACAGCCAGCCGCCGCGCGCCCGGGCCTGGGTGGCGATGGCGTTGAGCGCGGCATCGTCCTCGGCATCGGGCAGCCAGGCCAGGCGCTCGCCGGGCGGGGGAAGCTCCTTGCCGCGCACCACCGTCCAGCCCAGCGCCGCGAGCGGCGCCTCGATGGCCACCGCGCGCGGCGCCGCGCCCGCCTCGGGCGGCTGCCACCACTGCTGGCCATCGCGCGTGCGGCGCGCCTGCGCGGGAAAAGCCGGCGCCATCACGATGCCGCCAAAGCCGCCCGTGCGCGCCAGCCAGTCGATTTCGGCGAAGGTGTTGCCGCGCAGCAGGCTGTCCACCTTCTTGAAGGCCAGGTCCGCCCCGCGCAACCAGGGCAGGGCGGGGGCGAGCAGGCCGGGCAGTTGCGCGAGCGGTACGTCGCGCGTGCCGGTGGCGCAGGCCTCGATGGCGGCCCCGCCATCGCCGCGCGGCTGACCCAGGTGCACCGTCACGCCCGCGCCAAAAGCAGCGGCGCAGTCCAGCGCGCCGGTCAGGTCGTCGGCCAGGATGCGCAGGCGCGTCATGCCGGGCTGACCACGTGCAGCGCCAGCGGCAGCGCGCGCAGGCGCTCCTCCTCGGCGCCGGGAATTTGGCGGTCGGTGTAGAGCGCGTCGATCTCCGACAGGCTGCCAATGCGTGCGAAGGCGCGCGGGCGGAACTTGGAGGCGTCCACCAGCAGCCAGCGCTGGTTGGCTGAGCGCATCAGCGCCTGCTTGGCGGCGGCGACCTCGGCCGAGGTCTCCGACATCACCTCGCCCGTGACCGCGTGCGCGCCCATGATCAGCAGTTCGGCCTGCAGCCCCGCCACCTGTTCGGCCAGCGGGTGGCCCAGTACCGTGGGGCTGCCCGCGCGCAGCACGCCGCCGAGCACATGCACCTGGATGAGCGGCGACTGCCCCAGCACCTGGGCGATGGCCAGGTCGTTGGTCACCGCCGTGAGGGGAATGCCGCGCCGGGCGGCGGCGCGCGCCGCCTCCAGCACCGTGGTTCCGCTGTCGAAGATGACGCTCTGGCGCGGTGTGAGCGCGTCCGCCGCTGCCTGGCCGATGGCGGCCTTTTCGGCGGGCGACAACTCGGCGGCGGCCTCGGTCTCGGGCTCGAACGTGCTGTAGGCGGCCGCCTGCTGGCGCAGCACCGCGCCGCCGTGGGTGCGGTCCACCGTGCCATCGGCGGCCAGCGCGTCCAGGTCGCGCCGCAGCGTGGAGACCGAGGCCCCCAGCGCCTGCTCCAGTTGCGCCACCGTCACCGCGCCGTGGCGCTGCAAAAAGTCCACGATGCGCTGCCGGCGCTGCACGGGCATGAGCGGAAGGACGGTGATGCTGGAACTCATGCGCCAAATGATGCCATATTCGATCATCAGGGTAAACGCTTATGATCATTTGTGACGTTTTATGATCGAATGCGATGGTTTTCAACCCATATCGTCTTCAGGAGATTCAGATGCACGCATTCGATCTTTCCCGCCGCGGGCTGCTGGCCGCCGCGTTCGGCGCCGCCGCGCCTCTGGGTTTTTCGGCCAGGGCGCTGGCGCAGGCGGCGTTTCCGAGCAAGACGATCACCTTCGTCGTGCCCTATCCGGCCGGTGGCGCCAACGACATGCTGGGCCGCCTGATCGGTCAGAAAATGGCCGAGGCGCTGGGCGGCGGCTCCATCGTGGAGAACAAGCCCGGCGCCGGCGCGATGATCGGCGCCAATGCGGTGGCGCGCGCGCAGCCCGACGGCTACACGCTGCTCATCGGCGGTCTGGCCACGCACGCGGCCAGCCCGCACCTGTTCAAGGCCGAGTACGACTCGCTGAAGGATTTCGAGCCGGTCGGCATGATCGGCAGCGCGCCCATCATCGCCATCACCTACAACGAGTCGCCCTACAAAACGCTCAAGGACGTGGTGGACGCGGCGCGCAAGGACCCCAAGGGCATCATGTACGGCTCCTCGGGCAACGGCTCGCCGCTGCATCTGGCCGGCGAGCTGTTCCTGGCGCAGAACAAGGTGGACATGACGCATGTGCCCTACAAGGGCGGCAACGCGCACATCCTCGACCTGATCGGCGGGCGCGTGCCGGTGATCTTCGACACCGCCACCAACTGCGTGCCGCTGCTCAAGGGTGGCAAGGTGCGCGCGCTGGCCGTAGGCGCGCCGGCGCGTCTGGCGGACTTTCCCAACGTGCCGACCTTCGCCGAGGCGGGCTACCCGCAGTTCGACTTCTCGGCCTGGTACGCCGTGTTCGCGCCGGCCAAGACGCCCAAGGACGTGGTGGCCAAGCTCTCCGGCGCGCTGGGCACGGCGCTGAAGAACCCCGACGTGATCGCCCGGCTCAACGGCGTGGGCGTCACGCCCTCCAACGGCGACGCGGCGCAACTGGCCAAGTTCCTGCCCGTGGAATACGAGCGCATCGGCCGGCTGATCCGCACCGCCAACATCAAGCCCGATTGAGGACCCGCTCCATGTCAAACGCCATCCGCCTCGCCTTCACCATGGGCGATCCCGCCGGCATCGGCCCCGAGATCACCGCCCGGGCCACGCGCGCCCTGGCCGGCCTGACGCGCGGCGGACGGGCCGAGTTCATCGTGCTGGGCAGCGGCGCCGCGCTGCGCGAGGCCGAGCAGCGCCTGGGCCTGCCCGCCGCCGACACCGATGGCCGCGCGTTCTACCGCCTGGTGGACGTGGGCCCCATCGAGCCCCCGGTGGTCACCGGCAAGGTGAGCGCTGCGGGTGGCGAATGGGCCTACCGAGCGGTGTCCCGCGCCGCCGCCATGGTGCAGGCGGGCGAGGCCGACGCCATCGTCACCGGGCCGCTGTCCAAGGAGGGGCTGCACCTGGCGGGCCATCCGTTCGAGGGCCACACCGAGCTGCTGGCGCACCTGACCGGCCAGCGCGACGCGGTGATGATGCTGGCGCACGAGGACATGCATGTCAGCCACGTGACCACGCATTGCGCGCTGGCCGACGTACCCCGGCGCATCACCCCCGAGCGGCTGCGCCGCGTGTTCGGCGTCACGCTCGACGCGCTGCGCGCGCTGGGCATCGAGCGCCCGCGCGTGGCCGTGGCGGGGCTCAACCCGCATTGTGGTGAAGGCGGCATCCTGGGCAAGGAGGACGACGAAATCGTCGCCCCCATCGTGCGGGAGTTCGCCGACCAGGGCGTCATCGGCCCGTTGCCCGGCGACACCATCTTCATCAAGCTGCGCGCGCGCCAGTTCGACGCCGTGGTGGCCATGTTCCACGACCAGGGCCACATCCCGGTCAAGCTGATGGGCTTCAAGGTCGATCCGGCCACCGGCCGCTGGAACGCGATCAGCGGCGTGAACATCACGCTGGGCCTGCCGATCCTGCGCACCTCGGTCGATCACGGCACCGCCTACGACATTGCCGGCCAGGGCATCGCCAACGCCGACAGTCTGGTCGAGGCCGCGCAGTACGCGATGAAGCTGGTCGAGGGGCGGCGCCAGGCCGCCGCAGCCGGCGCGCACAAGGCGGCGGCATGAGCGCGCCGGGCCGCTCCCAAGCGCGAATCCCGCAGCACGACGTGCG
>DAIOSZ010000216.1:0-5618 GCA_036752305.1 Burkholderiaceae bacterium
GCTCCAGGCTGGTCTGGGCGTCAAGGTAGGCGGTGCCACTGTTGAGGACATTGTTCTGTGCGGTGAGCAAATCGTTTTGAAACGCGATGAGCTGAAAATTGCTGGAGCGCCCCACGCGCAGCTTTTCCGTCTCGATCTCGAATTTTCGCTCGGACAGCTTGAGCGCCGCCTCGGCCAGCTTGTACTGCCGCCAACTGAGGTCGAGGCCACGCACCGCGTTGCGGATTTCCACCTCGATCGACTCGCGCAACTGCGCCTGTGCCAGTTCGGTCTTGTCAAGATCGGTCTGCGCCATCACCAGCGCCAGACGGATTGACGGATCGTTGAGCGGCACCGTCAGGCGCAGCCCGGCGCTCCAGCTGTCCGGTTGCGCCAACGCGGCCAGCGGGGCGTTGCGCGAGCGGATGCCCGTCCAACTGGCCACCGCAGACAGGTCGGGCAACTGCTGATTGCGCGCCAGCCGCAGACGCAGGCGCGCGGCGACCAGGCCAATCTCCAGGCCAAGCGCGTCGGTGCGCTCGACCAGCGCGCCCTGCAACGCTTCTTCCACCGTCGGGAGGGTTGGCGCCTCCCAGCGCAAGGTCTCCAGGCGCAGGGGCTGATCCGGCGCCAGCCCGAGCAGGCGCGCCAGCGCCAGGCGGGCGCTCTCGGTGGCGTTCTCGGCGGCCAGCCGCGCATAGGCCTGGTTGGCCAGATCGGATTCAAACTGCACGATGTCCACGGCCGCCACGCGGCCAGCCGCCATCAGCGCGCGGTAGGTTTCAAGCGTCCTCTCGGCCCGCGCCACGGACTCGCGCGCAATCGCCTCGGCCCCCAGCGCGCGGGCGTACTGGTGGCAGGCGGCGATCACCTCGGCCACCACGCCACCGACCACCGCCTTGAGCGTGAGCATGTTCTGCTGCTCGGCCAGTTGTGCCAGCGTGACCGGCGAATGCGCAACCTCCCACCCCGCGCCCTTGAGCAAAGGTTGGAGCACGCTGAGCGTCCAGGTGGTGCCGCGCGAGGCGCCCTCGCCCACGACAGCCCCCGGCTGACGCGACGCGGTGACGCTCAGATCGGCCTGCCCGCCCAACGGCAAGACCTGGCGCGCCGTCAAACCGGACGAAGTCGATTGCCCCACCCCTGACGCTGCGCCCGTCGGCGCCAGGCGGGACACCGCGCTCGACCACTCGAACAGCGGCACGAACCGGTATTCGGCCACCTTGAGCACGTAGCGCTGCGAGACGCGGTCCAGGTATGCCGAGCGCACCGTCTTGTTCTGCGCCACCGCCAGCGCCACGGCCTGGCGCAGCGAGAGATCAAGAGACTGCGGCGACGCAACTGCACCAGCGGGCGGCGCCTTCTGCGCCGCGGCAAGCGTGACCACCGCACCAACACACAACCCGGCGACCCACCCGCGCACAAGGCGCGCACGCCCAAAAGGGTCAAAGCCCATCACAGACAACTAGCTGAGCACCGAGCAGTTCACCAAGCTCACCTTGACCGTGCCTTTGCCAAGCGCGCCGCTGAGCGCGTTGACCGTGGGCCGCTCCGACACCTCTCCGGCGTTGGCGTTGTCCACCCGAATGACGCCGTTGAACTCGGGCATGTTCTCGCGCACCCCGCGCGCCCGCTTGGTGTCCTCCCCGCCCCCGCCGCTCTTGTTGACCACCGTGAGATGCAGCGGCTGCCCGTCGTTGGGCTGGCTCAGCGAAACCAGTTGCAGCGTGCACGAAGATTGCTCAAAGGTCAGTGGCAACCCCTTCCAATTTTTCTCGGCCGCGTGCGCCACGGCGCTGGCGGCAAGAGCGAAACCCAAAATGGCAATGCGCAGCGATTTCATAGCTTACCCAAAAATATTCAAACGACCGGCACGGGCCACGCCAACAAAACAGCCACAACCGCTCAGATGGGATTGCGACAGAAAATGGCAGCGCCCAGCGCTGCCACGTACTATATCAGCACATCTCCCGGCGCATACTGATGGAGCCGTCCTTTTTCAATGTCCAGGTGACGATGCAGAAAAAATTGGTAAGATTCACGTCATAGTTTTGAATCCTCTCCGGACCGCCGACATAACCTGTCACAGTGACTTTAACATTCTTAGGGGCTGAAATAAAATCTCGCGAATCCCGCCGCCGATTCATGTCGGCCCTCAACGGAACACCCTGACTATCACAATTGGTGTTGCATTGAATGTGTAATCTTTGCCCATTGAACGCACCGTACCTAATGTCAAACATGATCGCCGGATCAAGTTCAGCCACCAGCGAAGCTGAGTAGGCGGGTGCGCTGACCGCAATGAACGCAGCAAGAATCGCGCGCATGCGTTTTTTGTTTGTTGACACAGTGCGCCTTTCGGGATTGACAGGGAAAATTGTCACTTTATCCTCCGCGCGTCGGTTATCCATCGCACGCGCAAATCTTTGATAAAAATCATAAGATTGAAAATTGCGATACATAAGGGCTCATCTCCTGTAACTTCAAGTTACCGATGGTAACGATTAGATACAAAGCACGAATTCAAGTCAAGCGCGGGCGTCTAACGTTTCTAACGATGGCAAAATTCTCTAGGCAAGGGTTGGCGCGGGAGCGGCGCATGGCCTGATCCTCGTGTTGGCAGCGCACCGGGTCGCGCCTATTGAGATAAGACTCGGCAATCATTTGGCCTGAGGAAACCGTAGGCAATTCATGCATCGGCGCGAGCGGTATTCATGAACGCATGCATTGCCTGAGCGAATCGGGCGGCGACACACAGCAACGGCGCGGCAGCCGAGCAATCCCTGTCAGCCGATGACGGAGCACGCATCCACGCTCAATTTAATCTTGGCGCCTATGATTGAATTGCTCCAGGCACGGGTTTTTCCCACCGATACCGCGCCAGACGCGGCGCTGGCGATGGTGAACGTGTCGAAGAACACGGGCTCGCCGGCCAGGCGCTCCGCGAAGACGTAGATGCTGTATTTCACGCGCACGGCGCCGCGATTGGCCACCGTCACCGTTATCGGATCGTAGGGTCTGGTCTGCGTAACCGCGGTCACCTGCAGGCGGCAGCGTTCGTCGCCATACCAGACCAGGTCTTGCGGCGTACCGTTCCAAATTGCCGTGGCCGCCTGCGTCAGGGAGCAGGCGGCGGCCAGGCAGGCGGCGAGAGCGATGTGGGGCGTTTTCATGGCGACTCCAGGTTTTGTGTCGAGTGTCAACGGCGCTGCCGGGTCAGTGCGTGAGCACCGGATTGCTTTCCTGGGCCGGGTAGCACCCGCGCAGGCTAAGCACGATCTCCGCGCCCTGCAGCGATCCGTTCAGGTATTTCGACGTCGAGCGCTGAGACACCGAGCCCGGCAGTCTGCTGCCAAACACAACCCGGTCCTCGAACGTGGCTTGCCCCGAACGTGTCACGCGAACCACGAAAGAGAACGTCGTGGCCTTGTCGCCGAGATTGCTCGCGCTCAAGGCAACGGGTCCATTTGCGCTGGGCTGACTGACGGAATTCACCCGCAAGCGGCATTCTCTTTCGCTCGGCGAGGACCAGTCCTGCGGCGAGCCGGTCCATTTCTGGTCGGCCGCCTGCGCCGCTGAGCAGGCCGCGGCGATGAAGGCGACGAGGGCGAGGCGGGTGACTTTCATGCAGGGGCTCCGGGATAGGTATCGAATCAGACCTTGAGTAGACAACAAGCTTTCGACAGGATGCACGGTTGGCCTCTAACGACAGTGAGGCGGGCTGCTAACGCATGACGGGAGTTGGCCGCCTGCGCCGGGGACCGAAGGCGTTGAATTCAATTGACGACGTCGCAGTAGCCCATCGTGAGCCTGACCTTTGCGCCGGTGAGGGAGAAGCCGGTCCAGGGCAGAGTTGAACCCACGGAGGTCGCGCCGGGCTGGGCGCTGGCGATGGCGAAGGAAAACGTATTGAAGGATCGCTGGTCCCCGACCCATCGCTCCGTGTCCACGTAGAACAGGTATTTCACGCGCACGGTGCTGAGATTGACAACCTTCACCTGAATCGGCTGGCCGGTGCCCGATTGGGTGATCGAAGTCACCTGCAGGCGGCACCGGCCGCCGCTGCCCCACGTCCAGTCCTGCGGCGCGCCCGTCCATTTTTGTACGGTAACTGCGTGCGCGGCGGAACAGGCCGCGGCGATGAAGGCGATGAGGGCGATGCGGGTGGCTTTCACTTGATGGCTCCGGGATGGGTAACGAATCAGGACTTCAGTAGACAACAGCTCTTCGAGCGGTTCAACGGTGGGGCTCTAATGGCGGTGGGGGCTGCTGCTAACGCGCCCGGGGGCTGGTTGCCTCGGCGCCGGACAGGCGTTGGTGGGTGGCCCGGCTGCGACTCGCCGGGCTGGTTGACCGAGGTCAGCCGCAGGCGGCATTAGGGAACCGATGGACAGCCCCTGATCTGTGGCGAGCCGGGCCAGGCTTTGTTTTCCACGTGAGCCACAGTGCAAACGGCGGCAAGGAATCCGGTGAGCGCGATAAGGCTAACTTTCACGGAGAGTCCCTGGAGTTGGGTGCGGATCGCGCGTGCCGTGGACCTGACTCCCGTCAGGCTGCCACCTGGTGGGATAGTCCAGTTTGATGGGCGCCCCGCTCCAGTCCACGGTGTTTTGCGCGTGGCTCGTGCAAGCCAGGGTGGCGAGCAGTCCTGCGAGGGGGATTTTCAAGAAATTCGTGGGACGCTGATTCAGGTCCCGGCGCCAGGGAAAATGGGGAAAAGAGGGGGCCGTTGACCGTGCCCCCTCCCCCGCAATCTCAGGAGCGCACGCTGCACGACAGCAGCGTGAGCGTGACCCGCGTGCCGTTGAGCGTGCCGCTCAGGCGCTTGGCGGTGGGGCGCTCGGACGTTTCGCCCGCGTTGGCGTTGTCCACCAGAATCTTGTCGTCGAACACGTTCTGCCCCGAGCGCGAGACGCGGATGCGGATCGAGTACTGCACGCGCACATCGCTGCGGTTGACCACCGTCAGGTGGATGGGCTGCGACTCGTTGGGCTGGCTGACCGAGGTCACCTGCAGGCGGCACTGCTTCTCGGCCGGCCAGGCCCAGTTCTGCGGCGTCCCGTTCCAGGCCTTGTCTTCGGCCTGCGCCAGGGTACCGAAAGCGGCGATGCAGGCGGCAAGAGCGATGTGGGAGGCTTTCATGGAGTTTCCTTCGGTAGGGTGTTGAGGGGAATGTCAGTGGACAACAGAACCTGAGCAGGGTCAATCGCCCAACTCTAACGATAGCGGGAGGGCGCGCCTAACGCCGCAAAGCGCCCCGCCCGCTCGCCTGGCGCTGTAAGGGCCACGTCGCCCAAACGAGCGATACTTGCCGCTTTCATCGGTTTCCCATTACTCAATCGAGGAGTCAGTCGTCATGAGCCGTGAAGTCGTCGTCGTCAGCGGTGTGCGCACCGCCATTGGTACCTTTGGCGGAAGCCTCAAGGACATTCCTCCCACCGAACTGGGCGCCACGGTCGTCAAGGAAGTGCTCGCGCGCGGCAAGACCGACGGCAAGGACGTGGGTCACGTGGTGTTCGGCCACGTGGTCAACACCGAGCCCAAGGACATGTACCTCTCGCGCGTGGCGGCGGTCAACGGCGGCCGCGCCAAGGAAACCCCGGCCATGAACGTCAACCGCCTGTGCGGTTCGGGCCTGC
>DAIOSZ010000217.1:0-5177 GCA_036752305.1 Burkholderiaceae bacterium
GCCTTCTTGATCCACTGGTGGGTGGTCCACTGGCCCACGCCCTGGCGCGTGGCCACGCGCAGGCGTCCGGCGTTGAGTTCGGCGATCACGTGCTCGACGGCCTCCTTTACCTCGGCGGGAGCGGACGTGGCGGAATACTGGGCGCGGTTGTCCCAGGCGGTGTCGATGGTGGTTTGCAGTTGCGAGCTCATGGGGTCGGTCGGGTATTGGGTAGGCTAGGAACGGGAACGGATGAAATCGGCGATGCGGCCGGCGGCTTCCAGGCACTCGGCCGTCTCGGCCACCAGCGCCATGCGCACGCGCCCGGCGCCGGGGTTGTGACCACGCGCCTCGCGCGCGAGGTAGCTGCCGGGCAGCACCGTCACATTGTATTGAGCCATCAGCTCGCGGGCGAACGCGGTGTCGCTGCCCTGCCAGGCGGCGGGCACGCCGGCCCAGAGGTAGAACGCCGCGTCGGGTAGCCGCACGTCGAGCAGGCCTTGCAGCACCGGCATCACCTGCGCGAACTTGGCGCGGTACTGCTCGCGGTTGGCGATCACGTGCGCCTCGTCGCCCCAGGCGGCCACGCTCGCCGTCTGGACCACCAGGCTCATCGCGCTGCCGTGGTAGGTGCGATACAGCAGAAAGGGCTTGAGGATGGCCGCGTCGCCCATCACGAAGCCGCTGCGCAGGCCCGGCACGTTGCTGCGCTTGGACAGGCTGGTCAGCGCCACCAGCCGATCAAATCCCCGACCCAGCAATTGGGCAGCCTCCAGCGCACCCAGCGGCGGTTCGTCGCGGAAGTAGATTTCGCTGTAGCACTCGTCGGAGGCGATCACGAAGCCGTGGCGCTCGGACAGTTCGAATAGCGTCTTCCACTCGGGCAGCGGCATTACCGCTCCGGTCGGGTTGCCCGGCGAGCAGCAATACACCAGTTGGGTGCGCGCCCACACCTCGGGCGGTACGCTGGCCCAATCGACGGCGAAATTGCGCCCGGGGTCGCTGGGCACGTACCAGGGTTCAGCCGCCCGCCAGCAACGCCGAGCCCTCATAGATCTGGTAGAACGGATTGGGGCACAGCACCACCGGCTTTTCCCCGCGCGGGCCGCGCACCGTCGGGTCGATCACGGTTTGCGCCAGCGAAAACAGCGCCTCGCGCGTGCCCAGCACCGGTAGCACCTGCGTGGCCGAGTCGAGCGTCACGCCGTAGCGCGAGCCCACCCAGGCCGCGCAGGCCTCGCGCAGCCGCGGCTCGCCCGCCGTGGCCGGATAGACCGACAGTCCCGCCATCGCGCCCTTGAGGGCGTCTTCGATGAAGGCCGGCGTCGCATGGCGCGGTTCGCCGATGCCCAGGCTGATCGGGCGCAGGCCCGGGGCGGGCGTCAGGCCCGCGAACAATTGGCGCAGCCGCTCAAAGGGGTAGGGCTGCAAACGCTGGAGAAGGGGGTTCATCGCTGCGGATTATCGACGCTTCGCGGCACGCGGCTCGCCCCCGCAACAGGCTTAAACGCCGGAATGCACCGAATTGGTGCTGTCGTTTTTTTTATTTCCACCCATTTTTCGATTTTTGGGCACACAAAGACACGTGAATACCCAGTTTGTGATAAAAACGCTTCCCATATCTGCCAGATCGTTCTCGCGCCCGCCTCGTGCGACCCGCGCCCCGGTTTGACGGCATCTTGGGAAACACCTGTATGAACGCCAATTCCTCAAGTCCAAGCTTGCTGGAGCTCGGTCGCGCCTTGGAATTCGTGGGCGAAGAAGATCAGATCGACACCATGCTCGGCATGTTGCGCGACTCGCTCGAAACCGACATCCCGGCCATCGACCAATGCATCGCGGGCGGTGACGTACGGGGCGCCAACCGCCTGCTGCATCCGCTCAAGGGCTTCATGCCGGTGTTCTGCGTGGTCACCCTGGTGGACAAGCTGTTCCTGGCCGAGAAAATCAGCAAGGGCGACGATCTGGCCTCGCTGCGTGACGCCTGGGCTGCGCTGCGCCCTGACCTGGTTGCGCTCAAGGCTGAGATCGAGGCGCGCCAGGGCAAGGCCTGATCCGTCCTTCTACGCCGGGAGGGGCGCAAAGGCAAGGCTGAAACGCGCCCTGCGGCCCGCCCCGACTCAGGGTGCGCGCGCATTCGCCGGGACTTCTTCAGTCCCGCCTAAAAACCGCGACAATCACGGGTTTACCCGCAAGCGTCCTGTCCCGCGACTCTGCCCGTGCGCCTCACCTCCATCAAGCTCTCCGGCTTCAAATCCTTCGCCGAGCCCACGCACTTCCAGTTGCCGGGGCAACTGGTCGGCGTGGTCGGCCCCAATGGCTGCGGCAAGTCCAACATCATGGACGCCGTGCGCTGGGTGCTGGGAGAGTCCAAGGCGAGCGAACTGCGTGGCGAGTCGATGCAGGACGTGATTTTCAACGGCACGACCACGCGCAAGGCCGCCAGTCGCTCCAGCGTTGAGCTGGTGTTCGACAACGCCAGCCACCGCGCGGGCGGGCAGTGGAGCAGCTTTGCCGAAATCGCCGTCAAGCGCCTGCTCACGCGCGACGGTGCCAGCAGCTATTACATCAACAACCAGCCGGTGCGCAGGCGCGACGTGCAGGACGTATTCCTCGGCACCGGCCTGGGGCCACGCGCTTACGCCATCATCGGCCAGGGCACCATCAGCCGCATCATCGAGTCGCGTCCGGAGGAACTGCGCCTGTTCCTCGAAGAGGCCGCCGGTGTTTCCAAATACAAGGAGCGCCGCCGCGAAACCGAGAACCGCCTGCACGACACGCGCGAAAACCTGCTGCGCGTGGACGACATCCTGCGCGAACTCAATGCGCAGCTCGACAAGCTGGAAAAGCAGGCCGAGGTGGCCCGCCAATACCATCAGCTGCAAAACGAGGCCACGCTGCGCCAACACCAGCTGTGGTGGATGCGCCGCGAAGCCGGCGAGGCCGACCAGGGGCGCCTGAAGGCCCAGGCCGAGGAAGCCGCGACCGCGCTGGAGGCGCGCTCGGCCGATCTGCGTCGCGTCGAAAGCGAGATCGAGACCATCCGCCAGGCGCACTACGCCGCCGGCGACCAGGTCAATCAGGCGCAGGGCAAGCTCTACGAAGCCAGCGCCGAGGTCGGGCGCCTGGAGGCCGAAATCCGCTACGTGGTCGAAGGCCGCCAGCGCGTCACCCAGCGCGTGGCGCAACTGGCCGAGCAGATCGCGCAGTGGAGCACGCGCAAGGGCGACGCCGAAGCCGAGTTTGAGCGCTTGGCGCTGCTGGCCAGCGAAGGCGAGGAACAGCTCGGTTTGCTGGCCGCGCAGCTGGACGACCAGGCCGCCGCGCTGCCCGAGGCCGAGGACCGCTTGCGCCAGGCCCAACAGGCCGCCAGCCAGCAGCGCGGCGCGGTCACGCAGGTGCAGCAGCAGATTCAGGTGCTGGCCGCCGAACAGCGCCATCTGGACGAGCAGGCGCGCCAGCTCGGCACGCGCCGCGAGCGCCTGGCGGCCGACCGGCGCTCCATGGTCGCCATCGACGAGGCCTTGCTCGCCCGTCTCGTCGAGCAGCGCGACGAAACCGCCGAAGCGGCCGCCGTGCTCGACGCCCGCGTGCACGAATGGCAAGACCAGATTCCCGGGCTCGACGACGCGCGCCGCCAGGCGCAGACCCAGCACCAGCAGGAGGCCGCGCGCCACACCGAAATCGCCGCGCGGCTGGACGCGCTGCGCGCCGTGCAGGAGCGCGTGCGCACCGATGGCAAGCTCAAGCCCTGGCTCGAAAAGCACGGCCTGGACACTCTGGCCGGCCTGTGGACGCGCCTGCATGTCCAGACCGGTTGGGAAACCGCGCTGGAGGCCGCGCTGCGCGAACGCATGGGCGCGCTCGAAGTCGGCAACCTCGATCGCGTGAGCGCCTTCGCCGGGCACGAGGGTCGTGACGCGCCGCCGGTGCGCCTGGCCTTCTACGCCATGCCGCCCGCAGGCGTGCCGGTCGCCCCCGCCGCTGGTCTGGCGCCGCTGGCCGATCTGCTGCAACTGCACGACGCCGGCCTCAAGGCCGTGCTGGCGGATTGGCTGCAAGGCTGCTATGTCGAGTCCGACTTGGTGCAGGCGCTTGCCCGGCGCGACCAGCTTCGCCCGGGCGAGGCCATCTACACGCGCCAGGGGCACGCGGTGGGCGCGCACGGCGTGAGCTTTTACGCGCCCGACTCCGAGCAGGCTGGCCTGCTGGCGCGCGCGCAGGAAATCGAGAACCTCGACAAGGCGCTCAAGGCGCAGACGCTGATCGCGGAGGAGGCGCGCACGCGCCTGATGCGCGCCGAGGCGCAATGGGCCGAGGCCGGCGCGCGGCTGACCGCCACGCGGCGCGAGGCCACCGAGGCTCAGGCGCGCGCGCATGCGGCGCAGGTGGAGGCACTGCGCCAGACGCAGGCCGCCGAGCACGCCCGCGCGCGCCAGCAGCAGCTCGATGCCGACCAGGCCGAGCTGGGCGCCCAGGAAGAAGAAGTGAGCGAGCGCCGCGCCATGGCCGAGGCGCGCTTCGAGGAGCTCGACCTGCAACTGGCCGAGGCGCAGGAAGCCCACGCCACGCGCGAGGACGCCGTGATCGCCGCGCAGCGCGGCGTCGATCAGGCGCGCGAGCAACAGCGCGCGCTGGAGCGCCAGGCGCAGGAGGCGCGCTTTGCCCACCAGAGCCTGGACCTGCGCCGCGCCGAGCTCACGCGCACCGTGCAGGCCGCCGCCGAGCAGGCCAGCGTCCTGCAGGCCGAGAGCGCGCGCGCCGGCGACGAGCTGGCCCGCCTGTCCGACGCCGCCGCCCAGGGCGGCCTGCAGGACGCGCTGGCGCTCAAGATCGAGCGCGAGCAGATGCTCGGCGCGCGCCGCAGCGAATACGAGGAACTCACCAACCGCCTGCGCGCCAGCGACGAGCGGCGCCTGACGGCCGAGCGTGAGCTCGATCCGCTGCGCCAACGCATTGCGGAACTGCGCCTGAAGGAGCAGGCCGCGCGGCTGGGCTTCGAGCAGTACGCGCAGTACCTCGATGAGGCCAAGGCCGACCTGGAGGCCATCCGCGCCTCGGTCGAGCGCGACGGCGCGCGCCTGTCGCAACTGCCTGCCGAGATCGAGCGCCTGAACCGCGAGATCGCCGCGCTCGGCGCCGTCAACCTGGCCGCGCTGGACGAACTGACCGCGGCGCTACCGGTGATCGATCCCGAA
>DAIOSZ010000217.1:5187-5539 GCA_036752305.1 Burkholderiaceae bacterium
GAGCGCAAGCCCTTTCTCGACGCGCAATCGGCCGACCTCAACGAAGCCATCCGCACGCTCGAGGACGCCATCCACAAAATCGACGCCGAGACGCGCGACCTGCTGGGCAACACGTTCAACGCCGTCAACGAACACTTCGGCCGCATGTTCCCCGAGCTGTTCGGTGGCGGCCAGGCCAAGCTCATCATGACCGGCGAGGAAATCCTCGATTCCGGCGTGCAGGTCATGGCACAGCCCCCGGGCAAGAAGAACCAGACCATTCACCTGCTGTCGGGCGGCGAGAAGGCGCTCACCGCCATCGCGCTGGTGTTCGCCATCTTCCAGCTCAACCCGGCGCCGTTCTGCCTGCTCG
>DAIOSZ010000218.1:0-5426 GCA_036752305.1 Burkholderiaceae bacterium
GGTAGTAGGGCTTGGCGCCCTTGAAGCTGGGCAGGAAGCTGTGGTGGATGTTGATCGCGCGGCCCGCCAGCCGCTGGCACATCGCGTTGGACAGCACCTGCATGTAGCGCGCGAGGATCACCAGCTCGGCGCCCTCGCCCTCGATGATCTCCAGCTGCCGCGCCTCGGCCTGCGCCTTGGTGGCAGCGGTGACCGGGATGTGGTGAAACGGCACGTTGTAGCCCGCGGCCAGTTGGTAGAAGTCGCGGTGGTTGCTGATGATGGCGCGGATGTCCAGCGGCAGCAGGCCGGACTTCCAGCGAAACAGCAGGTCGTTGAGGCAATGTCCCTCGCGGCTGACCAGGATCACCGCCGGCAGCGGCGCGTCGGCGCGGTGCAGCGCCCAGCGCATCTCAAAGGATTGCGCGAAAGCCGCCAATTCGTCGCGCAGCGTCGGCGCGTCGGCGCAGGCGAACTGCACGCGCATGAAAAACAGGCCGGTGCCGCGGTCGTTGAATTGCGCGGCTTCCTCGATGTTGGCGCCGCGCTCGAACAGGAAACCCGACACCGCATGCACGATGCCGGGCTTGTCGGGGCAGGATAGCGTGAGGATGAAGGAGGCCGGAGCGGCGTCAATGGCGGACATGCGCCTATTGTCGCCGCGCCCGCGCGCCGCTACTTGAAGCTCACGCTCACCGACGGATTGCCCGGCAGGCCTTCATAGACCACGCGCGTGCGCTGGCCCGCCTTGGGCGGATGCAGCTTGGAAAAGCTTCCGAGGCTCAGCAGCTCGCCCTTGCGCAGCCGCTGGCCCTGCGCGGCCAGGTCCTGCGCCATCCAGATCACGGCGTTGAGCGGATGGCCGAGGATGTCGCTGCCGGTGCCGCCGTCGAAGGCCTTGCCGTCGGCGTCGATCAGCGTGACCTTCATGCTGGCGAGCTTGTCGAGCAGATCGGGCGTGGGTGCGATGGGCTGGCCCACCACGCCCAGCCGCGCGCCCACGTTGATGTAGTTGACCTGCGGGCCGCTGAGCTTGCTCGGGTCCTGCACCACCAGGTCAGGCAGTTCGATGAACGGGATCACCTGGTCGATGGCGGCCAGCACCTCGGCTGGCGTCCTGGCCTGGTTGATGCGCTCGTCGGACACGCGCACCAGCATGTCGGCCTCGTGCAGCGGACGGGCGCCGAACTTGGCATCCACCACCGCGCCGTTGGGCAGCAGCATGTTCGCGAACAGCACGCCAAGCACCGGGCGGTCGTAGTTGAAGCGCTTCTGCACGGCGGGGTTGGTCAGGCCAGCCTTGTAGCCCACGCGCGAGCCGAGCGCTTGCGTCTCCAGCTGGCGCACCAGCTTGTTGCGTCCGCAGATGCCCGCCTCGGCGCTCATCGGCGGCGGGTTGGCGGCCGGCTGCCGGGCGGCGTAGGCGCTGGCCAGTGCCTGCACCTCGGCGGCGCCGGGGCAGCCCGCGGCCTCGGGTTTGCTGGAGCTGGCGCAGGCGGCCAGCAGCACGGCGGCGGCGGTGGCGCAGGTGAGCAGTTTGAAGTTCATGGCGTCTCTCGGTGAAAGAGGGAAAAGGGAAGAGGGAAGGCCGAACCCTGACACAATGAAATATTCGACGTCAACCGTATTTGCCAGGACTCCGACATGGCCTACACCGACCTTCGCATGGACAACCATTGGTTGCCCTTCACGGCCAACCGCCACTTCAAGCAGGCGCCGCGCGTCATCGTCGGCGCCGAGGGCATGTACATGCGCACGGCGGAGGGCCGCCAGGTGCTCGACGGCATCTCCAGCCTCTGGTGCGTGGGCGCGGGCCATGCCCGGGCGCCCATCACCGAGGCCATCACGCGGCAGCTGAACACGCTGGACTACGCCACCGCGTTCCAGGTGGGCAACGACCAGGCCTTCCTGGCCGCCGAAATGATTGCCGCGATGGCGCCGGGCGACCTGAACCAGGTGATCTTCACCACCTCGGGCAGCGAGGCCGCCGACACCTCGCTGAAGGTCGCGCTGGCCTACCACCGTGCGCGCGGCCAGGGTCACCGCCATGTGTTCCTGGGGCGCGAGAAGGGCTACCACGGCGTCAACTTCGGCGGCATGAGCGTGGGCGGCCTGCCGGCCAACCGCAAGGTCTACGGTGCGCAACTGCTGCCCCGCGTGGATCACCTGCCGTTTGCGCACGACGCGCAGAACCACGCCTACTACAACGGCGTAGAGCCCGAGTGGAGCGTCGATCCGCACGCCGAGCTGGAGTCGCGCATCCTCGCGCTGCACGACCCGGCCAACGTGGGGGCCATCATCGTCGAGCCGGTGGCGGGCAGCGCGGGCTGGTACGTGCCGCCCAAGGGCTACCTCAAGCGCCTGCGCGAGATCTGCGACCGGCACGGCATCCTGCTCATCTACGACGAAGTGATCACCGGCTTTGGCCGCCTGGGCACCAACTTTGGCGCCGACTATTTTGGCGTGCAGCCCGACATGATCAACTTTGCCAAATGCGTGACCAACGGCGTCATCCCCATGGGCGGGGTGATCTGCCGCCAGGGCATCTACGACGCGCTGATGAACCAGGACGCACCGCTGCACGCCATCGAATTCCTGCACGGCTACACCTACTCCGGCCATCCCGTGGCCTGCGCGGCGGCGATCGCCACGCTCAATCTGTACGCGCAGGAAGACCTGTTCGCGCGCGCCGGTGTGCAAGGCAAGAAGCTCGGCGACGCCATGCACGCGGCCTGCCGGGGACTGCCGGGCGTCGTCTCGGTCCGCGCGCTCGGCCTGGCCGCCGCCGTGGAACTGGAACCTCGCGGCGGGCCGGGCAAGCGCGCCTACGACATTTTCCTCGACTGCTTTGCGCGTGGCGTGCTGGTGCGCTCTGCCGGCGAAAACCTGGTGTTTGCGCCCCCCTACATCGTCACCGACGCGCAGATCGACGAAATGGTCGGCACGCTGGCCGCCAGCATCCAGCGCAACGCCTGAGGCCGGGCTGACTGGCTCCTCGCGACGCGTGGCGCGCGCCTTCGCGGGAGCCGCTTCAGCCTCGCCCCATGCCCCGTCGCCCCCGTGGCTGGACGGTTTTTGGCGCCGCGCCCACAATCGCAGCCATGCTTTCCCGCTACCTTCTTCGCGCGCGGCTGTGCCTCGTGCTCAGTCTGGGCGTGCTCGTGGCCGCCTGCACCGGCAACTTTCCCCCGCGCGGCGATGCGGGCGAGCCGACCGCCGACGCCATGGCGCAGGCGCGCCAGGAGGCGCTGGCCCGCGCGTTGCCCATGCCCGACGACGCGGCGGTGCAAAGCGTCTACCTCGACTGGCACGACGCCGAGCGCCAGCGCGACGTGCCCGCCAAGCTCTATCTGCCCGCCAACGGGGTTGGCCCCGCGCCGCTGGTCGTTTTCTCGCACGGCCTGGGCGGATCGCGCGAGGGCTACAGCTACCTTGGCCGCTACCTGGCCGCGCACGGCTACGCCAGCCTGCACCTGCAGCACCGCGGCAGCGACCGCGCGCTGTGGTACGGCGAGCGCCTGGCGCTGATCGGCCGCCTGCAAGACGCCGCCAGCGAGGCCGAGGTCATGCACCGCGTGCGCGACCTGCGCTTTGCGCTCGACCGCGTGCTGGCCGACCCGGCGCTCGCGCCCCGCCTGGACGCCCAGCGCATCGCCGCCGCCGGCCACTCCTACGGCGCCAACACGGTGCTGCTGGCGGCGGGCGCCCGCGTGCAGCGCGACGGCGCGCCGCTGGTGGACCTGCGCGAGCCGCGCATCCGCGCCGCCGTGCTCATTTCGGCGCCGCCCTTCCACGGCGAGCGTGACCCCGAAGCCATCCCCCGCGCGGTGGCCGTCCCGACGCTGCACGTCACCGCCGTGGACGACGACATCCGCGTGCCCGGCTACTTCTCCGGCCTGGCCGAGCGGCGCGAGCTGTTTCGCCAAACCGGTGATGCCCAGGCCGCGCGCAAGGCGCTGGCCGTGTTCACCGGCGGCTCGCACAGCATGTTCACCGACCGCCTGGGCACCGGTGGCCTGGAACACAACCCCCGCGTCAAGGCCGCCACGCGCGAACTCGCGCTGGCCTTCTTCGACGCCACGCTCGGCGGCCAGGCCCAGGCGCTTGCCCGCTGGCCCGAGCGCCACCGGGCTTTGCTGAGCGACTACCAATCCACGTTTTGAGCCTGTTCTGTAACTTCAAAAACAATAGCTGTCCGTGGTTGTTTTTGCTATTGATGAGCCGGAATTTATGGTTAAAAACTGACTCTCTCCAAGTATTTTTTGTAGATGAATCTACAAATATGTAGATATATCTACAAAATTGTTCCAAAATGAGTGTTTGAAAGCGATTTTTACCCCGTTTTTTGATGTCAAATTGGCTTTAAGACAAGTAAAAACAACCACGGGCAGCTATGAATGTTGTAGTTCCTCCGGCGCGACTTCGAACCTGCTTATTTGGCGCGGGAGTTTGCGCCAGGGCCTGATCCACCGTGTTGCGAGCACTTCCCGCCGTCCACCTACAATGGCCGCCGCGGTTGGCAACGTTGCTGCCGCTGAACGTGCGCTGGCGAACGTCGGTGATCCTTCGGGGCACTGACGGCGCCGAGCGTCGAAGTGGTTTTATGAATGGGCCGTTAGCTCAGTTGGTTAGAGCAGAGGACTCATCGAAATGGTGACCTTGCCGTGAAAGCGGCAATGGAAAAACCGGGTGAACTCAGGGAAACCGTCAGCCAGTCAATGGCCCGGCAATCCTGAGCCAAGCTCGCCGAAGGCAGGTCGAAGGACCGGTAGGCGAGAAGGTGCAGAGACTAGGGTGTGAGGAGCCAATCCGATAAGCACCCCAAGAGCGCCCGGCACCCTAACGCGCGAAGCAATTCGCGGCGAGGGTGGTGAGATAGTCCAGGGAATGAGGAAACTCATGCAAACCTGAATCCTTTGGTCGTTGGTTCAAGTCCAACACGGCCTACCATTCATAAGACAATTGGACCCATGCCCCGCACGCCTTCAAGCTCCGCAGACCGCCCCAAGTGGCTGCGCTTCGAGGCGGGGGACGAAGAGTCGCACGAGCTGTTTGCACCCGGTGCCAACTGGCGCAAGCAGGATCAGTATCTGGCGCTCAAGCCACTGGACAGCTACACGCGCAACGACTACCTGCGTCTGGCCTGGGAACTGTTGCGGCGCATGCCGCGCTACCGCAGGCAATATCGCAAACTCGATCAGCTGGGCATCAAGTCGCCCAGCTTTTTCAAGTCGAGTCCCAAGCATTACTACACCAGCGACAGCCCCCCGGCTTTTCCGGGCTGGGCAACATGCCCGCTGCGTGGTCACCAGTGCGAACCGCCCATTGCAGGTCAGGACGAGACCTTCGGCTCCTATATCGCGGCGCAGGAGAAAGCGGGGCAGCCATGGTTCGTGATGAACCGATACCGCTGGGTCATGGACCTGTGGGGGATCACCTACGTGCCG
>DAIOSZ010000219.1:0-5329 GCA_036752305.1 Burkholderiaceae bacterium
CCGCCATGAGCAGGTCGAGCAACTGGCAAAACCGATCAAGGAATTTACCCAACATGATTTGTCTCCTCGCGAATAGGTTGTAATGTACGAACTGGTTAGTTTGCTGTCATTCGTGAAAACCCTTGCCTGCGTCGTGGGGGTGATCGGCCTTGACGAAGCGCAGGATCATGTCGATGACGCTGTCGCGGCGGGCCGCCAGAGCGGGGGCCGAATGGGTGTCGTGCTTGAAAATCAGGCCGAAGGTGTGCCGGTTGGAGACGTTGAAGAACGACAGCGCCGAGATCGAAGCGTGAATGTCCAGCGGGTCCAGTCCGGCGCGGAATACGCCAGCGGCGACGCCCCGTTCGTACAGTTCCCCGACGGCCTGCACCGCCGTCACGTTGAGCTGCTGGATTTTTTCGCTGCGCCCGAGATATTGGCCGCGCTGCATGTTCTCCGACATCACGAGGCGGATGTAGGGCTCGTTGCGCAGGTGGTGGTCGAAGGTGAAGCCCACCAGCGTGCGCAGCGCGCGCTCGGGGTCCAGACTCTCCAGGTGCAGCGCCGCTTCAGTTTCCCGAACCCGGCGATAAGACGCCTCCAATACCGCAAGATACAATCCCTCTTTGCTACCAAAGTAGTAGTAAATCATGCGCTTGCTGGTGGCCGTGGCGTCGGCGATGGCGTCAATGCGCGCGCCATCCAGGCCTTTTTCACCGAACTCGGCCATGGCAACGTCCAGAATGTTGGCCATGGTGCGCTCGGGGTCGTTGGAACGCGTCGGCTCCGGGCGCGAGGCAGGCGGGTGCGCGCTCCGCCTTCTTTTTAAACGTACTGGTTCGTCCATTCGGACAGTGTAGCGAGGCCGCGCGAGATGAAGGATGGGGTTTTTACTGCCCAGCAAAAAGGCCGCGTCCCTGACGGGAACGCGGCCTTTGGCGGTGAATGGCGCGCGGCTTACGCGGCGGACAGCCAGTACCCCGCGTTGAACGGGCTGCTCATGCGCAACGCCAGCGGCGATACGTCGAGCAGCTTGTCCGTGGGCATTTTTTCACCGTCCACCAGAGTGTCGGCGGCGACACTTTCCTGGGGCTTGGCCTCGTTGGCCCGTTCCGCTTGGCCTGCTTGCGCGGAACGGGCTACAGAAAAGAATAGAAACATCTGAAGGGAATTTTTCGGTCCCCCCAGTAGTCGGCCGCTTCACGGAACACGTCCAGAAGCTGCTCACGCGCCTCCTTGTCGAACTTGGCGTTGGCGGGAATGTGCTCCAGCACCACGACGAAGCCCGGCTGCGGCCCGCTCTTGTGCAGCGGATCGGTCATGCAGTCGTACAGCGCGTCGAAGTTCTTGCCGAAATGGGCCGGAAAGGTGAACTGCTGCGCGATCGCGTCCAGCACCTCTTGCTTGCTTTGCGTCTGCGCCAGGTTGGCGTAGAGGAAATGCTGGCCGAGTTCGTTGGCGGCCGCCTGCAGGTCGTCCACGCGGAAGGCGCGGATCGACTGCACGATATTGGAACGCACGTTTTTCAACGGCACGTCCTTGTCGGGGCGTAGGGTGGGTTGCATCCCGGGCTCTCTTCTTTCTGGCTGGTCAAATCTGGTGGGAACAGGTGGGTGGGGGTTCACTCGACGATGCGGCGAAAGCTCCCATAGTGGTCGGCGGTGTAGTAGCACGCGTCGGGCAGACGCGGCTGGCGCCCTCCGCACACGATGCGACGACCGCCCCGGTGTGAGACCCCAGGGGTACGCACCGTGTATTCGAGGTAGTAGCCACGCTTCTGGCCGGGCAGCAGGCGCTCGCGGTTGCCAAAGACGACGCCGTCTTTCTCAAAAGGAAAAGGACCGCCGCTCAAGATGCGGTCGTAGGTGCGGCGCCCCTCGACGGGCAATTCGGCCAGCGGCACCTCGCCCAGGACCGAAGTAAAGGCCCACGCGGTGGGCGCGGCCAGCATGACCCCTGCCAGCAGCGCTTGGGCGGCGACACGGGTTGCAAGACGAGCGGAGGCGACGAGTTTGGGCACGATTGAGCAAAGCAAGGGGCAAACGTCGGGAGACACAGCACGGCAAGCCAAGACAGGGAGCAAGCCTCATCCGAGGCACCCGATTGCTGCATTGCAGCGTCCCACTTGATCACCAGACCCGTTCACTACGGGTTTACCCCAAAAAAGCAGCGCGGAGTGTGCCCGATGCCGAAAAAAAAAGCAAGGCCATGCTGCACCGCACCCAGGCGCGGCAGGGGTGTTGGCAAAGCGGCGCGCACCAAAGTCAGTGGGCGCTCGCTATGGATGCAGCTATCTGGCGGCGTTGGCGTCCGCCACCGTGAGCGCCGTCATGTTGACGATGCGGCGCACCGTCGTGCTGGCCGTGAGGATGTGTGCGGGCTTGGCCAGGCCCAGCAGGATGGGGCCGATGGCGATGTTGCCGCCGGCAGCCGTCTTGAGCAGGTTGTAGGAAATGTTGGCGGCTTCGATGTTGGGCAGCACCAGTAGGTTGGCATCGCCCGTGAGCGTGCTGTGCGGCATCAGCGCGCGCCGCGCCGCGGCGTCCAGCGCCACGTCGCCGTGCATTTCACCGTCCACCTCCAGCCAAGGCGCGCGCTCGCGCACCAGGGCCAGCGTCTGGCGCATCTTGACGGCCGAGGGGGTGTCGCTGGTGCCGAAGTTGGAATGCGAGACCAGCGCCGCGCGGGGCTTGATGCCAAAGCGCATCATTTCCTCGGCCGCCATCGCGGTGATCTCGCACAGCTGCTCGGCCGTGGGATCAACGTTGATGTGCGTATCGACCAGGAATACCTGGCGCCCGGGCAGCATCAGGCCGTTCATGGCGGCAAAGGTGCTCACGCCCGCGCGCTTGCCGATGACCTGATCCAGATAGCTCAGGTGCATGGCGTTGGTGCCCCAGGTGCCGCAGATCATGCCGTCCACGTCGCCCTTGTGCAGCAGCATCGCGCCGATGAGCGAAAGGCGCCGGCGCATCTCGATCTTGGCGATGGGCACCGTCACGCCCTTGCGCTCGGTCAGGCGGTGGTAGGTTTGCCAGAAATCGCGGTAGCGGTGGTCCTGCTCGACGTTGACCACGTCGTAGTCAACGTCCTGCCTCAGGCGCAGGCCAAAACGCTCGATGCGCTCGGCGATCACCGTCGGACGGCCAATGAGCGTGGGCCGGGCGATCCGCTCGTCCACCACGATCTGCGCGGCGCGCAGCACGCGCTCATCCTCGCCTTCGGAGTAGGCCACGCGCTTGCGGGCCGCGTGCTTGGCGGCCGAGAAGATGGGCTTCATCGTCGTGCCCGAGGCATAGACGAAGGTTTGCAGCTTGTCGGCGTAGGCCTGAAGGTCTTCGATGGGCCGGGTGGCAACGCCCGATTCCCGCGCGGCCTTGGCGACCGCGGGCGCGATCTTCATCATCAGCCGGGGATCGAAGGGCTTGGGAATCAGATATTCAGGCCCGAAGGCGAGTTGTTCGCCCACGTAGGCCGCCGCCACCACTTCGCTCTGCTCGGCCTGCGCGAGTTCGGCGATGGCATGCACGGCGGCGATTTCCATCTCCAGCGTGATCGTCGTCGCGCCTGAATCCAGTGCGCCGCGGAAGATGTAGGGAAAGCACAGAACGTTGTTGACCTGGTTGGGGTAGTCGGTGCGCCCGGTCGCCATCACGGCATCGGAGCGCACCGCCTTGACCTCTTCCGGCATGATTTCCGGCGTGGGATTCGCCAGCGCCAGGATGAGTGGCCTGTCGGCCATCGCCGCGACCATCTCGGGCTTGAGCACGCCGCCGGCGGAAAGACCCAGGAACACGTCGGCACCGCCAATGACCTCGGCCAGCGTGCGCGCCTGCGTCTTTTGCTGGAAGAAGGCCTTGTCCGGGTCCATCAGCTCCTTGCGGCCCTCGTAGACCACCCCCGCCAGGTCGGTCACCCAGATGTTCTCGCGCGGCAGGCCGAGCTTGACAATGAGGTTCAGGCAGGCCAGCGCCGCCGCGCCTGCACCGGATGTGACGAGCTTGACCTTCTTGATGTCCTTGCCCAGCACCTTCAGCCCGTTGAGCAGCGCCGCGCCGACCACGATGGCGGTGCCGTGCTGGTCGTCGTGGAAAACCGGGATCTTCATGCGCTCGCGCAGCTTGCGCTCCACGTAGAAGCAGTCCGGCGCCTTGATGTCTTCCAGATTGATGCCGCCAAAGGTAGGCTCCAGCGCGGCGATGATTTCGACGAGTTTGTCGGGGTCCTTCTCGTTGACCTCGATGTCGAATACGTCGATCCCGGAAAACTTCTTGAACAGGACCCCCTTGCCTTCCATCACCGGCTTGCCCGCCAGCGGGCCGATGTCGCCCAGGCCCAACACGGCCGTGCCGTTGGTGACCACGCCCACCAGGTTGCCGCGGCTGGTGTAGCGAAAGGCGGCCGCGGGATCCTTGACGATTTCCTCGCAGGGCGCGGCGACGCCTGGCGAGTAAGCCAACGCCAGGTCGTGCTGGTTGACGAGTTGCTTGGTCGCTGAAATAGCGACTTTGCCGGGCGTCGGAAACTCGTGGTATTCCAGCGCCGCCTTGCGCAGGTTGGCCGCCTTGTTCTGCTGGGCTTGGGGGGTGTTCATCGTTGTCTCCTTGCTTTAGGGGCATTGTAGAGTGACGGGAACGCTATAAAAGTTCTAGCTGTTCGTGGCTGATTTGCATATACATGCAGGCGATTTGTGCCACAAAAATGGGGTCGCCGGCAACGGTGTCACAATCGCGACTTTACGTGCTGATGAGCGCATCTGGAGAGACCATTTCATGAGCGTCCCCTCCCCCATGATGAGCGGCTTTGCCAATGAATGGGCCACCGAGGCCTTGCCCGGCGCCCTGCCCGTGGGCCGCAATTCACCGCAGCGCGCGGCGTATGGCTTGTATGCCGAGCAGCTCTCCGGAACCGCGTTCACCGCGCCGCGCGCGGCCAATCGGCGCTCCTGGCTGTACCGCATACACCCCGCGGCGCTGCATGGGCCGTTTGAAGCGCTGTCCATGCCGCACTGGCAGAGCCACGGCACGGGTGCGTTCGATGCGCAGCCGACACCACCTTCCCAAATGCGCTGGGATCCCTTGCCCGAGCCCACGGCGCCGTGCGACTTCATCGAAGGCGTGCGCAGCATGGCGGGCAATGCCTGTTGCGGGATTCACGTTTACGCGGCCAACCGTTCCATGGAGCGGCGCTATTTTTACAACGCCGATGGTGAACTGCTCATCGTGCCGCAAGCCGGAAGGCTGGCGCTGGCGACCGAGATGGGCAGCTTCACCGTCGAGCCCCTGCAGATCGCCGTCATTCCACGGGGCGTGCGCTTCCAGGTCCATCTGCCCGACGGCCGCGCGAGCGG
>DAIOSZ010000220.1:0-5307 GCA_036752305.1 Burkholderiaceae bacterium
GTACTTCTCCGCCTCGTAGCGCTCGGTGGAAAGGCGGTGACGGTAAGGATGCTCGCCGGGCTTGACGCCAGGAATCAGCGCATCGTCCGGGTCTGGACTGGCGGCCGGCCTTGCGCCGCCTGTCGCAGTGCGCGGCGGCTTGAGCGCACGGCGCAGCAAGCGCGCATCCGCTGGCGCCATGGGCCGCAGCAACTCGCGCAAGGCCTGCTCGCGCTGCTTGCGCTCGGCCCCGGTGCGCACCGCCGCATAGCGCAGCGATTGCGCCACCTCCTGCAGGCCCGCCATCACGCGCTCCTGAACGGCCACGCGCTCACGCGCGCCGCGATCCCCGTCCTTGGGGCGACGGCTCTCTCCGGCACGTCGGCGCGCCTTGCGCGGCACCCCCTCCTGCTTGTGTTGCATCGGCCGCTCCTGGCTGGCGTTCATGACATATTCATGTCATTTTGATGAATGAGCGACCGTCATCATTGACGCAGGTCAAGTCGCCGCGCTACTCCGGATTGAAGTTGGCGGCCTTGAGCCATTCGCCCCCCCGGGGCGCGGTGCCATCGGGGGCCGAGCCACCCCGTGTCGCGGCCTTGTCTGGCCCCGCACCCCAGGCCCTCTAGACTGGGCGCCTCCGCCTGTCCGGCGCTCAACCCGTCCCCCTTGGAGATCTCATGAACTTGTCACGCCGCACCTGCATCACCCACCTGGGCGTCGGCCTGGGCGCCACGGCCCTGGGCCTGCCCGCGTGGTCGCAAACCGCCTATCCGTCGCGGCCCGTGGACATCATCGTGCCGGCCGGCGCGGGCGGGGGTACCGATGTGCTGGCGCGGGCCTTTGCCGAAGCCGCGCGCCGGCATTTCCCGCAACCGTTCACGGTGGTCAACCGGCCGGGGGCGTCCGGCATGATCGGGCACGGCGAGATGATCAATGCCAAGCCCGATGGCTACAAGCTCGCCATGGTGTTTGCCGAGATCGTCATCGTCCCGCACCTGGGCCTGACCAAACTGAGCTATGAGGACTTCACGCCCATCGCGCTGCTCAACGCCGACCCGGCCGCCGTGACCGTGAAGGCCGACGCGCCGTGGAAGAACCTGGGCGAGTTCATCGCCGAGGCCCGCAAGCGACCCGGCGACCTGAAGATGGGCAATTCGGGTGCCGGCTCCATCTGGCATCTGGCGGCCGCGGCGCTGGAAACCAACCAGGGCATCAAGTTCAACGCGGTCCCCTTCGGTGGGGCCGCGCCCGCCGTGCTGTCACTCATGGGCGGGCACATCGACGCCGGGGCCGTCAGCCCGGCCGAGGTGGCGGTGCACGTGCAGGCGGGCAAGCTGCGCACGCTGGCGGTGATGGCCGACAAGCGCGTCAAGGGTTTTGAGAACGTGCCCACCGCCAAGGAGCAGGGCGTGAACCTGTCGCTGGCGACCTGGCGCGGCCTGGCGGCGCCCAAGGGAACGCCGCCCGAAATCGTGGCGATGCTGGCCGACGTGGCGCGCAAGTCCATCGACGAGCCGGTCGTGAAGGACACCACCGACCGGCTGGGCATGGGCCTGGGCTATGCCGACGGCCCCGCCTTTGCCGCGATGATGAAGCGCGACAACGAGACCTTCAAGGCGCTGGGGCAGCAACTGGGCCTCAAGGGCGCCTGAGCCCGGACGGCTCCGCCCGCCTCCCCCCGCCCGCCATCGGTATCGGTACCCCGAAAGACCCACACATGACACTGCCGTTCACCTGGGACGAATGGGCCGCGCACGACGCGGTGGGCCTGGCCGAGCAGGTGCGCGGCGGCGCGGTCACCGCCGCCGAACTGGCGCGGCAGGCCGCCGCCGCCATCGAGCGCGTCAACCCCGCCGTCCAGGCCGTGGTTCAGGTGTTCGACGACGTGGTGGCCGACCCCGCCGCCGATGGCCTTAACCCCGACGGCCCGTTGGCCGGCGTGCCCTTTCTCATGAAGGATCTGGGCCCCACGCTGAAGGGCCGATTGCAGGAGTTCGGCTCGCTGTTCATGCGCGGCAACCGCCCCACCGAGGATGCGTGGCTCACGCGGCAGATGCGCCGCGCCGGACTCAACCTGATCGGCCGCACCACCACGCCCGAGTTCGGCGTGTGCAGCTCGGCCGAAAACCCGGCCGTGTACGTGACGCGCAACCCCTGGAACACGGGCTTCACCACCTGTGGCTCGTCGGCCGGCAGCGCGGCCATGGTGGCGGCCGGCGCAGTGCCCATGGCGCACGCCACCGACGGCGGCGGCTCCATCCGCATCCCGGCGGGGTTTTGCGGCGCGGTCGGCCTGAAGCCCTCGCGCGGGGTGCTGTCGATCGCGCCGCACCTGTCGGACATCAGCGGCTACGTTTCCACGCAGGGCTGCCTGTCGCGGACCGTGCGCGATACCGCCGCGTTCATCGACGCCTGCCGTGGCGGCGCGCCCGGCGAGTTCATGCCCTACTGGCGCCCCGACGAGCCTTACGGCACGCTGATCCAGCGCGACCCGCGGCGCCTGCGCATCGCCGTATCGCACGAATGGGGCGACCACCGGGCCACGGCGCCCATCGTGGCGGAGCTGGAGCGCGCAGCGCGGCTGCTGCAGGACCTGGGCCACCAGGTGGAGTGGTTGCCGCCGCCCGGCGACGTGCGCGCGGCGCTGCGCGCCCAGACGGTGTGCTACGTGATGAACTTCGCGCAGGTCATTCAGGGCTTGCTGGACGCGCGGGGCCTGGATGCGCCGCCCCCGGAGCAGATCGAACCGATCAACCGGCGCATCTGGCAAGCCGGCAAGGACATGTCCTACACCGAGCGCTACCGCATGCAGGCCAGCTTCAATGCCACGGCCCGCGCCTTTGGCGCCTTCTTTGAGTCCTGGGACGTCATCCTCACGCCCATCACCGCGCTGCCCACGCCACCGGTGGGCACCACGCAGTACCTGACGATCAGCGACAACCCCGACGTGTGGAACTGGTTCGACAACTTGTGGCGCTTTTTTTCCTATACCCCGCTGGCCAACCTGTGCGGCCTGCCGGGCTTGTCGATGCCCATGGCGCAGCAGGCCCACGGGCTACCCTTCGGCATTCACGCCCAGGCCGCGCAAGGTCAGGACGGGCTGTTGCTGCAACTGGCCGCGCAAATCGAACGGGCGCTGGGCGGCCGCTGGAACGGGGGCCGTCGCCCCGCCGTCCACGTGACGCAGCCCGGGAGCCCGCGTCCGACGCCCTGATGCCCTGACGCCCTGACGGGCACTACGTTTTTGATAGCTGCCCGTGGTCGGTTTTATTGGTGTTTCACAACAAAATTAGCCTGAAAATGATCTCTGCGGGCGCATTTTCCGGTGCCAAATCGAAAATTTTGTAGATGTTGCTACATATTTGTAGATCAATCTACAAAATCACGATCTTTGAAGCGTCATTTTTTCCATGGATTGCGCATATTTTCCAGTAAAAATAACCACGGGCAGCTATAATTTTAGGAGTTCCCTGTTGCCCGCTCCAAGCCACACCGGAGCCGCGCACCGTCGTCATCCATCACCCGTCACTCACTCTCATCCATGCGTTCTCTTTCCTCCCTGGGAGCCTGCGCGGCAAAAAGCGTCGCTGCTGCGGCGTTCGTGCCCGCGCTGGCGCTGCTGACCGCCTGCGCCACGCAGACCACGGCCACGCTCACGCCCTCGCCGCAGGCGCCGCTGTGTGATCCCGCGGCTTCCGCGCTGGTGCTCTGGGCGCCGCATTGGCGGGCGGACCAGAAAGACGTGGCGGCCCGTGAAGACGCCGCCGCCGCCGGGCTGCGGGCATTTTTTGACCGGGGCGATTGCTTCGCCCGCACCGAACTGCGCCGCGTGGCGCAACTGCCGCCCGCGCTGCTGCCCGGCGCGGGTCCTGGCGCCCATGAGCGGGTGATCGGGGTGGAGGTGCGCGAACTGGGTCCCGTCGTCCGGCTGCTCGCCTCCGCCGCGCTGGTCGAAGGCGGCACCGAGGTCGTGCTGCGCCTTGCGCGGTATGCCCCGGCCACCCTTCAGGAGCAGCGCGGCTACGCGGTCCATTGGCGCAGCGGCGGCCCGGGCACGGTACGCGGTGTCGCCACGCTGCCGCAGGACATGCAGGCGGCCTTGCAAGCGGGTTTTTGGGGGAGCGGCGCGCCAAGGCCGTGAGAGCCCGCCCCGGGGTCACGGTTGGCGAGCGGCGGTGCGGGCAGTAGACATATGCTTTCTCAGTCTGTAGGCTGACATGCAGGTAGCGGAACCGTTCGCGCGCCTGATCGAGCAGCTTGACGGACCGGGTAGGTACCCAGTCAGGTTTGTCCGATCCGTTATGCCTGTTCATACATACAGTGTGCTGGTTTGCAGGATTGACTTCAAACACTTTTTTAGGACGCCATGAGACCTTGTTTAACGACTGCGCTTGTGGGTATCCGGTGTTTGGTCAGATAAACCACAAGTAGGCATCACAATCCAACGCACGCGATGTGCAACGCTTGGAATCACCCAATCAACTGCCGCTGCGGGTGGGGCGGAGAAGGCCATCTCGGCCAATCATCTGGCGGATATGGCGCGCACGAGGCATCCTTGCCTTCGTTCGCCAGCTGGGCCAGAGCCCACTACCAATCTGAGTCAAGGGGATACACAAATCCAAGTGCCCGGTGCCCCGTATGCCAAGCGGCTGTGTTCTTCTATCAGTCGCCGGACGGAGGCCGAGTCTTCTTTGATGAGCTCGGTCCGCCATGGCCCAAGCATCCGTGCACTGACACACGAAGCGCCGGTTCGTCACCTCCGAGCTTTGCGCAACGCAACCCGTTGTCCTCAGTCGCGTTTGCAGGAACCACTCGATACCGATGGCAGGACGACGAATGGGCGCCATTCATCTGTGAAAACTTCGCGTTGATTCCACCCGGAGCATATGCGGCGATCAGTGGCTATTTTGGAGACACCCGTCTAGCGCTCTTCGTGAACGAGAAGAGCTTCATAGTTCGAGCACCGTACCAGCTCAAGCGACGAGACGACGCAACTTTTCTGATTTCGACTGTTCAGCACCAGAGCGGAGCCTTCAAGGTCTTCAAGGTGATCGCCTATCGCCACCTAAAAGACGCATTGGAGGCTGGTCGTCCGAACTGCCATGCTCAGCAAGCCCCTGCCAAGCCGCAACCCGACCGTCACCGAGCGCTTCCCCGATCACAGCTATCACTGCCAAACCAACGTTCGCGTCGGCAGGAGGACGCCCCTCCGAAGACAGCGCTTCAGCTTGCATTTGAGCGAGCACGGGGAGCAGGCCGCAGTGATGCCTCTCTCTCAAGAAACACCCGCTAACTGATTGATTTTGCTGGCGTTCTCAAGCGGTG
>DAIOSZ010000221.1:0-5303 GCA_036752305.1 Burkholderiaceae bacterium
GCGCGCTACGAGGGCGGCGCGGTCAATGCGCGCGCCCGCGCCGCGCAGGCGGCCGGCGCCAAGCCCTGGGTGGAGGCGTTGGAGTTTCGCGGCCAGGACATGCTGTTCTATCCCGCCTTTCCCATCCACTGCGCGTTGATCCGCGCCACCAGCAGCGATCCGCGCGGCAACCTCTCGACCGAGGAGGAAGCCTTTCACCACGAACTGCTCGCCATCGCACAGGCCGCGCGCGCCAGCGGCGGCATCGTCATCGCGCAGGTCAAGCGCCTGGTTGCGCGCCACGAGCGCCTGGCCGACGTGCGCGTGCCCGGCCTGGTGGTGGACGTGGTAGTGGTCTGCGAAGACCCGGCCGAACACCTGATGACCTTTGGCGAGGCGCACAACGAAAGCTACCTGCATCCCTGGCGCGGCGACGACGACACGCCCACGGCCCCGGCGCCCGCCGCGCCAGTGCTGGATGCGCGCGCGATCATCCAGCGCCGCGCGGTCCTGGAACTGGCCGAGCGGCGCCCGCGCGTGGTCAACCTCGGCGTGGGCATGCCAGCCGCCGTGGGCGCGCTCGCGCACGCCGAGGGCCTGGCGGGCTTCACACTCACGGTCGAGTCCGGCCCGGTGGGCGGCACACCGGCCGACGGACTGTCGTTCGGTGCGTCCCGCTATCCGGAAGCCGTGATCGACCAGCCCGCGCAATTCGACTTTTATGAAGGCGGCGGCATCGATCTGGCCATACTCGGCATGGCCGAACTCGACGGCGACGGCAACGTCAACGTAAGCCGCTTTGGCGAGGGCGAGCAGCAGATCATCGCGGGCGTGGGGGGATTCATCAACATCACGCAAAGCGCGCGGGCGGTCGTATTCATGGGGACGCTCACCGCTTCGGGCCTGAAGGCGCGCGGCGAGGCAGGCCGGCTCGTGATCGAGCAGGAAGGCCGGGTGCAAAAACTCGTCGAGCGCGTCTCGCACCTGTCGTTCAACGGCGTCCACGTGGCGGGCAAGGGCACGCCGGTGCGCGTACTCACCGAACGGGCGGTCTTCGAGATGCGCACCCACGCGGGTGGGCCGCCGCGCCTGACCTTGATCGAAATCGCCCCAGGCATCGATCTCACGCGTGACGTGCTCGCGCATTGCGGGGCCGACGTGGCCGTGGCACACGATCTGCGCACCATGGACCCGCGCGTCTTCACCCCGGGCCCGATGCGGCTGGGTCAGCATGCCTGAGTGCTGGCTGATTGCCGCCGACTGGGGCACGAGCGCGCTGCGCGTGGCGCTGCTCGATCCAACGGGCGCGGTGATCGAGCAGCGCGCGGGCGGCCCCGGTGCGCTGGCGTTGGCGCCGGGCACGCACGCGGCGGCGTTGACCCATTTCTGTACCGGTTGGGAGGGCAGCGGCGCGCGTGCCTTCGTGATCGCCGGCATGGCGGGCAGCCGCCAGGGCTGGGCGGAAGCGCCCTACGCCGACTGCCCGGCCGGAGGGGCGCAATTGGCCGATCAGGCCCTGCGCGTGGCCGGTGAAACTCCGTTCGGCCTGCCCGCCTATCTGGTGCCGGGCGTGCTCAACCGGGGCCAGGGCGGCGATGCCGCGCCCGACGTGATGCGCGGCGAGGAAACGCAAATCCTCGGCGCGCTGGCGGAAACCGATGCTCGCGGCGGGCTTTTCGTGCTTCCCGGCACGCACAGCAAATGGGCGCGGGTGGACGAGGGGCGCATCCTGCGCTTTCGCACCTGCATGACGGGCGAGTTCTACGCACTGCTGCGCCGCCAGTCCGTCCTCGCGCGCATGCTGCCCGAGGTCGAGCCCGAGCCCGATGCGGCCGCTTTCGCGCGCGGCGTGCGCGTGGCGGCCGAGGAGGGCAGCCTGCTGTCCAGTGCCTTTGGAGCGCGCGCGCTGGCGCTGTTCGGTCAGATGGCTGCTGACGCATTGCCGAGCTACCTTTCAGGCTTGGTAATCGGCGAGGAGTTGCGCGCCATGCGGACCAGCGGCTGGTACGCGAACGATGCCAGCCCCATCCTCGTCGGCGAGCCCGCGCTCACGCGCCGCTACGCCGAGGCTTTTGCGCTCAATGGCATGACCGCGCGGCAGGCCAGCGCGGGGGCGAGCTGGCGCGGTCTGGCGGCAATCGCGCGGCGCTTGCCATCCCTGGCCGCGGCGTAGCGTCCGATTCTCGAAGGAGCGTTTCATGAGCACCGCTTTCCACCTCATCGTCGGCGACGGCGTCATCGGCCAGGCCGTGGCGGCCGATCTGGCGGCGCGGGGCCTGGCTTGCCAACTGGCCAGTCGCGGGGGGCCGAAATCCGGTAGCCCCGCGCCCTGCCCCCGCATCGCCCTCGATGCGCTCGACCGTGAAGCCTTTGTGCAAGCCGCGCAAGGCGCCTCGCACCTTCACCTCACGCTTGGCCTGCCCTACGACACCGCCGTCTGGCAGCGCGACTGGCCGCGCGTGATGGACAACGCGATCGCGGCGGCGCTGACACAGGAAGCGGTGCTGGTCTTCTTTGACAACATCTACGCCTACGGCACGGGTGACCCCCAACGCGAGCTGGAAAACCCGATTGCCGAGGAGCATCCACGCCATCCGCCCTCGCGCAAGGGCGCGATCCGCCTGGCGCTGCTGGGCCAGATTGAGCGCGCGGCGGCAGAGCGGGGGTTGCGCTGGGTCATCGCGCGCTGCGCCGATTTTTACGGCCCCGGCGCCGTCAATTCCATGCTGCTGGCCACTGGCATTGCCCGGCAGTTGCAAGGGAAAGGCGCCCAATGGCTGGGGGACCCGGAGCTGCCGCACAGTCTCACCTACACGGACGATGCCGCGCGCGCGCAGGTGCAGCTGGCGCTCGATCCCGGCGCCTGGCAGCAGGCCTGGCATCTGCCAACCGCCGCCTGGGGCGAGGCGCCGCAAGCCATGGGCCCGGCTCCAACACCCCGTCAATTGCTGGCGCACTCGGCCCGGCTCATCGGCGCGCCGGAAACCGTCGCTGCCATGCCCGCGGCGCTGCTGTGGGTGCTCAAGCGCTTCGTGCCGATCCTGCGCGAGGTGGACGAAATGCTCTATCAGAACCGCCAGGCCTATGTCTTCAGCAGCGCCCGCTTCATGCAGCGCTACCCGGACTTTCGCCTGACCCCCTACCCCGAGGGACTGGCGGCCATGGTAGAGGCCGCACGGGAGACGAAACGCGCTTGAACCGGCGCCAGAGCGCCCGGCCCTTCACTCGACGACGAAAAACCTCAGTTCGACCCGTCCCGGCCGGCGCGCGCCGGTGCCCAGGAACAAGCGCTCGTTGACCCAGGCCAAGCGCGCACTGGCGCATTCCAGGCGAGGCCAGCAGCGGAAATAGACCAGCGCCGGGTCCACCGCATCACCGCGCATCAGACGGGCGGTGACCTCGGCACTGGCCGCGCGGCGCGCCTGGTTGCAGACGTAGATGAGCTCGCCGGCGTCGGTCTCGATCACATAGCGCGCGTCGAGCTCGGCCAGGGTTTCGCCCACCACCACCTGATAGTCCGCGCCGCCGCCGAGCACCCGGCCGGTCCAGCCCTCGCCTCGCACCTGGCCGCCGGTGATGGGAATGACGCGGCGGCGCCCGGCAGGCACGTCGCCCACGTCCTGCGGCGCGGCCACCTCGACCGACAGGTCGGCAAAGAAGCGCAGGTCGGGAACCGGCAGATCCAGCGTCGGAAGATTCATCTCAGGGCTCCGTGCAGACGAAATTGGCCGCGTTCTCCGGATCGCCCTGCCCCTTATAGCGGGCATATGCCGGATACGCGCACAGCGGCCGGGTGCGGCCGGGCATGTCGCGGCGGGTGGCGGCGGCGCGAGCCAGGATGACATCGGGCGCGATGCCTTTCTCGACCCAATCCACCAGGCTTTGCAGCGAGTCATAGGTGTCGGTCGCCGGTCCACCGGAGCAATGGTTCATGCCCGGTACCAGAAAGGTGCGCGCAAAGCCCTGCACGCCGGCCATTCCTCCGTGGTTGGCGGCCAGGCGCCGGTAGTAGTCGAGCGTGTCGTTGGCGGAAAAGATCGCGTCCGCCATGCCGTGGATCAGCATCAGCTTGCCGCCGCGCGCGCGAAAGGCGTCGAGCCGGTCGTCGGCGTAGGTGTCGTAGATGGCCGAGAACCACTGCATGCGCGCGGGGTCGGTGTCGAAATTGAAGGTCAGCGGGTCGAACCCCGGCTGCGGTGGGGTGAAGAATTCATGCGCCAGCGCGTCCACCATCAGCGCCACGTAGCGCGAGTCCGGCTTGGCCGTGGCGGAGCTGCCCAGCGCCCAGGCGCGCCAGCCCGGGGCGGCCAGCCCGGGGTCCGGCGGCTGGCCGGCATAGAGCGCCCGGCCCCGGGAGTCCGTGGGGCCGCCCAGGTAGGCGCCCAGCGCCCGCACCTGCGCGGGAGACAGGCATTGCGCGGTCTTCTCGCCCCGGCATTGCAGCGTGGCGGCGTCAAAACGGCAGGCCTGCGTGTGGTGGACCATGCCGTCGGCCAGCCCATCGGCCATGTCGCAGGCGGCGTTGATGCCACGGGCAACCAGTTGCAGGTCGGCGTCGCTGAAGGCGCGCGCAAGAATGGGCTGGCCACTGGCGTCGCGCGGCGCGGCGGCGGTGAACTGTTGGTGGTTCCACATCGCGGCCACCGTGGCGCCGCTGGAAACCCGCATCGCCGGCGCCCCGGCCGTGATGCCGTCGAACAACCCCGGAAACCGCTGCGCGAACATCATCCCCTGCCGCCCGCCGCCGGAACAGCCCGAGAAGTAGGAGCGGTCTGGCAGCCGCCCATAGCGCCACTCGATCAGGCGGCGCGCGGCAAGCGCCGTTTTCTCATGCGAGGCGAACGCATGGTCGATGCGCGCCACCGGGTCGAGCCCGAAGACGCCGCTTGGGCCCTGGTGGCCCGCATCGGTGGAGACGACGGCGTAGCCCTGCCCCAGCGGCGAAGGCGTGCCGATCGAGATCGACGAAGACAGCGAGGTATCGCGCAGGATGCCGTCGTTGCCGCCGCCGCCCAGGTACAGCAGACGCCCGTTCCATCCGTCCGGCAGGCTCAGTTGAAAGCCGGTGGCGTAGGGCTTGCCGTCCACGCCGGTGCGCGCGCCGATGCTGCCGGTGACGACGCAGTGGCCGCCGAGAAAATCGCCGCTGCTCGCGTTGCCGGGGCGGCGCTGGCCGGGCGGCCAGTAGCGGGTATCCAGCGTTGCCGCGGGCAGCAGGCCTGGCTGTGCCGCCAGCGCTTCGCAAGCGGCTTGCGGGCCGGCTCGCGGCGCCGGACCGGCGGCCGTGCCGAGGTTGCCGCAGCCGCTGGCGGCCAGCAGGGCGA
>DAIOSZ010000222.1:0-5297 GCA_036752305.1 Burkholderiaceae bacterium
CCGGCTGCGCCCAGTCGTTGGCGCCGATCGGACGAGCCGCAGGCTCGGGCGCCACGCGCACCACGATCTCCCCGTGGCTCGTGAACTTCACCGCGTTGCCCACCAGATTCGTGATCACCTGGCGCAGGCGCGCCGGATCGCCGACCACGCGCATGGGTACGTCGGAGGCCATGTCCAGCACCAGTTCCAACTGCTTTTCGCTGGCGCGCAGCGACAGCGTGCGCATCGTCTGGCGCAGCATTTCGTACAGATCGTAGGCATGGGGATCAAGTTCAAGGCGCCTGGCTTCGATCTTGGAGAAGTCCAGGATGTCGTTGATGACCGCCAGCAGCGAGTTGGCTGAAGCCTCGACCATCTCCAGATAGCCGCGCTGTGTCTCGGACAGCGGGGTTTGCAGGCACAGCGCCGTCATGCCCATGATGCCGTTCATGGGCGTTCGGATTTCGTGGCTCATGTTGGCCAGGAAGTTGCTCTTAGACTCGCTGGCGGCTTCGGCTTCGGCCTTGGCCTGCGCGAGTTGTTCCATCTGCTCGCGCCGCGAGGAGATGTTGACCATGGTGCCGAGCATGCGCTGTGGCCGGCGCGTGTTGTCGTAGGCCACGATGCGCCCGCTCACCGCGATCCAGGTGGTGTAGCCGGTGTGGGGATGCGGCACGCGGTACTCGCCGGTAACCAGCGTGCGGCGACCCGCCAGGCATTCGTCGATGGCGGCGCGCAGCGCCTGCGCGTCCTGGGGGTGCAGCGCGCCCAATACCTGGTCCAGCGTCTGGATGTACAGGCCTGGCTCCAGCTCCAGCATGTCGCGCATGGCCGGGTTGACATACAGGTTCTGCGCCAGAATGTCCCAGTCCCAGATGCCATCGGTGACGTTCTCCACCACCAGCGACAGGCGCCGCTGGCTCTGCGCCAGATTGGCCTCGGCCATGTTGCGGGCCGAGAGAAAGTTGTTGAAGGCCCGCGCCACCTGGCGCACCTCGTCCGAGCCGGCCTCGTGCACCGGCAGCGCCTGCATGCCCGGTTTCATGCGGGCGGCCGCACCGCTCATCGCATCGGCCAGCCGATCGAGCGGCGCGAGCAGTTGCCGCGCGAAGAACCACAGCAGCGGCAGCGACACCAGGATCAGCGCAAGCGTGATGGTCAGCATGCGGCGGCGAATCACATCGAGCGAGCGGTACGCTTCCTCGATCGGCATCGATCCCGCGACCACCCAATCGGTGCTGGGGAGCCTCATGTAGGTCACGAGGCTCTTGCCGTTTGGTGTGATGCCCGACCCGGACATGGCCGTGCTGTCCGTCTCGCCAATGGTCAGGTTGGGCGGATCCGCGTTCTGGAAAACCATTTCGTGGCGGGGGTGCGCGATGAACTGGCCTTCCGAGGAAAGCACGTAGAAGAAGCCGTTCTCCCCGTTGCGGCGCCTGACGAAATTGCCCAGCAGGTTCGAGCGGTACAAATTGAGCACGCCGCCGATGATGGCCACCAGTTGCCCGCGCGCATCGAGAACCGGCGCCGCGATGACGACGATCGGCTCCTTGGTCGCTCTTCCGAGTATCGGCTTGGAGATGTAGGGCACCGGGTGTAGGGTGACGGACTTGATGTAGTCGCGCTCCTTCATGTCCAGGCCCCGTCGGCCCGGGCGCACGGGCCAGTCGGCCAGCAGCACGCCGCTGGGACTGAACAGATACAAATCGTCGAAGAGGGTCAGCAGCGCGCCCTGGCCGGCCAGAAACGACTCCTGCGCGGCCACGGTCGTCGCCATGGGCTGCGGAATGTCGGCCGCGGCGGCGGTCAACGCGCGCACGCGCGCCTTGAGCTCATCATCGAGCCGCCCGGCGAATTCGGTGATCAGCGCCAACTGCTGCCCTTCGCGCGCGGTCACCAACTCGTCGCGCAAGGCCTGGTACTGCAAAATGGCCTGCACGACCAGCAGCGCCACGCCGAGCACGATCGAGACGAGCGCAAGCTGGAATTTGAGGCTGTTCTTGATCATACGGTGGATGGTGGGAGTATGCCCCGTTCCGTCCTATGAACACGCTTTCATACCGAGAAATCACGGACAAGACGTGACGCAATAGCGCTTTACAGTCGGCGCGCCCATGTCCGCGTTCTCCGACAGCCTGCATACCACGTTCGCGCTCATCGTCACGGGTGATGGGCATCTGTGGTCTATCGTGGGCCGATCCCTGACCGTCAGCGCGCTGGCTTGCGCCTGTTCACTCGTGCTGGGCGTGGCATTGGGCGCGTGGCTTGCGGTGCTGCGCTTTTGGGGGCGCGATGCCGTACTCATGCTGCTGGGCACCTTGCTCGCGCTGCCGTCGGTGGTGGTGGGGCTGGTGGTGTATCTGCTGCTTTCCCGCTCCGGGCCGCTGGGGCATCTGGGCTGGTTGTTCAGTTTCAAGGCCATGGTCCTGGCGCAGGCAGTTCTGGTGCTGCCGGTGGTCACGGCACTCACGCGCCAAGTGGTCGAGGATGCTGAAAGGGCTTACGGCGAACAGCTCGCCTCGCTGGGGGCCGGAACATGGACCCGCAGCGTGTTGTTGACTTGGGACGCACGTCACGCGCTGATGGTGGTCGCGGTGACGGCTTTCGGCCGCGCGGTGTCCGAGGTGGGCGCGGTCATGATCGTGGGCGGCAACATCGAGGGCTACACCCGCGTGATGACCACGGCCATTGCCCTGGAGACTTCCAAGGGCGACCTGCCGATGGCCCTGGGCCTGGGGCTGGTGCTATTGGGAGTGGTGCTCCTGCTGCACGCGCTGGTTGGCCTGTTGCGGCGCTTCGCCACGCCGGGCGGCGCGCCCCAAACGGTGCTGGCCGCATGACGGGACCTGTGTGTGTGGTTCGGCTGGTGGACGCCACGGTGCGCCTGGGCGGAAACCTCGTTCTGCGCAACCTGACCCTGGAAGTTGCCCCTGGCGAGCGCGTGGCGCTGATCGGCGCCAATGGCAGCGGCAAGAGCACTCTGCTCAAAGCCTTGCATGGCCTGCTGCCATTGGCCGGTGGACTCCACCTGCTCCAGGCCGGCACGCGCGCGGCCATGCTTTTTCAGCGGCCTTGGATGTGGCGCGGCAGCGCGCGCCAGAACCTGCTGCTGGCGCTGTGGCGGCGGCGCCCGCTGGCGTCGCTCGACGTGGTCGCGGGCCGATGCCGCATTGGCCGAGGTGGGGCTTGCCGCGCAGGCCGGGCAGGCCGCACCGGAGCTGTCGGGCGGCCAGCAGCAGCGGCTGGCGCTGGCGCGCGCGCGCGTCGCGCGGCCAGATCTGCTGCTGCTCGACGAGCCAACGGCCAATCTCGATCCGCATGCCAAGGGGGAAGTGGAGCGGCTGCTGCACGAGTTGATCGGCAAGCCCGACGCGCCGGCTTTGGTTTTTGCCAGCCACAACCTCGGGCAGGTCAAGCGCTTGGCCACTCGCGTGGTGTATCTGGAGTCGGGGCGTGTGATGGCCGATCTGCCGACTCAGCGCCTGTTTGGCGATCCCGGCCTGGCGCTCAGTCACCCGGCCGCGCATGGTTTTCTCAAAGGAGAGCTTGCATGATCCATGTTTTCTTAAGATTTCGCCGATATTTTTCCATTTGGCAACCATGGGCAGCTAGCTTATTGATAGCGTTTTGCGCGACGGCCGGCGCGCAGGCCCCCGCGTCCATCGTGCTGGCCTCGACCACCTCGACCGAGCAGTCCGGCTTGTTTTCCCATCTGCTGCCGGCGTTCACCAAGGCGACAGGTGTTGCGGTCAAGGTGGTTGCGCTCGGCACGGGACAGGCGCTGGACATGGGCCGGCGAGGCGACGCGGACGTGCTGTTGGTCCACGATCCGGCGGCCGAGGAGGAGTTCGTCAAGCAGGGTTTTGGCCTCAAGCGCATGCCGGTCATGTACAACGACTTCATTGTGGCGGGCCCCAAGGCCGATCCGGCCGCCGCCGCCGGCAGCGACGTGGTTCAGGCGTTTGTCAAATTGGCCAACGCCAACGCACCGTTCGTCTCGCGCGGCGACAAGAGCGGCACGCACGCCGCGGAACTGCGTTACTGGAAGCTGGCGGGCAAGGACACGGCCAAGGGCAGCGGCTACCGCGAATGCGGCTGCGGCATGGGGCCGGCGCTCAACATGGCCGCCGCCACTGGCAGCTACCTGCTGTCGGATCGGGGCACCTGGCTGGCCTTCAAGAATCGGGCCGATCTGACGATCGTCGTCCAGGGCGACCCGCGGTTGTTCAATCCGTATGGCGTCATCGTCGTCAACCCGGCCAGGCATCCGCACGTCAAGCTAGCCGCCGCGCAGGCGTTCGCCGATTGGCTGGTGTCGGCGCAGGGGCAGGCAACCATCGCGGGTTACCAGGTCGGCGGCGAATCCTTGTTTTTCCCGAGCGCTGACAAGCGCTGATGCGGGCTTTCAGCCGGCCAGTTGTCCTTCGGTCAGCGTGTCGAGCTGAAAGCTGCCGCTTTTGTCCCACAGCCACGTGTCGGTGTACACGACCCTGCCCAGTCGCGAGGCGCGAGGGTAGGGCGCGGCGGCGCGGGCGGTACGCTCGATTTCCTTGATCACCTCCGGCGCGTGACGCGGTGCACGCAGCCAATGCAGGCGCTCCACCCCGCCGCGCTCGTCGATGTGGACCTCCAGGACGCCTATGGCGTACAGCAGGGGCGGCAGTTTTCCTTTGTAAATCCGATCGGCATTGACCTGATACAGGTGCGCGGCCGCGTCCCGGCGGAACTCGCGTGGCGTGCGGGCCAGGGATGGCGGGGCCTGAACTGGGCGTGGTGCAAGCGCGGGGGCACCCGGTTCTGGCGCGGTCACGCCTGTCTGGGGAGGGCGAGGGGCCGGTTCGGGCCCACCCGGTATCGATGGCGGAGTGGGCGTAGGCGCCGTGCAGCCCGCGACGAGCATCAGCGCGGAGATCGTGGCGCCCAGGCGCCGACGGGTCGAGCGAGGCAGGGCGTGACAAGGAGCGGTGGGCATGGGCTTGGGGCGAACGTGGACAGGGCGCTATTGTCAGGCCTATGCGCGGCATGCCACCCGGACTCCAAGGGCAGTACGCCTGCCCCCACAATAGCCGGATGCGTTGGCTGTCTGATCCTTTGGAGCGCTTTGTCGCGCGCCTCACGGCGGGGGCTCACGGCGTGTTGGTGTCCGTCGAGCGCACGGAAGGTTCCGTCCCGCGTGAAGTCGGCGCCTGGATGGGCGTGACCTCGGATGCCGTGGACGGCACGGTGGGCGGCGGCCATCTGGAGCATGTCGCCATCGCCCGGGCACGGGATGCGCTGGCGCTTCGCGCCGCGGATCGGCTGATCGCACCCGCGGTGGA